>DHBY01000052.1:0-77750 GCA_002398845.1 Firmicutes bacterium UBA4916 | reverse complement strand
TTTGTACATATTCTCAAAATGCTTTTAAAATAAACACATCAAAACTTCTTACTTATATTCAATTATGGTACTGGAGAGGAATTTTCTCAGTTCTAAATAGCGAGAAACTTGATACCAATAAAAAGGAAACCATGATTAAATCATCATTAGATATTATACATAAGTATGATATAATATTAACATCGTAAATGTAAATATTATTATAATTCTTTATAAAATACTAAACAAAGATCATTTATACTTTTAATAAAACTCCTCATGTCAATTTAATGACATGACTATATCCAAATAATCAAAGAAAGCTTAAAAATAATAAAACACTGTAAGTAACAACCTTAGGAAGAAAACATATGGCAAAAGTTAAAATAACGGTTGTAGAAAGTAAATGCAGGGGTGGTTATCATAAGGTGGAAGATTGTTATATAATATAATTCCTAAATATTAATTTAATAATAATGAAAATTATCTAGTTAGGGTGAAATCAAATGGGAGATAGAGCCATTATTCATGTTGATATGGATGCTTTTTATGCATCTATTGAACAAAGAGATAATCCGAGTTTAAGGGGAAAGCCTGTAATAATCGGGGGAGCTAGTGATAGAGGGGTAGTATGTACTGCGTCCTACGAAGCTAGAAGATATGGTATTCATTCGGCAATGCCAGGCAAGCTTGCAAAAAGACTATGCCCAGATGGAATATATTTACCAGTAAACATGAAAAAATACAAAGAAACTTCCAAAGAAATACATAATATATTTAGAAGATATTCAAGTATCATAGAATCTATTTCTATAGATGAGGCATTTTTAGATGTAACAGATAAGGATTATATTATGATTGCAAAAAACATAAAAAGAGATATTAAAAATGAACTTGAGCTTACTGCATCTGTGGGCATATCAATGAATAAACTTTTAGCCAAGCTTGCTTCGGATATAGAAAAGCCAGATGGATTTACCGTTATAAAGAAGGGAGAAGTTATTCAGCTTTTAAAGCCCCTTCCAGTAACAAAGCTTTGGGGCGTAGGGCCTAAAATGGAAAGAGAATTAAATAAACTAGGTATTTATTATATTGAAGATATACAAAATTATGATGTAAATGTCCTTATATCTTTATTTGGGAAAAGAGGAAAAGAGCTGTATGATTTTTCTTTCGGCCTAGATTATAGACCAATAGAGGACCATATTTTAAATCAATCTATAGGTGAAGAAGAGACCTTCCATGAGGATATTCGGGATGTAAATATTTTAATTGATAAACTTAAACTTTATTCCATTAATCTATCTAATAAATTGATTAAAAAAGGTTATTTAGTAAAGACAATTACTGTAAAAATAAAATATGATGATTTTTCTATAGAAACAAGAAGCATGACATTGAATATTCCTACCAATGACCATATAACAATTTTTTCAACTAGTAAACATATTCTTCTCTCAAAATTTAAAATGGAGAAAAAAGTTAGGCTTATAGGACTTACCCTTTCAAATTTAATATATCCAGAAGATCCAATACAATTAAGTATGAAGATGGAATAGTGACAAAGCTAAAGAATGTTGGTTATTTCACAATAATTACTATAATTTAGTGAAAAAAAGCATATTTATATAAATATTAAGGAAATGGGACAACTTAAATTCAAGTATTGACCTTAGAAACAACACCGATACCGTGCTATGTTAGGGGATTGTTAAAAAAATCTCAGTACGTATATAGGGTATACATAGCCTAAAAATAGTGTTATAATAAAAAATAGAAAAGAGTAGTATAAGCCCGTTTTAACAGGGCTTATTTATAATTGATTGGGAGGGAAAATTTATTTAGTTTTAACTTTTCCTTAAATGAGTTTAAACAAAGGTCTCCTTTGTTTATTTAAATTATATCAACCGATGCTTTTATTATTTTAATAACTAAAGAATAGAAAAAGAGGTGGAAAGGATGAAGTTAAAGGATCTCACTTTTAAAGGTGGGGTGAATGTGCCACATCATAAGGAATTAACAGAAAAACTTCCATTAGAGCGAGCCATGGAGCCAGAAATTGTAGCAATTCCACTCCATCAACACACTGGTGCACCATGTGAGCCATTAGTTAAGGTAGGAGATACAGTAAAGGTTGGTCAAAAAATTGGGGAATCCCAAGCTTTTGTATCAGCACCAGTTCATTCATCTATTTCAGGTACAGTTAAAAGTATTACACCAATGGCTATTCCTACTGGTCTTACTGTAAATTGTGTTGTGATAGAATCCGATGGAAAGAATGAAATACATGAATCCGTAAAGCCAAAAGGAAGCTTAGAAGAATTATCATCTAAGGAGATCATTGGAATTATTAAAGAAGCAGGTATTACTGGAATGGGGGGGGCAGGATTTCCAACCCATGTTAAACTATCTCCTCCTTCCGATAAGAAGATTGATACCATTATTATCAATGGAGCAGAGTGTGAGCCATATTTGACAGCAGATCATAGATTAATGGTGGAAGAACCTAAGAAAATAGTATTTGGATTAAAAGCAATTATGAAGGCAGTAGGAGCAGAAAAAGGAATTATCGGTATAGAAAGTAATAAACCTAATGCTATAGAAGCATTGATGGATGCAAGTAAAAATGAAAAGAATATTACTATTATTTCCTTAAGGCCTAAATATCCACAAGGAGATGAAAAAAGATTAATCAATGTTACATTAGGGCGAATAGTTCCATCTGGAGGCTTGCCAATGGATGTAGGAGCTGTAGTAAGTAATATCTCAACGACAAAGGCTATAGCAGAAGCTATAATAGAAGGAAAACCTTTGTATGAAAGGGCAGTAACCATAACAGGCAGCGGTATTAAAGAACCTAAAAACCTTATTGTAAAAATAGGAACTTCATTTAAAGATGTTATTGAACAATGTGGAGGCTTTAATGAGGGGGCTCCTGGGAAAATAATCATGGGTGGACCTATGATGGGATTAAGCCAATATACTATTGAAGTACCAGTTATAAAAGGTTCAGGAGGAATACTGGTATTAACAGAAGAAGAAGCAAAACCTATCCCCATGGGACCTTGTATTAGATGCGGTAGATGCGTGGATGTGTGTCCAGTAAATCTACAACCATTGTATTTGAGCAACTATTCTTTAAGAGGAAAGTTTGATAAAACAGAAAAATTCCATGTTTTAGATTGTGTTGAATGTGGGTCATGCTCATATGTATGCCCAGCCAAAAGGCCTCTAGCAGAATCTATTAGAGTGGCTAAAAGGGAAATAATTGCAAAAAGAAAGAAAGCAAAGTAGATAGGGGGATATGAAATGGATAGTAAAGTATTAAACACTTCTAAAGCAAAAGATGCTGCTTTAGAAAATATGTTGTTAGTTTCTTCATCTCCTCATATAAGATCTAACGAATCTATACAGAGGATAATGCTAGATGTAATAATAGCACTTACACCAGCTGCTATAGGTAGTGTATATTTCTTTGGATTAAATGCATTGAAACTAATACTAATTTCTATAGCTTCATCTGTATTTTTTGAAGCTGTAACTCAAAAAGCTTTTAAAAAGCCAGTTACGATAAATGATTTATCTGCAGTTATAACAGGTATATTGATTGCATTTAACTTGCCAGCATCAGCACCTTGGTGGTTGCCTATAATGGGTACTGCTTTTGCAATTATTATTGTAAAGCAATTTTTTGGCGGTTTAGGTTCAAACTTTATGAACCCAGCATTAGCAGCTAGGGCTATGCTTTTAACATCATGGCCAACTCATATGTCAACTTTCACTGGCACAAGACCAGATGTAGTTGCATCAGCTACGCCTTTGGCAATAATGAAACATGGAACAGCTGCAGGGTCAGAATTACCAAAGTTAATGGATATGTTCATAGGTAATATTCCTGGCGCTATAGGAGAAACTTCTTCATTGTTATTATTGATTGGAGCAGCATATTTAATAATTAGACAGGTTATTGATTGGAAGATTCCAGTATTCTATATTGGTACAACCTTTATTATGCTATTATTATTGGGAGTTGAAACTGAATTATTGCCATACCATATATTAGGTGGTGGATTAATATTAGGAGCTTTTTATATGGCTACTGATTATGCTTCTTCGCCAGTAACACCTATGGGGAGAGTTATATTTGGAATTGGAGCTGGGATACTTACTGCACTCATTAGAGTAAAAGGTGGGTTTCCAGAAGGAGTATCCTATTCAATATTGTTGATGAATATTGCTACTCCTTTAATAGAGAAGTTTACAACCCCTAAAGTATTTGGGGAGGTGAAGTAAATGAATGAAACGTTAAAATTAGGTTTAATACTATTTATTATAACTGTTATTTCTGCATCTATTTTGGCTGTTTCAAACAATATAACTACACCTAAAATAGCAGAAGCTGATGCTCTTAAAGATGATTTAGCTAAAAAAGAAATACTACCTCAAGGGGATAAATTTGAACCATTAGAGGAAGGAAAGATGGAAGAAATAAAAAGTGAATATCCTAATATTATTGAAATATATGAAGGACATAATAAAAATGATTTAGAAGGATATACAGTTAAAATGAAGGTAAATGGTTATGGTGGAGAAATAGAATTTATGACAGGTGTATCAACAGATGGGAAAATAACAGGAATTAAAATTTTAAATAACGGAGAAACACCAGGTCTTGGAGGAAATGCGACTAAGCCATATTTTTCTGATTCCTTTAAGAATAAACCTGTAGATAAAGAGTTAAATGCAGTTAAAAAGCCTGAGAGCGATAATGAAGTACAAGCTCTTACCGGTGCTACTATTACAACTACTGCAGTTGTTGATGGTGTAAATATTGTAAGTGAAATATACAATTCAAAGTTAGCTAATTGATGGAGGTGTAAAGATTGAAGTTATCCAAAGTTTTTTATAATGGATTAATAAAAGAAAACCCTATATTTGTTCAATTAATAGGTATGTGTTCAGCTTTAGCAGTATCAACTTCAGCTAAAAATGGCTTGGCAATGGGTTTAGCCGTAACTGGTGTATTAATTGGTTCTAACTTTGTAATATCGCTTCTTAGAAAAGTGATTCCAGATAAAATCCGTATACCAGCTTTTGTTGTGGTTATTGCAACCTTTGTTACTATAGTGGAAATGTTTATGAAGGCATATACTCAAGATTTATACAGTGCTTTAGGAATATTTATCCCATTAATAGTAGTTAACTGTATTATCTTAGCAAGGGCAGAAGCCTTTGCTTCAAAAAATGGAGTTATCCCATCTATAGTAGATGGTCTAGGTATGGGACTTGGATATACTCTAGCATTATTAATATTGGGTAGCCTAAGGGAAATAATAGGAGCCGGTAGTATATTTGGTAAACAATTATTTGGACCTGCTTTTGAGCCAGCTTTAATATTTATTATGCCACCAGGAGCATTTATTTTGCTTGGAATATTGATAGCGATTTTTAATACTGTTAGAAAGAAAAAGGCCGCAGCTGAAGCTAATTAAAGGAGGGAGCTAGATGAGCCTATTTACTATATTGATTAGTACCATATTTGTCAATAACTTTGTATTATCACGTTTTTTAGGTATATGTCCGTTTTTAGGCGTGTCTAATAAAACAGAAACAGCAACAGGCATGGGGATTGCAGTAACTTTTGTAGTTACATTATCTTCAATAATAACTTATATAATTCAAAAATCAGTTTTGGATAAGTTAGGATTAGAGTATCTACAGACTATTGTATTTATTTTAGTTATAGCAGCATTGGTACAATTTGTTGAAATGGTTATGAAGAAAACCAGCCCTACTTTATATAGTGCTTTAGGAGTTTATCTTCCATTGATTACAACTAATTGTATAGTACTTGGAGTAGCCATATTAAATATACAAGAAGGATACAATCTAATTCAAACAATTTTTAATGCCTTTGGGGCTTCTGTTGGATTTAGCCTAGCATTAGTACTTATGGCAGGCATAAGAGAAAAATTTGAATTAATTGATATACCAGAAGCTTTAGAAGGTTTCCCAATTGCATTAATAACAGCAGGCCTTATGTCTATAGCATTTTTAGGATTTAATGGGCTTGTATAGGAGGTAATAAAATGAATGGAATAATATATCCAATAATTGTATTGGGGGGGTTAGGACTTTTATTTGGAGTAGTCCTTTCCTTAGCATCTAAGGTTTTTTCTGTGGAAGTAGACCCTAAAGTTGAAGAGATAAGGAAATCTTTACCTGGTGCTAACTGCGGTGCTTGCGGATTTCCAGGTTGTGATGGATTAGCGGCAGCTATAGCAGCAGGCAAGGCACCAGTAAATGGATGTAATGTTGGAGGCAAGCCTGTAGCTGAGAAAGTAGCTGACATTATGGGCGTAAATGCAGTAGATACAGTAAGATATGTGGCAGCTGTTTTATGTCAAGGAGATTGTAGTAAGGCAAAAGAAAAATATGTATATAATGGAATAAAGGACTGCAGGGCACAAAATATACTAGCAGGAGGGAGCAAATCTTGTTCCTATGGATGTTTAGGCTGCGGTACCTGCAAAGACGCTTGTGAATTTAATGCAATTAGTATTGTAGGCGGAATTGCAATTATAGATAAGGAAAAATGTGTATCATGTAAAGCTTGTATAGATGCTTGTCCAAAGGGAATAATAGAACTAGTACCTTATGAACAAGAAGTGATAGTTAAATGTAAAAGCAATGACTCAGGGAAAATGGTAAGGTCTAAGTGTAGCACTGGATGTATTGGATGCCAAATGTGCGTAAAAAATTGCCCTCAGGATGCTTTTATATTTGAAAATAATTTAGCAAAAATTAACTATGAAAAATGTATTAATTGTGGAATATGTGCAGAAAAATGTCCTACAAAAGCTATTTGGTCTAGTTTAGGAAAAGATAAAGCAGCTAATCAATAATAAAAGAGCCTATAATTAGGCTCTTTTATTTTATTAAGAATTCCTTTATAATATACAAGGTAAGGATACGTAGAAAATTTATGATTATGAATAATAGTATTAATAAATTCTATAAAATTGCAAAATATTGTAGTAAAGATTATTATTTTACAATTTTAGATTTGAATTTAATTCTTGCTTGTAAATGAAAAGTATAAATGATAAACTAATTATGATATGCATAGAATTAATATCTAAATTTAAAGGGTGAAAATATTGACAAAAGGTGATAAATATTTAATAATTTTTATTGTAATCATTAGCCTAGCATCCTTAATTTATATAAAAAAGTTTGTTTTTAATTATAATGAAAAGTATATAAGCATACAAGTTGATGGTGAAGAGATAAAGGAGATAATATTTGATAAAAATATAATTGGTAAAACTATTCCTATAAATACGAAATATGGATATAATCTAATTGAAATTGGAGATGAAAAGGTCAGAGTAATAGAGGCAGATTGTCCTGATAAGTTAGATGTAAAACAAGGCTATATATCTAAAATTGGAGAGATTATTGTTTGCCTACCAAATAGGCTTGTTATTGAGATAAAAGGTTTAGATAATGAAAGGGATGTAGATTATATAAGCCATTAGAAGGTGGAGTATAACCATGAAAGGCATTAAAAAGTTAATTTTTTTATCACTACTGGTTTCTATCGGATTAGCTTTAAGTATAATTGAATCAATGATGCCTGTGCCCTTTATAGCACCTGGAGCAAAGTTAGGCTTATCTAATATGGTAATCTTAATTACGTTGGTTATATTTGGATTTAAGGAAGCTTTAACAGTGGGGATACTTAAATCTATTATATTCACTTTAGCAACAGGTAGTATTTCAAGTCTTTTTTATAGCTTATCTGGTTCAATATTAAGTTGTTTAATAATGTATATAATATATAATAAGTTTTCAGAAATATTTAGTCTAATTGGAGTTAGTATATTTGGAGCAGTAGCTCATAATACGGCTCAAGTACTAGTTGCGAGTTTAATGATGAATAATTTTAAGATATTTTCTTATTTACCTATATTATTGTTAACTAGTCTTTTTACTGGATATTTCGTAGGATTAGCATCTATTTATATAACAAAAAATTTAAAAAAAACTTTTTAATACTATATTTTTATAAGGCTTAAGGTGATATAATGAAAAACGTCGTACTTGCATCATCTTCTCCAAGGAGGAAGGAATTATTAAAAAAATGTAATATAGAACCTATTATAGTGAAACCTTCTATTAAAGAAAGGATTTCTACCAATAAATCAAATGAGCAAATTGCAATGTCATTGGCTTTTGAAAAAGCTAATCAAGTAGCAGGTAAATTTAATCAAGGGGAAATTATTATAGGTGCTGACACCATTGTATCTTGTGAAGGCAGGGTTCTTGGAAAGCCTATGGGGGAAGATGATGCAAAAGATATGCTTAAGTTATTAAGTGATAAAAAACATGAGGTAATTACAGGTATAAGTATTATAAAATCTAATTCCAATGTTAAAATCATAGATTATGAAAAGACAATTGTAAAGTTTAGAAAGCTTAATAATAGAAAAATAGAAAACTATATTAAAACAAAAGAGTATATAGACAAGGCTGGTGCCTATGGAATACAAGGAATGGGAGGTATATTAATAGAAGAAATTCATGGATGTTATTTTAACGTTGTAGGCTTACCCTTGTATAAATTAGACGTTTTGCTAGAAAGGTATTTTGACATACAACTATTATAATAAGGAGTAGGTGAATTGTATGACAGAAAATCTTAATATGAATAAAGGTTACACAATAAAGGATCTTCCTTTAAGTGAAAGACCGAGAGAAAAGTTATGTAAATATGGAGTCAACTCTTTATCCAATGCAGAGTTAATAGCTACAATCATTAGAACTGGTCATAAAGAAGATACAGCTATAGATTTAGCTAATAAACTTCTTAGCATGGATGCTAGTGGTATTAGTTACCTATCCTGTGTTACAATTGAAGAATTGACAAGTATAAAAGGTATAGGAAACTGTAAAGCAGCGCAGATATTAGCAGCTATAGAGTTAGGAAAGAGAATATCTAGCCGTGGAGGGGAAGACAAGATAAAAGTAGATTCGCCTACGGTGCTTGCAGAATTATTGATGGAAGAGATGAGATATTTAAAAAAAGAGCATTTTAGGGTTGCAATTCTAGATACTAAAAATCAAATAATAAGTATAGAAAGTATATCTGTAGGTAATTTAAATGCTTCTATAGTGCACCCAAGGGAAGTGTTCAATATTGCAATTAAAAAGTCTGCAAATTCAATTATTTTAATACATAATCACCCTAGTGGTGATGTGACACCAAGTACAGAGGACATAAATATTACACATAGACTTATCGATGCAGGGAACATAATTGGGATTAAAGTTTTAGATCATATAATAATTGGTGATAATAAATTTATAAGCTTTAAACAAAGAAATATTATTTAGGTGATAGAAAGGAAGGAGCAAATTATATGGGAATATTTAGCGCATTTACGAAGGATATGGGTATTGATTTAGGAACAGCAAATACATTAGTTTATATTAGAGGTAAAGATATAGTAATTAGGGAACCATCAGTAGTTGCAATTCAAACTAATACTAAACAAGTGTTAGCTGTTGGTGAAGAAGCAAAAAAAATGATAGGCAGGACTCCTGGAAACATTGTAGCAATTAGACCTTTAAGAGATGGAGTTATTGCTGATTTTGATATAACGCAAAATATGCTTAAATATTTTATAAGGCGTGCTGCACAAAAACGTTCATTATTTCAACCAAGGGTAGTAGTTTGCGTACCAAGTGGGGTAACTGAAGTCGAAAAAAGAGCAGTAGAGGAAGCAGCTATTCATGCTGGTGCAAGAGATGCTTATCTTATTGAAGAACCAATGGCTGCAGCTATTGGTGCAGGGTTGCCTGTTCATGAAGCTACTGGAAGTATGATAGTGGATATTGGAGGAGGAACAACAGAAGTTGCAATTATTTCATTAGGTGGAATTGTTACTAGTAAATCCATTAGAGTAGGTGGGGATGAGTTAGACGAGGCCATTGTGAATTATATTAAAAAAGAATATAGTTTAATGATTGGAGAACGTACTGCAGAAAACATAAAAATCACCATTGGTTCTGCTAATGTTAGCAATAAAGAATCCAAGATGAATATAAGAGGTAGAGATTTAGTTAGTGGACTACCAAAAACCTTAGAAATAACCTCAAAGGAAATATACGAAGCAATGAAGGAACCTATCTATAATATTTTAGAGGCTATTAAATCTACACTAGAAAAAACTCCACCTGAACTAGCCGCAGATATTATGGAACAAGGGATAATGTTAACTGGCGGGGGAGCACTTCTTGACGGAATAGATAGATTAATAAAAAATGAAACTGGCATGCCTGTCCATATAGCAGAAGATCCATTGGATTGTGTTGCAATTGGCACAGGAAAGGCCTTGGAGAGTATAGAAGTTTTGAAAAAAACACTATCTAATAATAAAAGAATAGGTTAAGTGGTGATGTTATGTTCTTTTTTAAGAAATATAAAAACAGAATGGTAGTAACAGTTGTTGCTATCATTCTAATTGTTATTATTGGTGTAACCAGCAGCGAGAGAATTGCATTAACAAAAGTAGAAAAAACTGTTGGGGATATTTTTGCGCCTATAAGCAAATTCTTCTATAATATAGGGAAAAAAACTTCGAATTTTTTTGTGTCTTTTAAGGATATTATAAATTTGAAAGAAGAAAATAAAGAACTAAAAATAAGGGTTGCTGAATTAGAAGAAAAAAACAGAAATTATGAGAATTTGATTGGTAAATCAGATTACTTAAAAAACGAGGCAGAACTTATGAAAAATACAAATTACAAATTAATATCAGCTCAAGTCATTGGTAAAGAGCCTGGAAATTGGTTTGATGGGTTTACTATTGATAAAGGTTTAAAAGATGGTATAAAAAAGGGAGATACAGTCATTCAAGCTGTAGAAACTGAAGAGGACATAATTCAAGAAGGCATAGTAGGAAGAGTGGCTGAAGTAGGAGACAATTGGTCTAAAGTAGTATCTATAATCAATGAAAATAGCAAAATTTCCTTTAAAGTGATCAGAACACAGGATGGCGGAATAATATCAGGTAGTGTAGATGGGAAACTAACTGGATATCTATTCGATACTAAAGCTGATGTAATGAAAGGAGACAAGCTTTTTACCTCTGGATTAGGAGGAATATTTATTAAGGATTTATATTTAGGCGAAATTACAGATGTAGTAAAAAAAGATGAAAATTTGATGAAGAACATTTATATTGAACCAGCTGTTAATTTCAAAAAATTGTATAAGGTATTTATCATATCTAATTAATAATTGAGGGATTTAAATTGAATATAATTATTTATATTTTAATTATTGTCATTAATTTCATATTTCAAAGTACCCTGCTTCCCTATATGAGTGTATTTGGGGTATTACCAAATACGAGTATTATTATTATAGTTATAATAGCATTATTGAAGGGAAGAAAAGTGGGTAGCATCGTAGGATTATCGATGGGGTTGTTACAGGATATTATATTTAGTCCTGTAATTGGAGTAAATGGGTTTATATATTTCTTTATTGGATATCTTGTTGGAATGATGGAGAGCAGATTATCAAAAGATAATATACTGATACCGTTTATTATGACTGCGGCAGTAACAATAGGTTATCATCTATTTTATTACCTATTTATGTTTTTTTTAGCCTATAACATTAACTTCTCTGCCTTTTTTAAAAAAACAATATTGCTTGAAATGGTTTATAATAGCTTATTATCTATATTAGTTTATAAATGGTTTTCTAAGATATTTATCGTTCCTTCAATAAGATTTGGAAGGAAATAGGGGTGAGCTGGTTTGAAGATTCTAGAAAAATTAAAAAATAGATATAATATATTGATTATTGTGCTATCAGTAATGATGCTAGTACTTTCTTTTAGATTAGCCACATTAACAATAATAGATGGGGATTATTACAGGGATGTTTCTGATAATAAAAGGCTTAAGGAAATATATGTTACAGCTCCAAGAGGCGAAATAAGGGATAGACATGGTAGATTATTAGCTGGTAATAAGCCTAGCTTTACCGTCCAAATTTTAAAAGATGAGCTGATGAATATTAAAGATAAAGACAAAATAAACATGACTTTATTGACATTAGCTAGATTATTAGAAGAGGATGGGGTCATCTATGTAGATGACTTTCCTATAGAATTTAATAAATTTAAATATAGAAATGAAGAAATATATAATATAGAAAATCTTACACCAGAAGATAAAGTTATAGATATCATAATATCAAATAATTTACTACCACAGATACTGGATACCTATTATATAAACCCCGATTACAAGGAGCATTATCAATTTATAACTATTAATAAAGGGATAAATGCCCTTGAAAGCAAAGGAATTGATATGCCTATTAAAACTGAATTAAATAGTGATGGACTAACAGTTGATTTTGACAATAATAAGGATATCGATTTATGGAAAAAGAGCCATAATATTAATAATGGGGCTACTGCTAAAGAAGCAGTAATTACCCTAATAGATAATGATAAAAATATTATTAGAAAGATTATAGATCATCCCATTTCAAGGCAATTGGTATACAATATTTTAAAGGAAAGAAATTTAGCAAATGATTTAGTATTAGAGGAGTATTCCCTAACTTTTGATGAAGAATATTTACAAACTAAAAGAGAATTAATGAAAGATTTTAAAAACATTAATTTTGAAACTAATGCAAAGGATGATTTTGTAAATATTGTTTCGGAAACTTCATTAAATAGTTTATTAGAAAAAGTAGTAGAAAATAAAGATGCAAAAGGAAATACCACAAAGATTGTTCCAGCAAAAATATTATTAAATAAAATAGAGGAAAAAGGCCTAGAATCGCCAGTTACAATAGAAGTTAATGAGGAAAACAATACAGTTTTATTCGCTCATAAAGATAAAAAATTATTTAGTGAAGAAAATCCTATTGATACTTTAATAAATTTTGCAAAAAAAGAAAATCTACTAAAGGATTTTATCACGGATGATGATATAAAAGGGATAGCCCAAGAAGTTACATTAAATAATGGTGTTAATCCAAAAATATCAATTTCAAAATGGAAGTATGTATCATTAGTAAATAAAAGTGATTGGTTTGAAAAATATAAAATTCCAAAGGGGAAGAATGCAAAAGAAACATTATCTTTTCTAATAGATTATTTTAAAATTGACAATAGTTTAAGCAAATATGAAGCTAGATCTATAATGTCTTTATATGATCAATTAGATAAACAAGGCAACAGAGCTTATCAGCCTATTAATATTGCATATGGCATCAAAGATTCTACTGTTGCAAAAATTGAAGAAAATCTTATGGGAATGCCTGGTATACAGGTATCTATAGAGCCAGTAAGATATTATCCAGAAGGAGAGACAGCTGCTCATCTACTTGGATATTTAGGGAAAATATCTCAGACTTCTGAGATAGAAAAATATGTGAAAGAAAAGAATTATTCTCCTAACGATATCATAGGCAAAACTGGTATTGAGGAAAAGTTTGAATCAGAACTTAGGGGCAAAAATGGAGTCAAGAGGGTTGAAGTAGACGCATTAGGAAATACAACCAATATGCTAAATGAGGAAAAAGCTGTACCAGGAAATAATATTTACTTGACAATAGATTCTAAACTTCAGAAAGTAGCAGAAGATTCATTGAAAAAGGCATTAGAGGAAATACAAAAAGGTGGAACTTTTGAAAGCAAATGGGGCAATTATAAATATGGCATAAATAAAAAAAATGGAAGACCTTATGTAAATGCAACTTCTGGTTCAGTAGTAGCTATAGATGTAAAGACTGGAGAATTATTGGCTTTAGCAAATTATCCTGCTTATGATCCAAACTTGTTTTCTACAGGAATATCTAGTACAGATTGGAAAAGCTTGTTTCCTGAAAATGAAAAGGATCTATTAGCACCTAGGCCATTATATAATATTGCCATACAAACTGCTGTACAACCGGGTTCTACATTTAAACCAGTAACTGCCCTTGCCGCTTTAGAAAAGGGGTTAGATCCCAATAAAACCATAAGGGATATGGGATATGTACAATTTGGCAACCAAAAGATGGGCTGCTGGCTTTGGAACTCTAATAGAGGTGTCCATGGACCTGAAAACCTTTACGATGCTCTTAGGGATTCTTGTAACTATTATTTTTATACACTAGCATTAGGTAGAAATCAAAGGACGGGAGAACCCGTAGGAATGAAATTAGAGATAGAGGATATAATGAATATGTGTAAACAGCTAGGGCTAAATGATAAAACTGGTATAGAAATTGATATTCCTAAGGAGGTATCTGGTGGAGTTCCAAATCCCCAAGGGAAAATTGCTACAACTAAAACCTTATTAAAAAGATATTTAAACAATAATATTAAACATTATATTAAAGAAGGCGTAGATCTCAAGGATGATGAGATTAAAGATATAATAGATGAAATAGTTAGCTGGATGGGGGAAGAGGAGCCTTTGTCAAGAGGTGAAGTTATTAGAAGATTAGATAAAATGGGAATTGATCCGGAAAAACGTCTTAGTGGAGAAAGAGAAGGTTTAGCAGATAAAATAAAATATACCTATCTTAATCAAGCAGGGTGGAATATAATGGATACATTGAATATAACAATAGGACAAGGACAAAATGCCTATACACCAATTCAAATGGCCAATTATATTGCAACTGTATCCAATGGTGGATATAGACATAAAGTTTCTGCTATAGATAATATTAAAAACCATGATAACTCTAGAACTATTATGGAAGGAGAAAGAAAGTCTGAAAGGATTAAATTAAATGATTATGAAAATTTGGAGCATGTAAAACTTGGAATGAAAAAAGTGTCTACAGAAGGAAGTGCAAGAAGGCTATTTGGTGACTTTCCAGTAACTGTGGCAAGTAAAACAGGTACTGCACAAAAATCTGGCATAAATCCGGCAACTGGAGAAACCTATGATGACTATGCTTGGTTTGTTGCATTTGGCCCCTATGAAGATCCAGAAATAGCAGTTGCTGTAGTTTTATTTCAAGGTGGAAGTGGAGGCTATGCTGGTCCTGTTGCAAGGGAAATTATTGCCGAATATCTTGGGCTTAATAATACTGATGAAAAAGGGCTATTACCATTTGAAATTGAATTGGCAAGGTAAAATACCTTCCAATTCAATTTTTTAAAAATAAGAAGGATTATAGGAATATTTGAAGAATATATACTTAAGTATTATGGAGGTAGTAATAGTGAAAGAAGGATTAGTAAATTTTAGGGGAATCAAAGAAGGAATATATATATTTATAAAGGAAGGTGACTTTCAAAGTATCAAATGTGAATTAGAAAAAAAGCTAGAAGAATCTATTGATTTCTTTGAAGGAGCAAATATATTGGGGATTAAGAGTAAATACTTATCTAAGGAAGAAATTAGCGAGCTACTTCATATTATGGGGCATAAATATAAATTACATATTTCTGAAGAGGGATTACCATCCTTTTTAGAAGGGCCAGATACTTACATGGGTATACATGAAGGAATGACAAAGTTTATTAATACTACTATAAGATCTGGACAAGTTGTAGAATATGATGGAAATATTGTAATCATTGGAGATGTAAATCCAGGAGCTTTAATTAAAGCAAAAGGTAATATTATAATACTTGGGACTTTGAGGGGAGTTGCACATGCAGGAATAGACGGAAATATTGAGGCAATGGTTGCAGCCTATGATTTGCAGCCAACTCAACTTAGAATTGCAAATATAATTGGCAGAAGGCCCGACGGAGAAGTAATCACTTCTAAATTGCCAGAAGTGGCTAAAGTCCACGATGGGGAAGTTTTTATAGAACCATATTTATCTAGAAAATAATGAAGAGGAGGAAGAAAAGCATGGGGAAAGCAATTGTAATAACATCAGGAAAAGGTGGAGTAGGGAAAACAACTGCAACGGCAAATATTGGTACTGGTCTAGCAATATTAGGAAACAAAGTTGTGGTAGTGGATACAGATATTGGTCTTAGAAATCTTGATGTAGTTATGGGACTAGAAAATAGAATAGTATATGATATAGTTGATGTAGTTGAAAAAACATGTAGGCTAAAACAAGGACTCATAAGGGATAAAAGATACGATGGCTTATTTTTATTACCTGCAGCACAAACAAAAGACAAGACTGCCGTAAGCCCTGATCAAATGTTAAAGCTAGTAAGTGAATTGAAGGAAGAATTTGATTATGTTATTATAGATTCACCTGCTGGAATTGAACAGGGCTTTCAGAATTCAATTGCTGGTGCTGATGAAGCTTTTATAGTAACTACTCCTGAAATTTCGGCAGTAAGAGATGCTGATAGGGTAATAGGATTATTAGAAGCAAAGGGAATTGTGGATCCTAAACTTATTATCAATAGGATTAGGCAAGACATGGTTAAAAGAGGAGATATGATGAATGTAGAAGATATAATAGATATATTAGCGGTAGACTTATTAGGAATAGTTCCAGATGATGAAGCAATCGTTATCTCCACTAATAAAGGAGAACCTGTGGTAGTTGAAGAATCACCGTTATCTGCAAAAGCCTTTAAAAACATTTGTAGAAGAGTTATTGGAGAGGATGTAGAGTTTCTTAATTTAGATAATGATGAGGGAAAGTTTAGTAAGCTTATAAAACTACTATTTAGTAAGTAAAGGGGGAATAACCTTGGATTTATTCAAAATTTTTGGTAAAAACGATGAAAGCAGTAAAAATGTAGCTAAAGAAAGATTAAAGCTAGTACTGGTTCATGATAGATCTGATTTATCACCAAAATTTTTAGAAATGGTAAAAGGGGATATGATTAGGGCCATTAAGGAATATGCTGAAATAGATGAAGAAGGTTTAGACATTAAACTTACAAGGATGAAGAGAGAAAGTGATAATATGCCTATGTCAGCTTTAGTGGCTAATATACCTATTATAAAGATGAAAGATAATAAAAGATAAGAATTAAGCCCTAACGCATGTTAGGGTTTTTCTAAATATTAATCAGAAAGGATAGTTTATATGAAGTTAAAAAGGCCAATAGCATTTATAATAATTGCTATAATAATATTAACTGTTACTGGTTGTACAACAAATAAAAAGCAAGAACCTCTTACTAGGACAGAATTTTTAATGGATACGGTTATAACATTAAAAATATATGATAAACAGGATAAAAAAATATTAGATGAGGCAATCAATAGGCTAAAGGAAATTGAAAATAGAATGAGTGTAACTATTGATACTAGCGATGTAAGTCAAATAAATAAAAATGCAGGAATAAAGCCTATAAAGGTCCATGACGATGTATATTATGTAATAGAAAAGGCTAAATATTTTGCCACAATAAGTGATGGCGCTTATGAACCTACTATTGGTCCTTTAGTAGATTTATGGAATATAACTGGCACTGATGAAAAAGAAAGAAGTACTATTCCATCAGAAGCAGAGATTAAAGAAAAAATGGCTTTAGTAAATTATAAGGGTTTACAACTAATGGAAGGCAATTCCGTATATTTAAATAGAAAAGGTATGAAAATAGATTTAGGAGGTATAGTAAAAGGGTATGCTGCCGATGAAATGAAGAGGATATTCTTAGAAAATGGGGTTAAATCTGCTATAATAGACTTAGGAGGCAATATATATGCCATAGGTGGAAAAAAGAATAGTAATATGTGGAAGATAGGTATACAAGATCCCTTTGATATTACAGGAAACTATATTGGAATAATAAATATTAAGGATAAATCCATAGTTACTTCAGGGGATTATGAAAGGTATTTTATGTATAAGGGTGAAAGATATCATCATATTATAGATTCTAAAACTGGCTATCCCTCAAAAAATGAAGTCGCTGGGGTTAGCATAATATCGGATAAATCCATTAATGGGGATGCCTTATCGACGGCATTATTTATACTAGGTGTTGATAAAGGGACGGAACTAATAAAAAAATTAGGGGATGTTGATGCAATATTTATTACTAAGCAAAAAGAAATCTATGTTCCAGAAAGATTAACAAATAATTTTACTTTAACAAATAATAATCTAAAATTAATAACAAACCCATATTAAAATGGAATAAAACCCATCTTTAATAAATATCATAATAGTAGTTAAGGTGGGTGAATTTATGAATAGGAGAAAACATTCCGTTAGATATAAGGGCATTTTAAAATATATTAAAGGAAGGTTTCATTATAAAGTTAAACTAAATCAAATTACCATTGTTTTGATTATCTTAGTTTTAATATTGATTTTAAAAAGATTAAATAATAGTATCTCATCTAATATTATACAAATAATCGATAATGGTATTAATTATGAATTCAGTGTAAAGAAAGATGGCAAAATAATTTTAGATTATGGTAAGAAGTTAATTTCACTACCAGAAAAGGCTTTATCCGCATTGAATATAAAAGAAGATAATAAGTATATACCGCCCATAGAAGGAGCCATATATAAGCCTTTTGGAGAAGTGAAGTATTTGGATGGTACTAGCACCTTTAATAATGGGGTGGATATTATACCAAAAGAAGATAGGGAGCCAGTATCAATTGATAAAGGTGTAGTTATAAAAGTTGAGGATAGAAATACAAAAGGATATTTTGTTACAATTGAACATGAAAATATGACTACAGTATATGGATATTTGACCAAAGTGTATGTGGAAAAAGGAGAAAAAATAGATGAGGGGACAAAGATAGGAAGCCTTGGAACCAACAAAGATGGAAATAAATATTTACATTTTGAAATATGGGTAGATGGATCTTCAGTTAATCCATCGAGTTATGTGAAATTTATGAAAAAACTTTAAAACTGTCCTAGACAGTTTTAATTTTTTCTGTTAAAAACTATAGAAAAATGGTAATATATTATGTACAATACAAATGAAAGGTGATATTGATGATAGATATTAATAAATTTGATAAAGTACTAAAAAAGGTAGAAAAACCTGCTAGATATATTGGTATGGAAAAGAATTCAATTAAGAAGGATTTGAATAAGGTAAAAGTTAAATTTGCCTTTGCATTTCCAGATATATATGAAGTAGGTATGTCTCATTTAGGGCTTCATATATTATATAATCTAATAAATAATGAAGAAGATATTGCATGTGAAAGAGTATTTGCACCTTGGATTGATATGGAAGAAGAAATGAAAAAAGAAAATATTCCTTTATATACTTTAGAAAATAAGGAACCTATAAGTAATTTTGATTTTGTAGGTTTTACGCTGCAATACGAAATGAGTTATACTAATATAATAAATATGCTCCACTTGGGAGGTATCCCAATACTTTCAAAGGACAGAAAAGAAGGGGCTCCCTTTGTAATAGCAGGAGGCCCTTGTGGATATAATCCAGAACCAATTGCAGATATAATAGACTTTTTTGTTATTGGAGAAGGTGAAGAGGTTACTTTAGAAATATTAGAAAGATATAAAGAATTCAAAGAAAAAAAATCTAGTAGACTAGACTTTCTAAAAGAAGCAAGCAAAATAGAAGGAGTTTATGTGCCAGAACTTTACCAAGTATATTATAAAGAAGATGGCACTATAGATAGAATGGAGCCTATTATAGAAGGAGTACCTAAAACTATTAAGAAAAGGATTATAAAGGATTTAGACAAAACTTTTTTTCCTAGTAAACTAATAGTTCCTTATATAGAAACAGTTCATGATAGAATCCCACTAGAAATATTTAGGGGATGTACAAGAGGCTGTAGATTTTGTCAAGCAGGTATGATCTATAGACCTGTTAGAGAAAAATCTGTTGACAATCTATTAGAAACTGCTGAAAAGCTTGTAAAGAGTACAGGATATGAAAATATATCTTTAACCTCCCTAAGCTCTTGTGATTATTCACAACTCCAATTATTAGTATCAGAGCTAATGAATAGATATGAAAAAGATAAGATAGGAGTATCATTGCCTTCTTTAAGGCTTGATTCATTTAGCTTGGGGATACTAAAAGAAATTGAGAAAGTAAGAAAATCAGGACTTACCTTTGCACCGGAAGCAGGTAGCCAAAGGCTTAGAGATGTAATCAATAAAGGGATTACAGAAGAGGATTTGACTACAGCTGTTTCCTATGCTTTTAGTGAAGGCTGGTCTACAATAAAATTGTATTTTATGATTGGACTCCCTACAGAAACCGATGAAGATGTACTAGGTATTAAGGATTTAGGTTATATGGTTAAGGATATGTTCTTTAATCAGCCAAAAGATAAGCGAAAAGGAAATTTAAAAGTAACATTAAGTGCAGCATGTTTCGTACCTAAACCATTCACACCTTTTCAATGGGTAGGGCAGGATTCTATAGATGAGTTTAATAGAAAGATTAACCTATTAAGAAATAATATTCGGGATAAAAAAGTTACCTTTAACTATCATGATCCGAAACTTAGCTATTTAGAAGCAGTGCTTGCTAGAGGAGATAGAAGACTATCTAAAGCATTAATAAAGGCCTGGGAGAAAGGCTGTAAATTTGATGGTTGGTCTGAAAAATTTGATTTTGATAAATGGATTGAAGCTTTTAATGAAACAGGGATTGATGGAGATTTTTATGCACTAAGGGATAGAAATATTGAAGAAGTACTGCCTTGGGATTTTATTGATCCAGGAGTAACTAAAGAATACCTAATTAGTGAATATAAAAAAGCAAAAAAAGAAGAATTAACTAGAGATTGTAGATTAGGTTGTACAGGATGTGGAGTTAATAAATGCTTTACAGGTGGTGTATGCAGATGAATTTAAGAGTAAAGTTTACAAAAGAAAATTACTTAAAATATATATCTCATCTAGATTTAATGAGACTTTTTCAAAGAGCTTTTAGAAGAGGAAATATTCCCATAAAATACTCGGAGGGTTTTAACCCTCAGCCTAAGTTTTCTATAGCTAATCCTTTGGCTTTAGGTATAGCTAGTGCCCAAGAATATATGGATATAGAATTAAATGAAAATATACCTATAGAAGATTTTATTAAAAGGATGAATCAGGAATTACCTCAAGGCATTAGGATATTAGATGCCAAATATATAGAGGAAAGTAAGTCTATTTCTTCCCTTATTAGTTGGAGCTATTATGAAATAAAATTTAAAGCAAATAATATAAAAGATAGTGAGGAATTAGATAAATTAGTTAAAAGTTGGTTAAAAGAAGATAGGATAATGATCAAGAAGGTAAAACATAAAGGTAAAAAGGCTATTGAAAAGGATCAGGATATAAGACCTTTAATTGGAAATATAATAATTAGTTCACAATCTCCATTGGCTAGTTTACAATTAATAAATTTAAATTGTCTATTAAAGGCAGGAGATAATGGTAATTTAAAACCTACGGATTTTATTGATGCAATGGATGGATATCTTAATATAGGTATTGATTTTAATACATTAAATATTAAAAGATTAGGGCTATTTGTGGAAAGGGAAGGCAAAATAGAACCACCAATGTAATATGGGAGCGATAATATGAATTATATTTTTATAGATTCAAAAAATGATATTGAAAAAGTAGGAATCATTGAAGATGATAGACTTGTGGAGTTTTATACTGACGCAAAAGATGATAGAAAACAAGTTGGCAATATATATAGAGGTAAGGCAGTAAATGTGCTACAAGGAATGGAAGCGGCATTTGTTGATATAGGCGAAGGGAAAAATGCTTATTTATATGTAAAAGATGCTTTGCCTAAAGAGTCAATGTATAAAAACATACCAGTAAAAATTGATGATATAGTTAAAAATGGAGAAGATATAATAGTACAAGTACTAAAAGAATCTTCGGAAAACAAAGGGCCTAAAATAACCACTCATATTACATTGCCAGGTCGATTTTTGGTTTTGACTCCTTTTTCCCATAAAATAAGCGTTTCAAGGAAAATTCATGAGGAATATGAAGTTAATAGATTACAAGACATAGGCAAAGAAATGCAAAAAGAGGATATGGGGGTTATTTTTAGGACTAAAGCCTTAGGGATAGAAAAAGAGGTATTAATAGATGAATATCATACACTTATTGCTATATATAAAAGAATTGAAAAGGAGAAAAACTTTTTACCATGTCCAAAGTTAATATATAAAGAAATGGACCTAGCTCATCAAATAGTGAGAGATGCCTTCAGTGACAAGATTGATAAAATTGTCATAAATGATAAAGAAAAATATAATAGTTTATTAGGTTTTCAGGATATAATATCTCCAAATCTTAAGGAAAAGTTATTTTATGACAAGGATTTTGATGTGGCCTTCCAAGATAATATTGGAAGGGAAATTCAAACTGCATTAGAAAGGAAAGTAAATTTGGAAAGTGGAGGCTATATCGTAATTGATGAAACAGAAGCTTTGACAGCTATTGATGTCAATACAGGCAAATTTATTGGAGACAAAAGTCTAGAGGACACTATAGTAAAGACTAATTTAGAAGCAGTACAGGAAATATCTAGACAAATTAGGCTTCGAGATATTGGAGGAATAATAATAATTGATTTTATAGATATGAGAACTAAAGATGATATATCTTTAGTTTTGGATGAACTTGAGAAAGATTTAAGTTTAGATAGAAACAAAACAAATATTATTGGAATAACTAAACTAGGATTAGTTGAAATGACTAGAAAAAAAGTCAGAAATAGCCTTAGAACCAAGTTTATAATGAAATGCCCCTACTGTAATGGGAAAGGTAAAATTTTTAAAGAATAGTATTGACAAGAGGGCATAAATCTGATAAAATTTTTGGTTGTAGGTAGCCGCACAGTGTGGGTTTAAAGCATAGTCACCTAACATTGGCGAGACTGGTTAGAGGAGGTGCAATTAATAATGTATGCTGTAATTGAAACAGGCGGGAAACAATATAGAGTTCAAGAAGGAGATACTGTATTTATTGAAAAAATCAATACAGAAGAAGGCAGCAAAGTAGACTTTACAAAAGTTCTTCTTGTTGCAAAGGAAGAAGATTTAGTTGTTGGAAAGCCTTATGTTGAAGGTGCGAAGGTAGAAGCAACTATATTGGAACAAGGAAAAGCAAAGAAAGTTATTGTTTTCAAATATAAATCTAAAAAGAATTTTAGAAAGAAACAAGGACATCGTCAACCTTATACAAAAGTAAAAATTGAAAAGATTGTTGGTTAATAAAATGATTAAAGTAAAAATTTTCAAAGGAAAAAATGGTTTAATCGAAGGATATTATATCTCGGGACATGCAGGCTATGCTATTAAAGGTAAGGATATAATATGTGCTGCTGTTTCAGCTCTTGCACAAACTATATTGATTTCATTAGTAGAAGTTTGTAGCATTAATGAGGAAGAAATAGATTATTTTATAGATGAAGAAAAAGGAATATTAAGCGTAAATATACCAAAAACCATAGATAAGGATACTAGAAACAAAGCAGAGATTGTATTTAAAACTTTAGAAGTGGGAATAAAATCTATTATTGAAAATTACCCAGAGTATGTAACTCTCGAATATGGGGAGGTGTAGAGAATGATAAATCTAAATTTACAACTATTTTCTAGTAAAAAAGGAGTAAGTAGTTCTAGAAATGGTAGAGATAGTGAATCTAAAAGATTAGGCGTAAAAAGAGGAGATGGCCAATTTGTTTTAGCAGGTAATATACTTGTAAGACAAAGGGGAACTAGGATTCACGCTGGAAACAATGTAGGTAGAGGCGGAGATGATACTCTATTTGCTAAAGTAGATGGAGTAGTTAAATTTGAAAAAAAAGGTAAAGATAAAAAACAAGTTAGTGTTTATCCTAATGAAGAATTAGCATAGAATCTCAAAGCTTACCAGTAAGGTAAGCTTTATTTTTATGTATTTTTATTTAGAAGAATAATTTCATCCAGGAAGAATAAAATAAACTTTACACTTAAATAATATCTATATAGCTTCATAAAATATTATTAAGACAAAATAGTATGGATTTAATTTAAATCTTTGTTGTAGATTATTGACAGTATAGTATATCTTGGTATAATGAAATTACTGATAATAGAAAAAAGAATAATAAAGGATGATAATATGTTTATTGACGTAGCAGAGATAGGCTTAAAGGCTGGTAAAGGCGGAGATGGCGCAGTAGCTTTTAGAAGAGAAAAATATGAACCTGCAGGAGGCCCTTATGGAGGGGATGGAGGGGATGGAGGCAATATAATTTTACAAGCTGATGAAGGGATAAGAACACTAATGGATTTTAGATATAAACGTTCTTATAAAGCAGAAAATGGAGAAAATGGTAGGACAAAAAAGCAATTTGGGAAAAAAGGGCAGGACCTGATACTAAAAGTGCCCGTAGGAACATTAGTGAAAGATGCAAATACAAATAAAGTGATAGTAGATATTAAAAAAGGTGATCAAACCTATGTTATTGCCAAAGGTGGTAAAGGAGGCAAAGGCAATGCTAAGTTTGCTACATCTACAAGACAAGCACCAAGGTTTGCTGAATCTGGCAGCAGTGGCGAAGAAAAAACCGTTATATTAGAGCTAAAATTATTAGCTGATGTAGGACTAGTTGGATTTCCTAATGTGGGAAAATCTACAATACTATCTATAATATCTGAAGCAAGGCCTAAGATTGCTAATTATCATTTTACCACCTTAAAGCCAAATTTAGGAGTTGTAAAAGTAGATGAAGAGAAAAGCTTTGTTGTTGCCGATATACCAGGGTTAATTGAAGGAGCCCATGAAGGTGCTGGTTTAGGCCATGATTTTTTAAGACATATAGAAAGAACTAGAGTCTTGGTTCATGTATTAGATACATCAGGTTTAGAGGGGAGAGATCCCATTAAGGATTTTTATAAAATTAATGAAGAATTGATTCGTTATAATCCTAAACTTTCAGAAAAACCTCAAATAATTGCTGCGAACAAAATGGACTTATCTGAATCTGAAGAATGGTTAATAAAGATTAAAGAAGAATTTGAGCCTAAAGGCTATAAAATATATCCAATTTCTGCTGCAACAAGAGAAGGAATCTCAAAGTTGAAATTTGGCATATGGGAAGTTCTAACTAAAACAGCTATCCAATATGAAACCTTTGACGAAGAAATTGATTTTACCTTTGAAGAACCTGTTGAGAAGGGTATTATTGTGAAAAAAGAAGATGGAAAGTATATCGTAGAAGGATCTTTTATAGAAAAATTATTGAATTCAACAAATTTTGATGATTATGATTCTTCGAGATACTTTCAAAATACCATTAGGCAAAGGGGAGTTGTGGAGGAATTAAAAAGATTAGGCATTGAAGAAAACGATTCAGTATTTATTTGTGGATATGAATTTGAATTTTTTGATTAAATGGAGGGTTCGTAAGCAAAATGGACTGTTTAAATTGTGGCAATTGTAAAGAGAATCAACCAACTTATTATTGTCTAGCAAGAAATCAGGTAGTAGTTAATGAACATTATAAACCTGAAGAAAAATCAAGGACTGGATGGAAAAAAGGCAGCAAAAAATATGAATCTCATAGAAGACAATCGAGAAAAGAAGTTGAGGTTTAAAATCAAAGGAGTGTATTAATTGTTAACAGGGAAGCAAAGAAGTTATTTAAAGGCTATGGCTAATAATCTAGATCCTATATTCCAAATTGGGAAAAATGGAGTAACAGAAAATTTTATTAAGCAAGTAGATGAAGCTTTAGAAGTAAGAGAGATTATAAAAATAAAGGTATTAAATAATAGCTTTTTAGATGCAAAAGAGATAGCAAGTGAGTTAGCAGAGAAAACAAATGCAGAATTTGTTCAAAGCATTGGAAGCAAATTTGTATTATATAGAGAATCTAAAGAAAATAAAAAAATATTATTGCCATAATATATTTCTAAATAAACTTCAGAACGTTAGTTTCTGAAGTTTATCTATTATAAAAAAGTTTAACTGGAGGGATATACTTTGAAGAAGATGAAAGTGGGCATAATGGGGGGGACTTTTGATCCTATACATAATGGACATCTAATATTAGCTGAACATTCTAGGATCCAATTTGATTTAGAACAAATAATTTTTATACCAACTGGAAAGCCACCCCATAAAGGAGAGAAAGATATCTCATCTGTTAATTATAGATATGATATGACCGTTTTGGCTATAAGTACTAACCCATATTTTTCTTTATCTTCAATTGAGATTCAAAGGGAAGGGGCTACTTATACTATAGATACGATAAAATATTTACAGTCTAAATATAGGGATAAGGAGTTTTATTTTATTTTAGGGGCGGATTCTTTTTGTAATATCGATAAATGGAAAGATTATAAGGAATTACTGAGTTTATGCAAATTTATTGTAGCAAAGAGACCAGATTTAGATTCTAATAAATTAGAATCTAGATTCAAGGAGTTAAGTAGAATATATAAAGATTCTATATATTTATTAGAAACGCCTCTTATAGATATATCATCTA
The DNA here is from genome assembly GCA_002398845.1 of Firmicutes bacterium UBA4916. GTDB lineage: Bacteria > Bacillota > Clostridia > Tissierellales > Tepidimicrobiaceae > Mt11. The sequence continues at coordinate 51,339 of DHBY01000052.1, read as the reverse complement.
CGAGTATTAGAAATAGAGTAAAATCAGAATTATCCATAAAGTATCTAGTACCAGAGTCAGTAGAGCTATATATAGAAAAGAATAAACTTTATAAATAATAGGAGGCATATTATGATAGAAGGATGGATTTATGATAGCTTAAAGGAAGATATTGGGTCTTATAGGTATAATCATTCTATAGGCGTTATGAATACAAGCATAGAACTAGCTAAACACTATGGTTGTTCTATAGAAAAAGCAGCATTAGCTGGCCTATTACATGATTGTGGTAAGCTTCAAGGTGAAATAAATTTGTTGAAAATGGCCGATGATTTTGATATAATTCTAGATAATGTTATGAAAAAAAATAAAGAACTTATTCATGGTCCCTTGGGAGAAGCCCTAGCAAAAAGAAAATATCATGTTATAGATAAAGACGTTTTAAATGCAATTCGATTCCATACAACTGGACGAGAAAACATGAGCATATTAGAAAAGATAGTATATTTAGCTGATGTTATAGAGCCAAGCAGAAATTTTGATGGGATAGAAAAGATAAGGGAAATGGCATATGAAGATATTGATACAAGTATATTATATGCCATAGATAGTACAGTAAAATTTATTATCCAGAGGGGAAATCTAATACATCTAGATACGATCAAGGCAAGAAACCAGTTAATAATTTTAAAGGATTTGGAGTGAGGCCCAGTGAAAAAAACATTTTTTAAAACCTTTTTTATTTCAATTATTGCATTTTCAGTAGTGTGGAGTGGCTTTATTTATAAAACCGTTATAAAGGCTGAGGGGGAACAGGAAGCATATAATTCTAACTTCATTGACAGATTAGTGGATGGAAAAAATGATATAACCTTTTTATTATTAGGGGTAGATTCTAGAGATATAGCTAAAGATGCTAGCACTAGATCAGATACTATGATGTTATGCAGGCTTGATAAGGCAACAGGAGATATTTCTATACTTTCAATACCTAGGGATACAAAGGCCCGTATACGCGGCAGGAAAAATGAAGAAAAGATAAACCATGCCCATGCTTATGGTGGACCAGAGTTATCCGTAAAAGCAGTGAAGGATTTACTTGGGATAGATTTAGAATATTATGTTAGGGTAGACTATAAGTTAGTTAAGGAGTATGTTGATCTTATAGATGGTGTAGATGTATATGTTCCTATGGACATGAGGTACAGTGACCCCATTGCAAATCCACCTCTTTATATTGATTTAAAGAAAGGGCAACAAACCCTAGATGGAGATGAGGCACTTCAGTTCTTAAGGTTTAGAAAAGGATATGCAAATCAGGATTTGGGTAGGATAAATGCACAGCAGCAATTTGTGAAATCCGCTATAGAAAAGACTTTAAGACCATCAAATATAGCTAATGTTCCTCAAATGATAAAATCTTATTATGATTATGTAGATACAAATATACCATTAGATGTAATAATGAAATTCGCCATGAAAGCTAAGAACTTTAAAATAGATAATATACAAATGGCAACTTTGCCAGGAGATGGGGAATATATTAACGGGGTTTCATATTTTATTCTTGACGAAGAGGAAAGTAATAAAATGGTCAAAACAATGTTTACTGAAAATAGGACAGTTGAACATTTAGATAATACTGAAAATGAAGTTAACTAAATATCAGGAGGTAATTAAGTGAAGGATATTGATGAAAGAATATCTATTATCACCAAAGCTTGTAGTGATAAAAAAGGATTTAATATTAAAATATTGAATCTTAAAAAATTATCCACTATTGCAGATTATTTCATAATTGTAAGTGGAAACTCTACTACTCAGGTAAAAGCAATTTCTGATGAAATTGAAGAAAAAATGGGAAGGGCTGGATTTTCTTTATTTGGTAAAGAAGGCTATGAAAGCGGCAGGTGGATATTATTAGATTTTGGAGATATAGTTGTCCATGTATTTCATAGGGAAGATAGAGAATTTTATAATTTAGAAAAGTTATGGGCTGATGCTGAAGAATTAGATAGCATAATTTAACCATATACTATATACTATTAACTTAAGGAGGCTATAAAATGAATTTAAAATCAATCTCAACTAATAAAGCACCAGGAGCAGTAGGACCTTATTCCCAAGGGATTAAGGCTAATACTTTGATATTTACATCAGGTCAGCTACCTATAGTACCTGAAACAGGAGAATTGCTAAAGGGAGATATTCAAAAAGAAACAATGCAATGTTTAGAAAATGTTAAAGCAATATTAGAGGCTGAAGGGGCCACATTAGAAAATGTAGCTAAGGTAAATATCTACATAAAAAATATGGACGATTTCCCATTAATCAATGAAGCGTATGAGAAATATTTTAATAAACACAAACCTTCCAGATCATGTGTTGAAGTATCAAAACTACCAAAAGATGGGGATATAGAAATTGAAGCTATAGCAGTATTATAGAATAAGAAAAACCTTGTCTATTAAGGCAAGGTTTTTTATTGTAATGGATTATGAGCTTTATATAATGAATTTCTTCGTTTTTTCCTTTGCTTTTGTTTGGCGATAGTTCCAATTCGTATTATAATCAGTAAAGCTATTACAAATATATACCACTTGCTAAAAATTTTATTAACTGTATCAACTTTAAGGTTTTTTTCAACACTTAAGGTAGAAATAATATCAGCTTGTCCTAAAAACTGACCTTCAAGATAATATTCAACTTTGCCTAAGATTTGATCTTTTTCTACGGGAGCTTCAATATCATCATCAATAGAGATCCTTTTATCTATTTTATCTAAGCTACCCTTAGGTATAGAAACACATAGACTATCTTTTAATATTCCAGCAACTAATGGGCTTACACCATCTATTATATCAATATTATTAATGAATTGATCCTTAAAGGCGATAGTAGCTTTTTCATAATTGTTAAACCCATAGTTTAATAATTTGTGAATATCAGCATATACTTCTCTACCATTTGCTTTTAAAACTACTGCAATAAGTCTTTGATTACCTCTTTCGGCTGAAGCTACTAAACAATTTTGAGCAGCTACAGTATATCCAGTTTTTATTCCATTAACCCCTTCATATTTAATAGGAACCATTTTTCCATTTACATTAATTTTTTGATTGCTATACAATAGTCTATTAGCAGATTTTAAATATCTTGCTTCATTTTTTTTATTGGTTTCAGGTATAGTGTAAGTATAATTACATACTATTTGTCTGAAAGTATCGTTTTTCATAGCGTATTTTGCCATTAAACTTAAATCATAAGCTGTAGTTACATGATTTTCATCTGGTAAACCGTTTGGGTTAACAAAATTAGTATTTAAAGCACCTATTTCCTTAGCTTTGGCATTCATCAACTTGACAAACTCATCAATACTGCCAGAAATATGCTTTGCAATGGCCAAAGCAGCATCATTAGCTGATTCAATTAACAATGCATTTAATAAATCCTCAAATTTAATTTGTTCGCCTGGTTCTAAAGCTATATGACTACCATCAGTTAAGTTAACTACCTCTTCATCAATAGTAGCTATATCGTTTATATTGCCTTTTTCTATAGCAAGTATCCCAGTCATTATCTTAGTAGTACTTGCAGGTTGTAATTTCATATGGGGATTTTTTTCATAAAGGATTTGACCCGTATCCCTATCTATAAGTATGGCACCCTCTCCAGATAATTTTAATTCATCTGCAAAAGATATGTTATATGTAGTTAATAATAAAAGCAATACAATTGATATAATTTTTTTCAAACAACTCCCTCCTTTTTCTTTGCAATAATTAAATTATACCAGAAATTATATTTATTTTTAATAGATATGAGGAATTATTTTTTAACAAAAGGAGGAAATTTGCTTAAAGGGTCGAATATTTTAAATAACAGAGTAATTTGTAAAAAGGAGTGGGTAGAACTATGACATATTTTACAAAAAAAGAGCAGATAATTATAATTTCTTTAATATTAATAGTGGTTATAATATCGGTTTTTAATTTTGTTAATAGTAAGTTTTTGACAGATGAAAAAGATGATATAAATAATGAAATTAATGTAGAGGATTTATCTATAGATTTAATTGAAGAAGAGGGAATTGATGAAAATCAAATTATAATGGTACATATTAGTGGTGAAGTCTATAAGCCAGGCATAGTAGAATTAAATTTGGGCTCGAGGGTTATTGACGCAGTAAATTTAGCTGGAGGATTGAAAAAAGACGCTGATTTGGATAAAATAAACTTGGCAAAGAAATTATCAGATGAAGAAAAAATATATATCCCTAAAATAGGAGAAGAGGATATAACTATAGAAACTTCAAATGATACAATTACTAGTAATGATAATAGCCTAATTAATATTAATATATGTACTAAAGAAGAATTGATGTCATTGCCGGGTATAGGTGATGTATTAGCTGGGAAGATATTGGATTATAGAGAACAAAGCCCATTTAAGACTATTGATGATATTAAAAATGTATCTGGCATTGGAGAAAAGCGATTTGAAAGCATAAAAGAGTTTATTACGGTAAAATAGAGGAGTGAGCTAAATGAATAAAAAACTAACTGAACTAACTAAGAGCTCTGGCTGAGCAGCTAAAATCGGTCCCGATGTGTTGGCACAAGTTTTGTGCCATTTACCAAAATCATTCGATGAAAATTTAATTGTAGGTTTAGATACATCAGATGATGCAGCAGTATATAAAATAAATGATGATTTAGCTTTAATTCAGACATTAGATTTTTTCACACCAGTTGTTGATGATCCATATGTATTTGGTCAAATAGCTGCCACTAATTCTTTAAGTGATGTATACGCTATGGGTGGAGAGCCAAAGTTGGCTATGAATATAGTTTGTTTTCCAAACTGTTTAAGTTCAGATGTACTAGTTGAAATATTAAAAGGAGGATATGATAAGGTAAAGGAAGCAGGTGCTATTTTAGTTGGCGGTCATACAGTAGTAGATGATGAACCTAAATATGGATTATCTGTTGCTGGTTTTGTGCATCCTAAAAAGGTACTTACCAATAGCAGCGCAAAGCCTGGAGATGTGCTCATTATAACAAAGCCTTTAGGGCTAGGAATCATAAATACAGCCATTAAAGGGGGAATAGCAAATAAAGCCTCCTATGACGAAGCTGTTATGGTTATGACTACATTGAATAAATATGCCAAAGAAGCTGTAGATAAAGTAGAGGTAAATAGCGTAACAGATATTACTGGTTTTGGACTATTAGGTCATACTTTAGAAATGGCAGAAGGAAGTTCAGTAACCATTAAAATCAACCATAAAAGCATACCCCTAATAACTAATGCCTTAGAATATGCACAAATGGGTTTAGTTCCAGCTGGGACTTATGCAAATAAGGAGCATATAGGAGATAAGGTAAAGTTTACAGATCAAATACCTGAAGATATAAAAGATGTATTATTTGATCCCCAAACATCTGGGGGCTTATTAATATCAGTTCCAAAGGATAAGGCAAGCTTACTATTAGAAGGATTAAAGGATACTCCAACTAAATATGAGATTGTTGGAGAGGTAGTAGAGAGGGAAGATTATTATTTAATTGTAGAATAAAACAAAAAGAGAGGGATTGTATGATTAAGAACAAAAATCTATTTACACTAATTCCTAAAGTAGATGATTTATTAGAAGAAGAAAATATTAAAAAATTATCAAATATTATGCCACGAAAGCTTGTAGTAGATTCTATTAGAGAAGAAATAGAATTACTAAGAAATAGCATAAAAAATGAATTTTTAAATGAGGAAGAAATCAATAGAAAAAACTTATCTTTGCCAAGGAAAATAGTAGATAGAGCAAATAAGAAAAACTCATTAAAGCTTAAAAGGGTTATAAATGGAACTGGAATAGTAATCCATACAAATATTGGACGTTCATTAATAAGCAATGAAGTAATGGAAAATGTAAAGGAAATAGCTGTTAACTATTCAAATTTAGAATATGATCTGGAAAAGGGCATGAGGGGTTCTAGATATAGTCATTTAGAAGATATAATAATTGAAATTACAGGCGGAGAAGCTGCAATGGTAGTAAACAATAATGCAGCGGCAGTAATGCTTGTATTAAGCACTATGGCTAAAGGCCGTAAGGTTATAGTATCGAGAGGAGAATTAATTGAAATAGGGGGTTCTTTTAGAATTCCAGATGTTATGGAACAAAGTGGAGCAGAATTGGTATCTGTAGGAACAACAAACAAAACCCATTTATGGGATTATGAAAACGCAATTGATGAAGAAACAGCTGCGTTATTAAAAGTTCATACAAGTAATTATAGAATATTAGGATTTACTTCTTCTGTTTCATCCGGAGAACTATATCCCTTAAAGGAAAAATATGATATTCCGCTAATTGAAGATTTGGGAAGTGGGGTTTTAATCGATTTATCAAAATATGGATTAGAATACGAGCCCACAGTACAGGATTCCATAAAAAATGGAGTAGATGTAGTTACCTTTAGTGGAGACAAACTACTAGGCGGTCCTCAGGCTGGAATTATAGTTGGGAAAAAGGAATATATTAGTGCCATGAAAAGAAATCCTTTAACTAGGGCCTTTAGAGTAGATAAATTTACAATATCCGCATTAGAAGCTACACTTAAACTTTATTTAGATGAAACCATAGCAGTTAAAAAAATTCCAACACTACGAATGCTATCTATTAGCATTGAAGAACTAGAGAATAAGGCCAAAACATTATATGATTTACTTGTAAAAAATATAGAATGTAAAAAATGTAAAGTAGAGATAGTAGATGATTATTCAGAAGTTGGAGGAGGGTCATTACCTCTAGAAAAAATTCCAACAAAATGTATCATGTTAACATTAAATGATTTAAGCATATCTGAATTTGAAAGACATTTAAGGGAATATGAAATACCAATAATCACAAGAGTATATAAGGACAGAGTTTTCATAGACATACGAACTGTAAGAGAAGATGAATTTGATATAATAGTAGATGGGATTATGTATGGATTAAACGAGTTAGAAGGAGTGCAGCTATAAATGAAACATATTATAATTGGAACAGCTGGTCATATTGACCATGGAAAGACTACCTTAATAAAAGCCTTAACAGGTAGAAATACAGATAGGTTGAAGGAAGAGCAAAAGAGAGGCATCTCCATTGAATTAGGATTTACTTATTTTGATTTGCCAAGTGGTAAAAGGGCAGGAATAATCGATGTACCTGGGCATGAAAAATTCATTAAAAATATGCTTGCAGGGGTTATGGGTATAGATATAGTATTGTTGGTAATAGCTGCAGATGAAGGAGTAATGCCCCAAACTAGTGAGCATCTTGCCATACTGGATTTGTTGGGAATTAAGAAAGGATTTATCGTCTTGACTAAAATAGATCTAGTAGATGAAGAATGGCTGGGGCTAGTTAAGGAGGATGTAAGAGGTGAGGTTAAAGGGACATTTTTAGAAAATTCTCCAATAGTACCTGTATCTTCAACGAAAAAAACGGGCATTGAGGAAGTGATACAATTAATAGATAAATTGACCCTGGAGGTTGAAGATAGAGAAACTGATGATATGCCAAGATTACCTGTAGACAGAGTCTTTTCCATGTCAGGTTTTGGTACTATAGTAACAGGAACACTACTTTCAGGGACCTTTAAGGTGGGGGATGAAATACAAGCTTTCCCAGGAAATAAGATAGCTAGAATAAGGTCTCTGCAAGTTCATGATGAGGACACCCCTATAGCTTATGCAGGCCAGAGAGTGGCAATAAACATTGCAGGTCTAAAAAGAGATGAAGTCGATAGGGGAGATGTAATAGCTCCTAAAGACTCAATGAAGGAGACTTTGATGTTAGATGCAAAGATAAAGTTGATTAAAAATATAAATCGTTCTATAGAAAATAGAACTCGCCTAAGACTATATATTGGCACTAAGGAAGTTCTATGTAGAATAGTTTTATTGGATAAAGATATTTTAAACCCAGGAGAAGAAGCCTATGCCCAATTGAGATTAGAAGAAGAAATAGTGGCAAAAAGGGGAGACAGATTTATAATTAGATTTTATTCTCCTATGTTCACTATAGGTGGTGGAGAAGTTTTAGAGCCAAATCCAAATAAGAAGAAAAGATTTGATGAAGAGGCAATAAAGGAACTTCAAATAAAAGAAGAGGGAGCATCTATAGATATTATTGAGAAAATAATCTTAGATAAAAGTAAGACTTTCCCAACAATAAAAGAAATCTCAACTTTTACTGTCATGTTAGAAGATAAGGTAAAAGGGGAGGTTGAAAACTTAGCTAAAGATAATAAAGTCATATTGTTCACTTTAACTAGGGAGATACATGTAATTCATATAGACTATTTTAATAAATTAAAGAAAGCTATAGTAGAGGAACTAGAAACTTTTCATAAAAAATATCCTCTTAGGCAAGGAATGTCAAAAGAAGAAATACGTAGCAAATTTTTAAAAAATGCAAAACCTAAAGTTGGGGATAGATTTATTGACTTATTAATCGAAAAAGGTTATATTGAACAGAAGATGGAAAGCGTTTATGTAAAAGGATTTGAAATTAAATATAATGGTTTGCAATTAAAGATAAAAGATGATTTAATTAAAGCCTATAAAGAAAACTCATTTTTACCACCTAAAAAAGAAGATATATTTAAATCATTGGATTATGACAAACAAGAAATAGAACAAGTTTTAAATTCTCTTATAAGTGATGGGGAATTAATAAAAATAAATGAGGAAGTTTATTTGCATAAGACAAACTATGAGAAAGCATTAGAAATTCTTAAAGAATATATAGGTAAAAATGATTCTATAACGGTTGCTGAGTATAGGGATATATTAAATACCAATAGAAAAGTAGCTTTAGGTTTATTAGAGTATTTTGATCAATTAAAAATAACCAAAAGGGATGGAGACAAAAGAATTTTATAAATTTATTTTCTTTTATTTTGGGGTGATAATTATGGAAACGAGAATAATAGTAATAAATAGAGATAAGTCCTTTGTAAAAGGATTAAAGTATAGCCTAGAGCAAGATAATTACCATGTAGAGGCAGCTTTCTCAATAAAAGATGCTGTAGAGAAAATAAAAAAAAGGGATTATGAACTAGTAATTTTAGATTTGTTGCTGCCTGATGGAAATGGATTAGTTCTATGCCAAACCATCAGGGAGCACTCTCAGGTGCCTATAATAATAGTGACAGAAAAGAAAGAAGACATTAGTAAAATACTAGCATTAGAATATGGCGCTGATGATTATGTAACAAAACCTTTTAATATTTTAGAGTTAAAGGCTAGGATTAAGGCGATACTTAGAAGGGTAAATATGAAAAGCCCTCAAAGTAATAGTCAAACAATTAAAATAGATGATTTTATTATAAACGCATTGGGTAGAAGATTAACTATAAAAGATGAGATTATAAACTTAACAGGGAAAGAATTTGATTTATTCTATATACTCATATCCAATCCAGGAAAAGTATTTACTAGAGAAGAACTTTTAGAAACCATTTGGGGATATGAATATTTTGGAGATTTAAGAACAGTAGATGTCCATATAAGAAGACTTAGAGAAAAAATAGAGAAGGATTCTAATGGTACCCAGTATATCCATACAAAGTGGGGCGTGGGCTATTACTTTAGAAGCAGGAAGGACAATGCAGCTATAGATTAAAGATTTGCTAATTGAAGATACTGATAAAAATAAAAATACTTCTTGAAATATATAACAAAATATTGTATAATGGAGTTTGTTGTTATTAAGGGGGTAGATGGGTCCTGGTGGGTCCTCTGGTCTTCAAAACCAGCGCGAGGGGTTAAGAGCCTCTTGGGTGAGTTCGATTCTCACATACTCCCGCCATTGAATATAAGCGACTTAAGGTCGCTTTTTTTGTTTTTGATTTTGCAAACATTAAAGTTAATAAAAGCATTTTAAAATATAAGTAAGACATCTTAAAGGATATCTTACTTTAATATACAAAACAAACGAATAGCAATTAGTAATGAGGAGATGATGAACTCCTTTGTAGGGCATGCCTTTTATGGCGCGCTTTTTTTATTCAAATATTTATGGGGGATATGGCAAACTAAGTGGGATATCACCAATTTCTAAGTAATTGAATATAATTGTATAAATCATAAGGAAGGAGAGATTTATACAATGAACAATTATTGGAGAATCAAACAAATAAGTGGGGCAGAAGCTATTCAAATTGCTTTAGGGTATGTTCCTGGGGAAGTAGTAAGGTTTGAAATAGACACTGAACACGGTATATTGGTTTATGAAATTACTATAAGAGCCTATAATGGAATGTATTATGAAGTAAAGATAGATGCTAACACAGGAGTATTGATTGAAATAGAAAAAGGATTTGATTAAAATATGAAACTTTTAAGCAAATAATATAATGAGAGCCCTAACAAGGCTCTTTTTTTCTACAGAAATTTAGAAGACAAGGGGACGTTTCACCTGTCTTCTTGGGACAAGTTAGGCAGGAGTAATGCCTATTTGGTTAAAAATATTTAAATAATTAAGAGAATCCATTGATTATTTTATTAATAAAAAAGGTTTAAATAGAATTTTATCATAGATCAATTAAGCTTGGCATAAAATTTCATGAGAAGAATTTTTAAGAATAAATCAACTAGGGATAAATGGTTGTATAGAAAATAAGATTACATAATAGATTGAATAAAATTAATGGAGGTGTAAAAAATGTATAATGATTTAGTAACACCTGAAATTTTAGCAACTTTTACTGGTCTAGTTGCAGCAACTGCTATTGTAACACAGTTTACAAAACCTATTATTAAAAAAATATTTGGAGATGCTTTTGTTAGATTTTATATTTTTATAATCGCTCTTATTTTAAACTTTATTTTTGCAAAAAGCGGGAATGGATTGCAGGGTATAGTTATTACTATTATTAATGCTCTATTAGTTACTATGACAGCTATGGGTGGATATGAAATGATATCTGATCCAAAAGCAGAAAAAGCAAGAATTCATAGGGTAAGGTAGAATATAATGGTAATCCTTAAATTGCCTCGTATTTTATAATAGGTTCTTAGATAAAATAAATAAGAACAACTTTATTATAAAGAGGTGATATTTATGAGTAAAAGACCATTGGATCCTAATGCTATGAAAGCTTTAAATGAAATGAAATTAGAAATAGCAAATGAGCTAGGGGTATCTGACGCTTTTATGAATAATGAGGAAATAGGCCCTGTGGATAATATATTTACTGCCGGTCGTGTAGGAGGACTTATGACCAAAAGATTAGTTGAAATGGGAGAAAAAGATTTAACGGATGATTAATAGGATAGGTTTCTATCCTATTTTTATGTCTAAAACTTTAAGGCAATGTAAAGAATAGTGTTTTCAGTATTAATATCTAGGACAAAATATGGCATATTTAATACTATTTTTTTAATTTCATGGTATAATGTAATAGGTGTCACTCTTTAAAGGGGGATTTCGTATGAAAAAAACTAATATCATGGTATGCGTGACTCAGCAAAAGACTTGTGAAAGACTTATATTAAATGGATACAGATTAGTAGAAGCAAAGAAAGGGAAATTATATGTGATACATGTAGTAAATGAGAAAGAAAAATTTTTAGAAAATATTGATGATGGAGAGGCATTAGAATATTTATTTGATGTATCCAAAAAAGTAGGGGCTGATTTAACTGTACTTAGGTCAAAGGATATTATGAAAACTATAGTTGATTTTGCAGTTGATAATAATATTACTCATATTATTATGGGAACTCCTCCAAACAACGGAAATGATGAAAGTTCAAATCTTGGATTAAAACTACAGAATGCTTTACCAAAGATAGAATTTATACTTTTATAGAGGCACTTCTCTTTTTAGAGGAGTGCTTTTTTTAGATACAATAATTTGTCTAAGCTTGAGCTCCATATAAAGTATTTTTATAGCAAAAATAACGTAAATTCCATTAAAAGAACTTTTTCAAAGAGTTCTTTTCCACCTTCATGCACATAATAATTCTAAGGGAATAAATTATAATATATAATCTTTTTGGGAGGTTTTCATATGGTTGAAATTAGAAGAATGTTTTTTGGGGGAAATACGGCTAATGGCTTTTATTCACTTCATGATAATATAATAGGTTTAAATAGAAACCGATTATTTATATTAAAGGGTATGCCAGGAGGAGGGAAATCTTCTTTAATGAAAAAAATAGCAGAACATATGATAGAAGAGGGTTTTGATATAGAGTATCACCATTGCCCTTCTGATGCTGAATCTATTGATAGTATTTTTATAAATAAGCTTAATATAGCCATAGCAGATGGTACCTTTCCTCATGTAATCGATCCAACCTATCCAGGATTAATAGATAAATTAATAGACTTAGGTCGATTTATTGATTCAGAAAAATTAATGATGTCCAAGGAAGAAATAATAAAGGCAAAGAAGAATAACAAAATTGCTTATAGAAGAGCTTTTGCTTATTTTAAATCAGCTAAAATCATATATGAAGAAATCGTCCAAAACAATAAAATAAGCGTGGATTTCAGTAAAATAAATTATATTACTAGACAATTAACTGAGGAGGTATTTTCCAAGGAGGTAGAATACCATAAAGAAATAAGCCCTACTGAAAGACATATGTTCTCTAATGCAAATACACCAGTAGGTTTTATAGATTATACAGAAACCATATTAAAATGGATTCCAACTATATACTATATTGAAGGTGAAATTGGAACAGGCAAATCCACATTGATAAAGCGGATAATGGAGGAAAGTAAAATTAGGGGATATAGTGTTGAAATTTATCACAACTCTACTATTCCCGAAAAAATAGAGACTTTAATAATTAAAGACATAAATACTTGCATAACCTCTAATAAACTTGGATTAGATTTTCCACATAAAAAAATTAACTTAAATGAATATTTCAATGAAAAAGTAAAAAATGATAAAGATTATGAAGTCTATAATTTACTAATTGACAATGCTATATCTAATCTTAAAACAGCTAGAAAAAATCATGAAATATTGGAAAAGTGCTATAAACCTACTGTGGATTATGATGGAGTAAACAAAGTTAAAGAAGAAATATTAGAAGAAATATTGACCTATGTAAATTAGCAATTTATATTTTTCCGCTGTGCTCAGTAAATTTTTACTGAGCACAGCGAAAAGCCCTGTAGTTAACGGTAGTATTATAAGCTATTTATTATTCTTTCATAAAATCCCTTAAGAATTAAATCTAATTCATCCTTTGTACATCCACCTTGTACCGTTTGAGGACTTCCTCCACCTTGTATATCTATTTCTTGAGATATTTCTTTAAATATATTTTTCATATTGATATTTATATTAGGACTACGACTAGCAATAAATTGCGAATTTTCAGTACCATCAATTCCAAAAATGATTATATTATTATCTAAGGAATTTAAATGAGCTACAATATTATTAAGTACTTTAAAATCTGCATCCTTAAATTTTTTACATATGCAGTTTTTCCCCTTTATAGATTTAGATTCTTTTAATAACTTTTGGCTTCTATACTGATATAGCTCCTTTCTTAAATCTCTATTTTCTTTTTCTAATTCTTCTTTTTGAATGTATAACTTTTGAACTCTATCATAAACATCTTTATCCTTAGAGGATAATAAATCACTTATTCTTCTGATATATCTATTTTTCCATGTATAATCTTTTAAAGCTCTATTGCCGCATACAAATTCTACGCGAATATTCCCTTTATATTTTTCAACTTTTCTTATTTTCACTATACCAATTTCCCCAGTATTTCTAAGATGGGTACCACAGCAAGGAGAAAAGTCTATACCATCAATTTCCACAATGCGAATATTAGAATTAACGATGGGTTCTTTTCTAACGGGGAGTCTATTAATATCCCCTTTTTCAATAATATAGGATTTTATTGAAAAATTTGAAAAGATGATTTTATTGGCAAACTCTTCTATCTTTTCGATTTCATCATCACTAATATTAGGGATATTTATATCAATATAAACATATTCTTTTCCTATATAAAAGCCAATAGTTTCTCCATTATATAGTTTATAAAAAACAGCAGATAAAAGATGTTGGCCAGAGTGCTGTTGCATATAGTCAAATCTATTATCCCAATCTATTGATAATTGAACTTTATCACTATGAATATTGTCCTTTGTTACATGGACAATATCACCATTATCTTCATAAGTATCTAATACCTCAACGCCATTTATAGTACCTTTATCTCCTGGTTGTCCACCTGCAAGATTAGGATAAAAAATGGTCTTATTAGTTTTTATATAGTACCTGTTATTCATATATTTTTTTTCTACAATTCGTGCATCGACTTGCCGTAGATATGGATTTATTAAATATATTTTTTCTGTCATATTACCATCCATCCCTCCCAATTATTACTATTATTCTATCATTTTTATACCAAAGTTAACAACATTTATTATAATTTCATCTTATATTAATAATAAACCTAATGATATGTTATAATTTGTTTAGATAAAGGCATCAATAATTGATTTAAATATATTAAATTTATGGAGAGGAATTTAAAATGGATAAACAGCAGATGGGAAGTATGTTTGCATTTTTAGGTATGATTTTAGTTATATGGTCTTTAAATAGGATGAATAGGAATAAATAAAAAGGAGAAAAAATATGAAAAGACCCTTTGTGTATTTTACTATACCCATGTTATTAGGGGTTGTGTTTTATTATTATATTGAGGTAAGTACATATTTAATCTTATTCCTATTGATCTTTTCTCTAATTATATTTTTATTAAAACTTAAATTTAATGTTTCAACAAAAATAAACCTGTTAGTCTCATTTTTACTATTAGGCATATTCTTGGCAAATCTTAAAGTAAATAGCAGTCAGTTGATTAAATATGTAGATACCCCAGTAGAATTAACAGGCGAGGTAAAGGATATTGAAATAATTTCAGAAGAAGAAAGAAGATATGTTTTCCTTGTACATAATCTACATCATGAAGGGACCGATAAAAAAGTATCAGAAAAAATCATACTAAAAGTTATTGGGGAAAAAGAATTAAAATATGGAGAAGAAATAAGTTTTACGGGAGTATTAAAGGAGCCATTAACTAATACTAATCCAAAGCTATTTAATTATAAACTTAATCTATTAACCGAAAGCATATATACTACAGCTACTATAAAAGACTATTCTATAACTAAGGTAGAAAAAATCAATTTAAACCCACTATTTAACCTTAAAATTAAGTTTATCGAAAGAATTGAGGAGACTTTTGATTATTATTTATCAGAAAATAATAGCTCATTGATGAAATCCATTGTATTAGGCAATTATTCTTATCTAGACCAAGAAAGCATAACAAAGTATAGGGATTTAGGGCTAGCCCATATATTGGCCGTTTCAGGCTTACATATAGGAATCATCAGTGGAATCCTAATGATTATATTTTCTTATCTTGGAATAAATAGAAAGGTAAATATAATTCTAACTACGACAATTATATGGTTTTATGCATATATAATTGGCAATCCGCCATCTGTACTTAGAGCAAACATCATGTTTTCTTTATTATTAATATCACAAGTCTGGAATGAGCCTTATGATTCAATCAATACCTTGTTTTTTGCCCTATTTATATTGATAATCATAAATCCATTTTTGGTGTTTAGTGTTGGTTTCCAATTATCTTTCATAGCTACTTTCTTTATTATCTATTTGACTCCTAAACTTAAGATGAAATTTTATTCCTATGATAGCAATTTGATTCAATCATTAGTTGGAATTCTATCAGCTCAAATTGGATTATTACCTGTACAGGCCTATTATTTTAATAAAATTCCTATCATAGGAATTGTTGCAAACATTATACTTGTGCCTATATTTTCAATTTGTTTAATACTCAGCATATTTTTAATACCTTTATCTTTTATAAATGGCCCATTTACAAAAGCAATTGGAATTTTAGTTAATTTCTTATTAGATATTATTTTTTATGCCACTGAAATCTTTAATTATTTTCCCTATCTTACTTTAAAACTACCTTCCCCATCTGCAATAGGATTCATATCATATTATCTTATGGTGTTTATTGTATTTAGAGTTATAAATATTGAAAAACTTAATAAAGGAGTTAGCAAAGCTATTATATTCTATTTATTATTAGTAGTAGTTGTGAATTCATTTATCTTTACTATGAATCAAAGATTGGATATAGATTTTATAGATGTAGGACAAGGGGATAGCATTTTACTAAATACAAAAGAAGGATATTATCTTATAGATACTGGAGGAAATTTATTTGGAAATTTTGATATTGGGAAAAATATTCTTTGCCCCTATTTAGAAAAAATGGGAGTGCTTAAATTAAAAGGTGTTTTTATTACCCATTTTGATGCAGACCATTGTAAAAGCTTGCCTTATTTAATAGACAATATAAAAATTGAAAATATATATATTGGGCATGAAATGGAGGACAATAGTTTATATAGAGAAATAAAAAAGAAAGCTTTGTCTAAAAAAATACCTATTTCCATTTTAGAAAAAGGAGACAAGCTTACTCTAGATAATAACACTAGTATCTCTGTAGTAGGTCCAAGTCGGGAATTATTACAAAATTCAAGTTGCAATGAAAATGACTTATCTTTAGTTTTATTATTAAACCATTTCAATAGAAATATTTTATTTACAGGAGATATAGAAAAAGCAGGAGAAGAGAGTGTAATCAATAGTTTAAATAGTAAAGTTGACTTTTTAAAGGTACCTCATCATGGTAGCAAAACCTCTTCGAAAATAGAATTATTAGAGAAAATAGAGCCTAAAATTGGATTCATATCCGTAGGCAGAAACAATAGTTTTGGTCATCCTCATGAAGAAGTTATTACAAGATATGAGGATAATCATATAGAAATTTATAGAACAGATAAACTAGGCCTAATAAATCTTTCCATGGGAAAAGAAGATTATACAATTACCCCTTTCCTAAAGGAAAGATTGAGTATAATATATATAATTAGGCACTATGGACTAGTAATATCTTATTTAATGATATATTATATAATTTCATATATAATGATTAAGCACTTTGTATTACTTGATAAGGAGATGGAGACAATTGAACTACAAGGAATTTATTAAAAAAGCAAAGGCTAATGATTTAAAACCAGTTTATCTTTTTTATGGAGAAGAAAATTATTTAATTGATTATACTTTAAAAATGGCAAAAGATATTCTTATTGATGAAGCTTTTGAACCATTAAACTATATAGTTTTAGATGGCAAAGAGATGGATTTTGATAAAATACTTAATGCTTGTGAAACTCTACCATTTATGTCTAGTAAAAAAATAGTTATTGTCAAAGATTTGCCCTTATTTAAAAGCAAGAAAGAAAGTGATGAAGAATCAAATAAATTGGACACTTCCAAATTTAATAATCAATTGATAGAATATATTGGGGGATTGGAGGATTATTTATGCTTAATATTTGTAGAAAAATTGGGTAGCGTAAAGAAGACAAATTCTTTATATAAAAAGATAAATAAAGTAGGGGATGCAGTAGAATTTAATAAGCTAAAGGGCAAAGATTTAAATGATTGGATTGAAAAAAGTTTTAAAAAATATAATAGAAAAATATCTAAATCCAATATAAATTATTTTATTCAGCAGTCCTCTTATTTTGATTCAAAACAAGATAAAACATTGTACGATTTAGAAAATGAAATCATAAAGCTTTCAAATTATCTTTCTAGTGGTAAAGATGTGACGAAGGAAATCATCGATTTATTAATTACAAAACCTTTGGAGATGAATGTGTTTAACCTTTTAAATAGTATAAGTCAAAAAAATGGAGAAAATGCTTTGAGACTATTTAATGAAATGTATATGGCAAATGAGCCTGTTTTATTTATTTTACATATGATAGTTAGACAATTAAGAAATATGCTAAATATAAAGGCATTAAAGATGAAAGGCTATACTGAAGGAGAAGTATTTGAGAAAATGAATTTATCCAAATATGAATTCAAAAAGGTATCTAATCAAAGCAATAATTTTACTATATCCCAGTTAGAAAGAGCAATGTTACATTGCCTAGAGACAGACAGAAACATAAAATCAAGTTCTGTTGATGATAGATTAGCTTTAGAGATATTAATAACCAATTTATGTTTTAAAATATAAAGCTATATAAAATGCAAAAAAACTTCGGGTTTGCCGAAGTTTTAATATTATACAGCTGCATTTACTTTTCTGTTTAAATCCTTTGTTAACCTACTAACTTTTCTTGCAGCAGCATTTTTATGAACAATATTTTCGCAAGCTGCTTTCTTTAACTTTTTATCTATAATTTTAAGTAATTCCCTAGCTTCATCAGTATTTCCGCTTTCTATAGCTGCATTAAACTTTTTAGTATACGTTTTAATTTCTGATTTTTTATTTTTATTAAGAACGGTTTTCTTTTCAGTAGTTCGAATTCTTTTTTCTGCAGATTTAATATTTGCCAATAGTTTCACCTCCTCTAATCTTAACAAAAGATATTTTACCATGAAGATGGATAAAAATCAAGGATTATTAAGCTTATTATACATAAAATCAAGAAATTGAAGAAAAATAATCTCAATAGTTAAAAAGGAGGCAAAAAATGATAGAGATAAGAACAGATTTGGCAATAGAGAATAGAGAAATTTATCAAGAAAAAAATAATGGGGAGGTGCCTGGAGTTGAAGTAGAAAAAGAGGAAGGGAGAGATTATACTGTAACTAGAGTGAAAATATTAGATGAAATAGGGGTTAGAAATTTGGGAAAACCCAAAGGGGTTTATATAACTATTGAGGTTCCAAAACTAAAGAATACAGATCAGGATTTAAAGGATGAAATATCCAAGTTATTAGCAAAGGAAATAAAAGGAATAGGCAGAAACAACGAAAATACCAAGACCTTGATAGTGGGGCTTGGCAATTGGAATGTGACCCCCGATGCTTTAGGACCTAAGGTAGTGGATAGGGTTTTGGTTACAAGGCAATTTTTTGTAGCTTATAAAAAGGATAAAGATGAGACAGTTGCCAATGTTTCGGCACTCTCGCCTGGGGTTATGGGGCTAACTGGAATAGAAACAAGTGAAATTGTAAAAGGAATAGTAGAAAAAACAAATCCTGACTTAGTAATAGCAATAGATGCCTTGGCATCACGAAAGATGGAAAGGGTAAGCACTACTATTCAAATATCTGATACAGGAATTAATCCAGGAAGTGGCATAGGAAACAAGAGGATAGGTTTAAATGAGGCTTACTTAGGAGTGCCAGTATTATCTATAGGAGTACCAACAGTTGTAGATGCAGCTACTATGATAAATGACACTATAGGTTTAATTATAGGTTCTATGAAAGAGGCTGCTACAGTAGGGACTGAGTTTTATTCAACCCTCGAAGAAATATCCCAGGAAGAAAAATATGAGCTTATAAGAGAAGTATTAGAGCCTTTTATGCCCAATGTAGTAGTAACCCCCAAAGAAATTGATTTAATTATTGATGATTTGTCAATAATAATTGCTAATGGATTAAATATGGCTCTTCATCATGGCATTGACTTACAGGATGTAAATAGATATATAAGGTAATTTACTACTCCCTAAAACAATTATCATATATGAGGTCAATTATGAATATAATCTATGTATTGAATACATAATTTTAGGGAGTGTTTTTATGAAAAGAAAAAATAGTAGAAATACCTATATTATTTTTGCATTAATATGTCTTATAGTATTCAATCTTGGCACAATATTAATCAAAACCGTGGGAAATAAGGGGGAAAAAGATCCAGGATATGAAGCAAAACCAGTATTTAGATATGAGGAACCTAAGGCTAAAAATGAAAGACTTTTTATTGCTATTTTTGGTAGAACAAGCTCCATTATAAACTTATATAGCACTGAACAGTTCCAAAGTAATAGCTGGAATTATTATTTAAACGATAATCTTTCATTTGGAGACAAATTCAAATCCTTTATAAAAGCACAATTTCCTTCAATTATTCATTTTAGGGGAGAGACAGAACTAGCAGGTATAGATGAGTTAAATGAAGATGATATGGAAGACAATCCGACAGTAATAGAAGATTTTATAATAATTGATAGATTAGAGGAATATGAAGATTTAATAATTATAAATGATTCAGAAGGAAATATTTCATTAGAAAATCTACCAAAACCTTTAAATATAAAACCATTAAAGATAGACAAAGAAAAACCTTATATACTTTTATATCATACTCATGGCACAGAATCATATTTGCCAATAAAAGATGATAACTATCATACTACGGATAAAAATTATAATGTAACTAATGTAGGGGAGAAGATTTCTAAGGTATTAGAAGCGAATGGACATAAAGTAGAACATGTTACTGAATATCACGATATACCTTCATATAATAAATCTTATTCCAAGTCATTAAACACTGTAACTAAAAAAATGGGGGATAATAGCAACTTTAAAATTTTACTTGATATTCATCGAAATGGATTTGATTTAAATGACCCTAAAGTTAAGAAGAATATGAATAAGCTTTTAGAAAAAGCAAAAATAAAAATAAATGGGAAAGATGTAGCGACTTTTTCATTTGTAATAGGACCAGACTCTCCAAATAAGGAAGCAGTTTTAAGTTTTGCTAAATATTTTAAAGCAGTTACAGATATACTTTATCCAGACTTATGTACAGGAATTCTTATAAAGCCAGTAGGTAAATATAATCAATTTCTTTCTGACTACTCAGCTTTAATTGAAGTAGGAAGCCATTTAAACACTATAGATGAAGCAATGGGTACAGCAGAAATACTAGGGGAGATTTTAAGCATAGTCATTGAAAACATAGAAAAACAATAAAACTTTTTTTAAATTTTAAAAAATGATATAATGAAAATATACTTTGTTAGAGGAGATGTTTTTATGGAAGAAGATAATAAAAAAGATGTAAAGAGTGAAGCTATGGAATGGATAAAAAGTATATTATTGGCTATTGTAATAGCTATATTAATAAAGTCCTTTATATTTAACACTACATACGTGTTAGGAAACTCTATGTATCCAACCCTACATGAAAAAGATAGACTTTTTGCAAATAAAGTATCCTTATATTTTTCGGGACCAGATAGAGGAGATATAGTAGTTTTAAAAGCACCAGATGCAGCAAATAAAGATTATATAAAGCGCGTAATTGGTCTTGAGGGAGACACAATAGCCATAACTGATGGAAAAGTTTATTTAAATGGAGAGGTATTAGTAGAAGATTATATAGATGAAGGGGCCTATACTCATATATATGGAGAAAATTATTGGGAGGTTCCTAAAGGATATGCTTTTGTATTAGGTGATAATAGGGAAGAAGGAGCTAGTAAAGATAGTAGATATTTTGGTTGTATACCTGTTGATACAATAAAAGGAATAACAGGTTTTAGATATTTTCCTTTCAACGGGCGATTTGGTAAACTAGATTAGTATAATACTTATTAAGATTAGTTATACTAATTAGGGTGGTATTTTTGGAGACCAGAATAGAAAAAAGAAAACGCTTAAGGAAAAAGAATAGAAGAAAGATGTGTAAATCCATAACCATAGCTTTTATCTTATCTATACTATACTTTGGCATAAAAATAGTAAATGAAAACATTGCTTATTTGGATTATTTAGAAAACCCAACCATATTTAAACTTAGCATTGGGGAAAGAAAAATAGATTTATTTGGTAAAAGTTATATTATAGATTTAAAAATTTTGAAAAAAGATGACAAATAAGACCAGAAATTTCTGGTCTTTTGTTTTACATCTAAAGGCATTTCTGATATAATAATGGCTTAGAGTCATTGATACTTCTTAAGGAGGTAAAACATGCAGAAGGTTAAAAGAAACAATATAAGAAACTTTTCTATTATTGCCCATATCGATCATGGAAAATCTACCCTTGCAGATAGACTAATTGAAAAAACGGGATTATTAACGTCTAGAGAGATGCAATCTCAGGTTCTTGATAGCATGGATATAGAAAGGGAAAGAGGAATAACCATAAAGCTAAAAAGTGTAAGGCTTAATTATAAAGCTAATGATGGAGAAGAATATATTTTAAACTTAATAGATACACCTGGTCATGTAGACTTTAACTATGAGGTTTCTAGGTCTTTAGCTGCCTGTGAGGGAGCACTATTGGTTGTAGATGCAACTCAAGGGATAGAGGCTCAAACCCTTGCTAATGTATATTTGGCATTAGAACAGGACTTGGAAATTGTACCTATAATAAATAAAATTGATTTACCTAGTGCTAGGCCAGATGAAGTTAAAAAAGAGATTGAAGATGTTATTGGTATTGAAGCAGAGGATGCTCCCTTAGTATCAGCTAAGGAAGGTTTAAATATTGAAGATGTATTAGAGGCAATAGTTAATAAAATACCTGCTCCAGAAGGGGACAAAGGCGCACCATTGAAAGCGTTAATATTTGATTCCTATTATGATGCCTATAAAGGAGTTGTATCTTATATAAGGGTATTTGAAGGCACAATAAAACCAGGTATGGAAGTTAGGATGATGTCTTCAAATAAATCCTATGAAGTAACAGAAGTAGGCGTAACTACTTCAAAGCATCAGCCAGTAGATAAATTGGAAGCTGGAGACGTAGGATATGCAGTAGCCAGCATTAAAAACGTGAAGGATGCACGAGTAGGGGATACAATAACTGATGAGAACAATCCAACAGAAACACCGCTATTAGGTTATAAAAAAGTTGTACCAATGGTATACTGCGGTATTTATCCGGCTGAAGGAGAGGATTTTAACTCTGTAAGAGATGCTTTAGAAAAACTTCAAGTTAATGATGCTAGTTTAGTATTTGAACCAGAAACTTCAGTTGCATTAGGTTTTGGATTTAGGTGTGGATTTTTAGGATTGCTTCATATGGAAATAATCCAAGAAAGACTAGAAAGAGAATTTGATCTAAACATAGTTACAACAGCACCTAGTGTTATATACAAAATAAAGAAAAAAACTGGAGAAATGATATCTATACAAAACCCTACAAATCTACCAGATGAAGCGGAAATAGAGTATATGGAAGAACCAATAGTATCAGCATCTATAATGACACCAACGGAACATGTAGGAGCTGTAATGGAACTTTGCCAAAATAGGCGAGGGGTATTCAAAAACATGGAATACTTAGAGGAAACTAGAGTAGTAATGCATTATGATTTACCATTAAATGAGGTTATATATGATTTCTTCGATGCATTGAAATCGAAAACAAGAGGTTTTGCCTCTTTAGATTATGAACTTTCTGGCTATAAAGAATCTCAATTGGTGAAATTAGATATATTGATTAATGGAGAATTAGTTGATGCATTTTCCATAATAGTTCATGAAGAAAAAGCCTATGAAAGAGGAAGACATATAGTGGAAAGATTAAAAGATGAAATACCACGTCATCAATTTGCAGTACCTATACAAGCAGCTATTGGATCAAAAATAATTGCACGAGAGACTGTACGAGCTTTAAGAAAAGATGTACTAGCAAAATGTTATGGTGGAGATATAACTAGGAAGAAAAAACTTCTAGAAAAACAAAAAGAAGGCAAAAAGCGAATGAGACAAATAGGTGCAGTGGAAGTTCCTCAAGAAGCTTTTTTAGCAGTATTAAAATATGATGAAAAAAAGTAATGCACACTTTTTGGTGTGCATTAAACTTATCCATTTTAAGAGGGAGAGATTGGATGAAAGAATTAGGCATATATATTCATATCCCATTTTGTAGAAGTAAATGCTATTACTGTGATTTTATTTCCTTCCCTAAGTTAGATAATAAAATAGATGGGTATGTAGATTATATAATAAAAGAAATGGATTTATATCAAAACTTACTAGGAGAATATCAAGTTAAAACCATTTTTATTGGAGGAGGTACCCCATCCTATCTAGAGGGACAATATATCTATAAAATTCTCTACAATATTTATAAAAAATTTAATGGAGAAAAAATAGAAGAAATAACTATTGAAGCCAATCCAGGAACTTTAAATAAAGAAAAGTTGAAAATATATAAAGAAATAGGAATAAATAGGATAAGTTTAGGTGTACAATCTTTAAATGATAGCCTCCTAAAGGAAATAGGTAGAACCCATACCTCTATGGACTTTTATAATAGTTATGAATTAATAAGGAATATAGGATTTGAAAATGTAAATGTAGACCTAATGTTTGGCTTACCAAATCAAACAATGGATGATTGCATGAGAACATTAGAGGAAATGGTTAGATTAAATGTGGAGCATATTTCATATTATAGTCTAATTTTAGAAGAAAATACGTTGATGAATAAATGGTACAAAGAAGGTAAAATAAAGCTTCCTAATGAGGATATAGAAAGAGAAATGTACCATAATGGAATAAAGTATCTTGAAAGAAATGGCTACAAGCATTATGAAATATCCAATTTTTCCAAAGAAGGTTTTCAGTGTAAGCATAATTTAATATATTGGAAGGTAAAGCCTTATGTAGGGT
Organism: Firmicutes bacterium UBA4916; assembly: GCA_002398845.1. Classification (GTDB taxonomy): domain Bacteria; phylum Bacillota; class Clostridia; order Tissierellales; family Tepidimicrobiaceae; genus Mt11. Next base: position 26,801 of record DHBY01000052.1, on the reverse strand, counting down.
TTGGCATAGCTGCTCATTCCAACTTAAAAGGGAAAAGATTTTGGAATTATAATAATTTTAATAAGTACTATGAAAGTTTAGATAAAGGAATTTTTCCAACAGAAGGAGAAGAAAATATAGATAAAAGGATGGAAATTGCAGAATATTTAATATTGGGACTTAGATTAATTGAAGGAATAAATAAAAAGGATTTTTTAAATAGGTTCAATATAAAAGTAGAAGATATATATGAGGATGAATTAAAAAAACATAAAGAGCAAGGTTTATTATATATTGATGATGAATGGATTAGATTTACATCTAGGGGATTGGATTTGTCAGATATTGTAAATATAGATTTGCTGCCATAGTGAACATATTTTTAAAAAGGTATTGACAAAATCCTTTACTAGTGATAATTTTATATTAGCACTCAAGACTCAAGAGTGCTAACAGACATCCGAAACATAAAAAATCGGGGTGATAAATATGTTGGATGATAGAAAAATAAAAGTTCTCCATGCTATAATTAACAGTTATATAGTTAGTGCTGAGCCTATTGGGTCAAGGACCATATCGAAGCAATATGATTTGGGTGTAAGTTCAGCTACTATAAGAAATGAAATGTCAGACTTGGAAGACCTGGGGTATCTAAATAAACCCCATACATCAGCAGGTAGGATACCTTCAGATAAAGCTTATAGATTATACGTTAATCAGATATTAAAAGCAGAGAAATTAAAAATGGACATGAAGAAAAAAGAAGAAATTAAGCAGATATTAACTAAAGAATCAAATGAAATCGATCAATTAATACAAAATGCTACAAAGATATTATCTGCGATTACTAGTTATACCGCATTGGCTATATCACCTCAGATGGAAAAAAGCAAACTAAAACATATACATCTAATACCTATAGATGAAACAGAAATATTAATGGTTCTAGTTAGTGATTCTGGTATTGTTAAAAATACAATATTTAGGATTGAACAAAAAATACCAGAAGAACAGCTAAATACTATATCAAATTTTTTAAATAATAAACTAAAAGGACTTACAATAGAAGAAATTGAGGAAATAATGGATAATGGAATATTTAAAGAAATATATGAATTTAAGGAAATAATAGATGATATTATACCAATAATCAATAAATCTTTAGATGATATTGACCATGTTGATGTATACGCTGATGGGGTTAATAAAATTTTCAATTTTCCAGAATATAAGGATTTAGATAGAGCAAAATCCTTTATATCTTTTATTGAGGATAAGGAACTTTTAGTAAATTTATTACTAAATGATTCTTTAGAAAAAGGCATAAAAATTACTATAGGAGATGAAAATATATACGACCCAATAAAGGATTGCAGCCTAATAACTACAAACTATAAGTTGGGCGATATGACTATTGGTAAAATAGGTGTTATTGGACCAACAAGGATGAATTATCCTATGGTAATAAATGCACTAAGGCTATTTTCAATAAATTTAACAGAAATATTAGATATGTTAGTAGGGAAACCATAGGGTGTAACTAGGTTTTACACCCTATGTAAACTTAGATTAGTATTGAAGAGGTGATTTAATGGGGAAAAAAGAGGAAATAGTTAAAGAAGAACTGGATGAGGAAGCAGTTCGTAATTGTGAAGAATCTCAGGCAAATGAGGAAAAGGATGAACTAGAAGATAAAGAACAATTTGAAGAAGAACTAAACCAAAAAGATATTGAAATAGAAGAATTGAATAACAGATTTTTGAGATTGCAAGCAGATTTTGTGAACTATAAGAATAGGGCTATTAAGGATAAAGAAAGCACTACTCTTTATGCAACAGAAGATCTAATGAATCAACTATTGCCTATATTAGACAACTTTGATAGGGCCATTCAAAGTGCAGAAGAGGAGGATGGTTTCTACCAAGGGGTCAAGATGATATATGATCAATTTGTAGAGGTACTTAATGACAATGGCCTTAAAGAAATACAATGTTTAGGAAAATCTTTTGACCCTAATTTACATCATGCTGTATTGATGGAAGAAGCAAAGGATTCAGAAGAGGGAACTATATTAGAAGTGTTTCAAAAAGGATATACATTAAATGATAGAGTTATCAGACCAAGCATGGTAAAGGTAGCTAAATAATACAATATTTTAAGGAGGAATTTATATGGGAAAAATAATTGGTATTGACTTAGGAACCACCAACTCATGTGTGGCAGTTATGGAAGGTGGAGAACCTGTTATTATCCCTAATGCAGAAGGGAATAGAACTACTCCATCAGTAGTAGCATTTACTAAAGATGGGGAAAGATTAGCTGGAGAAACTGCAAAAAGACAGGCAATTACTAATCCGGATAGGACTATAGCATCAATTAAGAGAGAAATGGGAAAAGATTATAAAAAAAATATAGATGGGAAGAATTATACTCCACAAGATATTTCTGCAATGATTTTACAGAAAATCAAAATTGATGTAGAAAATTATCTAGGTGAAACTGTAACAGATGCAGTAATCACTGTGCCAGCATATTTTACTGATGCTCAAAGACAAGCAACAAAAGACGCTGGAAGAATTGCTGGATTAAATGTTCAAAGAATAATAAATGAACCTACAGCGGCAGCTTTAGCTTATGGAATGGATAAAGACGAAAGTCAACACAAGATTATGGTATTTGACCTTGGCGGAGGAACTTTTGATGTTTCAATCCTAGAATTAGGCGATGGAGTATTTGAAGTGCTAGCTACTAGAGGAAACAACCATTTAGGTGGGGATGATTTTGACCAAGTTTTAATCGATTATATAGCAGAAGAATTTAAAAAAGAAAATGGAATAGATTTGAGACAAGACAATATGTCACTACAAAGGTTAAAAGAAGCAGCAGAAAAAGCTAAAAAAGAATTATCATCAGTAATGTCAACAAATATAAATTTGCCATTTATAACTGCTACAGCTTCAGGACCATTACATTTGAACATGGATGTTTCAAGAGCTAAATTTGAGGGTTTAACCTCTCATTTAGTAGAAAAAACACTAGAACCAATTAGATCAGCTTTAAAGGATGCCGGGCTTAAGCCAAATGATATTGAAAAAGTAATACTTGTTGGTGGTTCAACAAGAATACCAGCAGTTCAAGAGGCAGTTAAAAAATTAATAGGGAAGGATCCTCAAAAGGATATTAACCCGGATGAATGTGTTGCTATAGGTGCTGCAATACAAGGTGGGGTATTAAGTGGAGAAGTAAAGGATTTATTATTACTAGATGTAACACCATTATCCTTAGGTATAGAAACTTTAGGTGGGGTAACTACAAAATTAATTGAAAGAAATACAACCATACCTACAAAGAAAAGCCAAGTATTTACTACTGCTGCAGATAGTCAAACTTCTGTAGATATTCATGTTTTACAAGGTGAAAGACAAATGGCTAATGACAATGTTACATTAGGTAGATTCCAACTTACTGGTATACCACCAGCACCAAGAGGAGTACCTCAAATAGAAGTTACTTTTGATATAGATGCTAATGGTATTGTAAATGTATCTGCTAAAGATTTAGGTACTGGAAAAGAACAAAGAATTACAATTACTGCTTCAACTAATTTAAGCGATGATGAAATAGATAGAAAAGTAAAAGAAGCTGAAAAATATGAAGAGGAAGACAAGAAGAAAAAAGAATCTATAGAAGTAAGAAATAATGCTGATTCAATCGTATACCAAACTGAAAAGACATTGAAGGAATTAGAAGGAAAGATTTCCGCAGATGAAAAGTCAAAGGTTGAAGGAAAATTAAATGAGTTGAAGAAGGCATTAGAAGGAGACAATATAGAAGAAATAAAAACAAAGACAGAAGAGTTAACTCAAGAGTTCTACAGCATATCACAAAAAATGTATGATCAGACACAAGGTCAAGGTGCAGGAACAGGAACAGGAGCAGATGGAGAAGGCCATAGTGAAAATGATGATGTGGTAGATGCAGATTTTGAAGTAATGGATGATGATGATAATAAATAAAAATCATCAAAGTTAAAGCTAAATCCCTTGGATTTAGCTTTGATTTTTGGTATTATAATTATTAGTTAATAGTTAAATTTGAAAGCAGGTGAATGGATTGAGGGATTACTATGAAATACTTAATGTATCAAAAGATGCCAGCCAGGATGAAATAAAATCTTCATTTAGAACTTTGGCAAAGAAATATCACCCCGACTTAAATCCTAACAATAAGGAAGCTGAAAAAAACTTTAAAGAAATAAATGAAGCTTATGGAGTACTAAGTGACCCAGATAAAAGGAGAAAATATGATACCTTTGGTCCTGAAGGTGTTAATGGTCAAGGCGGATATGGTCAGGATTTTGGTGGCTTTGGAGATATATTTGATGATATATTTGATATATTTGGTGGAGGATTTAGCGGCGGTACATCCTCAAGAAGAAAAGGCCCAGCTAGGGGGGCTGATTTAAGATATGATTTGGATATAGATTTTATGGAAGCAGTTTTTGGAATAGAGAAGGAAGTACAAATTAGAAAATCAGAAAAATGTGAGACCTGTGATGGTACAGGGATAAAGCCAGGAAGCAGTAAGACTACTTGCAGTAAATGTAACGGCTCTGGAGAAGTAAAATATGCTCAACAAAGCCCCTTTGGCCAATTTGTCAGAGTGGCAACTTGTGATGAATGTGGAGGCACAGGAGAGATTATAAAGGATAAATGTACCGTATGTGGAGGCACAGGAAAGGAAATTAAGAATAAAAAGATAAAAGTAAAGGTACCAGCAGGTGTTGATACAGGTTCCGTTATATCAATTCGTGGTGGAGGAGAAGCTGGAGAAAAAGGAGGACCATCAGGAGATTTATTTATTTATATAAGGGTAAGAAAACATGAAATATTTAAGCGAAAAGGAAATGATGTATATTATACAATGCCAATTTCTTTTACTGATGCAGCCTTAGGGGCAGAAATTGATATTCCTACTTTAGATGGGATAATTAATTATACTATTCCTGAAGGGACCCAAACGGGGACTCAATTTAGGCTTAAAAGCAAGGGGATACCTAATGTAAAAGGAGTTGGAAAAGGTGATTTATTTTTTAAAGTAGAAGTACAAGTACCTAAAAAGTTGACAAATAAACAAAGAGAATTATTAAAAGAGTTTGCCGATGAAAGTGGAGAAAGTCACAAAGAAGGTAAAAAAAGATTTTTTGATAAAATGAAAGATGCTTTTGGAAACTAAGCAATCACTCAGTATTCGAGTGGTTGTTTTTTTAAGGGCATGGTAATTTTGTTTGTTTTAGGGTATAATATTTTGAGATTCATAAAAAGGAAGTGAAGGCTGTGAAATGGATTGAAGTTCAAATCAAAACCACTACAGAAGCTGAGGAGATAGTGGAAAATATTATGTATGAATTGGGAGTCGGAGGTTTAGCTATTGAAGACCCAAAGGATATATTAGCATTTCAAGAGTCAGAGGAGGATTGGGATTTTATTGATCCAAGTATTTTAAACCAAGATTACGAAGGAATTATAATAAAGGGATATTTTCCAGAAAGCGAAGATTTAATTGACAAAATAGAATTAATAAGGGATAGTATTGAAAAAAATCCACATAATGATTTAGACAAGGGATTAGGTGAGGTTACCACTTCAGAAGTTTATGAAAAGGATTGGGCAGAAGCATGGAAAAAATATTATAAGCCTAAGAGGATTGGAGAGAAAATTGTTATTAAACCTACTTGGGAAGAGTATGAAAAAACTGATGATCAAATAATAATTGAGCTAGATCCAGGCATGGCCTTTGGCACTGGAACTCATGAAACTACCATTATGTGCATAGAGGCTTTAGAAAAGTATGTCAAAGAGGGATATATAGTATATGATATTGGTTGCGGAAGTGGGATATTAGGAATTGCAGCAGCAAAATTAGGAGCAAAGAAGGTTATAGGAGTAGATTCGGATGAAGTATGTATTAGGGTATCCAATGAAAATGCCCAGCTTAATAAAGTTAATGATAAAATTGAAATAAGAAAAGGAAACCTATTAGATGTAGTTCATGGGAAAGCGGATATTATTGTGTCTAATATTATAGCGGAGATAATTATTGATATGGTAGACTCCCTTAAAGATTATTTAAAAGAGGATGGGATATTTATTGCATCAGGAATCATTACGGATAAAGTAGATATGGTAAAGGAAGCTTTAAATGAGAATGGTTTCAAAATAATTGATATTGTAATTATGAAAGATTGGGCATGTATAATTTCAACTATAGAATAAGGTGGGCAATATGAATAGATTTTTTGTCGATAAGGAACAAATATTAGATAATAGAATTAAAATACTAGGTAATGATGTAAAACATATAAAAGATGTATTGAGATTGGGAATGGGAGATAAAGTTGAAATAGTTTGTGACGGAAAGATCTATACTTGTAAAATATTAGATTTAAAATCCAATATGATAAATACGATAATATTAGATAATTATAAAGGAAAAAATGAGCCGCCAATTCATATTGCACTATATCAAAGTATAGCTAAAGGCAATAAGATGGATTTTATTATACAAAAGGCTACGGAGATAGGCGTAGAAAAAATCTATCCTGTTATTACTGAAAGAACTATAGTGAAAATAAAGAATCCAAAAAAAGAAGAAGGTAAAGTAGAAAGATGGAACTCCATAGCAGAAGAAGCTGCAAAGCAAAGTAAAAGAGATATCCTACCAGTTGTTAAAAACATCATTAGCTTTAATGAAATGGTGGACATTTTGAAAAATGAAACCAATATAATAGTTCCCTATGAAATGGAAGATTCCTATGGATTAAAAGAAGCTTTAAACAATGTGGGGACAGGAGAAATTAATATTATTATTGGACCAGAAGGCGGTTTTGAGGAAGAAGAAATAAATAAACTAAGAAGCATTAAAGGACAAGTTGTAACCCTTGGGCCAAGAATTCTTAGAACTGAAACTGCAGGTCTTGTAGTATCATCAATTGTTTTATATGAGCTTGGAGATTTAGGAGTGATAAGATGAGTAAGGTTACCTTTTATACATTGGGTTGTAAAGTAAATCAATACGAAACTGAAGCTATGGAAGAAATCTTTGAAAAAAGAGGATATACCATAGTAGATAACGATGAAATAGCGGATATATATGTAATAAACACATGTACTGTTACCAATTTAGGCGATCGAAAATCACGACAATTTATAAGAAGAGCCAAGAAATTAAATAAAAATGCTATAGTAGCAGCAGTAGGTTGTTATTCACAAGTAGCACCAGAGGAAGTAGAAGAAATAGAAGGGGTAGATATTGTAATAGGAACAACCGATAGAGATAAAATAGTAGATCTTTGTGAAAAAGCTAGAATCGAAAACAAGAAAATAAATATAGTTAAAAACATAAAAGGGCATAAGGAATTTGAAAACTTAAATATTGTAGATGTGAAGGATAAAACAAGAGCCTATATAAAAATACAGGAGGGCTGTAACCAGTTCTGCAGTTATTGTATAATTCCTTATGCGAGAGGGCCTATTAGAAGTAGAGGATTAGAAGATATAGTTACGGAAACTAAAAGATTATCAAAGGCCGGATTTAAAGAAATTATCCTTACTGGAATCCACGTAGCTTCTTATGGTAAGGATTTACATGATATCACCTTATTAAATGTAATCGAAGAGGTAAGTAAAGTTAAAGGAATAGAAAGAATACGTTTAAGTTCTATAGAACCTACTTTAATAGATGAAGATTTTATGAAAGGTACAGCAGAAGTTAAAAAATTATGTGATCATTTTCATTTATCTTTGCAAAGTGGAAGTGATAGGGTATTGGAAAGAATGAATAGAAAATATACTACTTCCCAGTATAAAGACATAGTGAATCTTATAAGAAGATATCTACCTAATGCAGGAATAACAACAGATATTATAGTAGGCTTTCCAGGAGAAACAGAAGAAGAATTTGAAGAAACTTATAATTTTGTAAAGGATATTGGATTTTCACGAATTCATGTGTTTAAATACTCTCCAAGAAAAGGAACCCCAGCTATCGAATTTAAAGATCAAATTGATGGCAATACTAAACATATTCGTTCTGAAAAGTTAATATCTCTAGGTGATAATTTAATGGATAATTTTCATGAAAAGTTTATTGGAGAAACAATGAAAGTCCTATTTGAAGAAGCAAACAAAGATGATGTAGGATTTATGGAAGGATATACAACAAACTATATTAGGGTAAAAGCTAAAACTTTGGAAGCTAATAAAGGTAAAATTCTACCTGTAAAAATAATTGATAAAGAAAATGATTTTTTAATAGGAAAAATAGAGGAATTATAAAATCTTTATCGAATATATTATATACAAAGAAACAAGGGAGGTGAGAAGGTGAGTGATTGCATTTTTTGTAAAATTATTAATGGAGAAATACCAAGCGATATAATATATGAAGATGATAAAGTTATCGCCTTCAACGATGTTAATCCCCAATCTCCTGTTCATTTTTTAGTAATACCTAAGGAACATATAGAATCCTTAAATCATTTAGACCATGAGAACTCTTATTTAATAGAACATATATTTTTGGTTATAAGTAAATTGGCCAAAGAGACAGGTATAGATGAAAAAGGCTATAGGGTTGTTCACAATTGCGGGGAAAACGGAGGACAGACTGTCCCTCATATACATTTTCATGTATTAGGAAGCCGTAAATTTTCATGGCCACCAGGTTAAATATTAGTTGCAGAAAATCAGAAACTAATGTATAATAATTTAGTGTCGTGTTCCGCTTACCATAGTTAGTATGGGAGTACTCTTGCAGTGGAAGAGGGGAGGGAGAAGTCGATGGCAGAAATCAAAGTTGGAGAAAACGAATCTCTTGATAATGCACTGAAAAGATTTAAAAGGCAATGTGCCCGTTCAGGTGTTCTTTCCGAATATAGGAAAAGAGAACATTATGAAAAGCCAAGTGTAAAACGTAAAAAGAAATCTGAGGCAGCTAGAAGGAAGAAAAATAGGTATTAAGGATTTTAATAAGAAGGTGGATTTATGTCCCTTAAAGAAAAACTCATGGAAGATTTAAAAGTTTCCATGAGAAATAAAGACTCGATTAGGAAAAATACTATTATTATGGTTAGGGCAGCAATAAAACAAATAGAAGTTGATGAAAGAATAGAACTAGGCGATGAAAGAATATTGGAGATAATATCTAAACAACTAAAAGAAAAAAAGAATGCCATTGAAGATTTTAAAAAAGGAGAACGACAAGATTTAGTGGATTTAACTGAAAAAGAAATTGAGATATTACTTGAATATTTACCAAAGCAACTTACAGAAGATGAAGTTGAAAAGATTGTCCTAGAAACCATAGATGAGGTTAATGCAGAGTCCATAAAAGACATAGGGCTAGTGATGAAATCTGTAATGCCAAAGGTAAAAGGAAGAACAGATGGCAATACAGTTAATAAAATAGCTAGAAAAATATTAAAATAAACCTGAGAATTTTCTCAGGTTTTTTGATTTTTAATAAATATTTATTTAGCTTAAATTATTTTTATTGTATAAAGTTTAGGGTAACTATATAATATTAATATAGGAGGTGAGCGTATTGGAAAAGGGAAAAATTCTAATTTTAACATTTTTAATTCTCACATTATTAAATTCCGTTGCTTTTTCGGAAAGTGTTGGAGATGTATATGTAGTTCCAATTAAAGGTGAAATCAATAAAGTAACCTATAATTATTTAAAAACAACATTAAAGGATATCGAAAGTCATTCTCCATCAGCAATTATTTTTGAAATAGACACCTATGGGGGATTGATTGACCAAGCAGAAAAGATAAAGAATCTAATAATAGATTTAAAAACACCAACTATTTCTTTTGTCAACAACAAAGCTGAATCTGCAGGAGTTCTAATTACGATTTCTAGTGAAAATGTAGTAATGGCAGAAAGTTCTACCATTGGTTCTGCAGAAACCATACCAAATACAGAAAAAGTACTATCCATGTGGAGAAGCTTTTTAAGAGATACAGCTCAGTTAAGAGGAAGAGATCCTAAAATAATAGAAGCCATGGCCGATACGGATATATATATAGAAGGTATATCTGAAAAAAGCAAATTATTAAATTTAACAAGTAGAGAAGCGTTAGAACATGGAGTTGCAGATTTCATATCAAGTGATTATGAGGCAATTCTTTCTCATTTCCATATACCTTATAATAATATTGTTCAAGTGGAAGAAAAAACAGAGTTAAAATTAGCAAAGATTTTAGCTAACCCCTATATGAGTACTTTGCTATTAACAATAGGACTTGTTGGTATGGTAATAGAAATATTTACTCCTGGATTTGGAATAGGAGGGACCATAAGTATAATTGCCTTTGGCTTATTCTTTGGGGGAAATATAATAGCAGGTAATTCACAGTGGACATCATTGGTCATATTTGTTACTGGATTAATACTTCTTGTAGTAGAAGCTATAGCACCTGGTTTTGGACTACCTGGTATATCTGGTATAATTCTACTCACTGTAGGAATAATATTAGCAATGGGGTCTTTAACTACTGCCCTTGTATCTTTGAGCATAGCTATTATTATTACAGCAATAATAACCGTTTTATTAATAAAGCTTGGATATAAAAGTCCACTCCTTAATAATATAGTTCTTACGACTCATCAAAAAGACGAAAAAGGATATTTAAGTTCTAAACCCAAAGATGAATATTTAGGAAAAGAAGGTGTAACTATTTCAGGACTTCGCCCTTCAGGGATTATAGATATAGATGGTAAAAGATTAGATGCATTATCTGATGGAAGCTTTATACCAAAGGAAGCCCATATAAAAGTTGTAAGGGTAGAAGGATCAAAAATAATCGTAAGGAGGTTTTAAATTTATGGGAGGATCAGCAATTTTTACTATTGCAATTGCAGCACTAATAATAATACTGGTAATATTGTTCTTCACATTTATACCAGTAGGTTTATGGATTACGGCATTCTTTTCAGGTGTTAAAATTAAAATCAGCAACTTAATTGGAATGAGGCTTAGAAGGGTAGTTCCTTCAAAAATAGTTAACCCTATGATAAAGGCTACCAAGGCAGGAGTAAATCTAGGAGTCGATGACCTAGAAGCTCATTATCTTGCAGGGGGAAATGTAAACACCCTTGTAGATGCTCTAGTTGCAGCACAAAGAGCAAATATACCTTTGGAATTTGAAAGAGCAGCTGCTATAGACCTAGCTGGAAGAGATGTATTAGAAGCAGTTCAAGTAAGTGTAAACCCAAAAGTTATTGAAACGCCGCAAATTGCAGCAGTAGCTAAGGATGGAATCGAAATCATTGTAAAAGCTAGGGTTACTGTTAGAGCAAATATTGAAAGGTTAGTTGGTGGAGCAGGAGAAGAAACCATTATTGCCAGGGTAGGTGAAGGTATTGTTACTACTGTAGGTAGCTCAAATTCCCACAAGGATGTGCTAGAAAATCCAGACTCAATATCTCAAACCGTTCTTGACAAAGGATTGGATTCAGGTACTGCTTTTGAAATATTATCCATCGATATTGCAGACGTTGACGTAGGACGTAATATAGGGGCAAAATTGCAGACAGACCAAGCCGAGGCTGACAAACGTATAGCCCAAGCTAAGGCAGAAGAAAGAAGGGCCATGGCAGTAGCAAAAGAACAAGAGATGGTAGCAGAGGTTCAAGCCATGAAAGCTAAGGTAGTAGAGGCAGAATCACAGGTTCCGCTTGCTATAGCTAATGCATTAAAAGAAGGTAATATGGGATTTATGGATTATTATAATATGAAAAATATATTAGCTGATACGGATATGAGAAGTTCAATATCCAAGATGGCTGATGATGATAAAAAACAAGAATAGGGGGGCAAGTTTATGTTCCCAAAAAGCTTTCTCTTTTTTATATTCATAACAGCAATAGATTTAATTTTAAAGAGCATGAAGGATAAAAAGAAGATAGATGAATCAAGGGCAAAGAGAGCGGAAAAGTTAAATAAAAAGTCTACTAAGGTGGGTGAAACTATTCCTTATAAAAAAATTTCGAGTCCCAATGTAAAACAAAGAACTGATAATATAATAAAGGAAGAAAAAGAAAAACCTGAAGAAAAGGGAATATCCTTTGAAATGAAATCCCGATGGGAAGAGCCCATATTTACTGAACCTTATAAAGAAGAAATTAAATCAAGGGTAGAGAAGAAAATCAGCGATACTAAATTAAGAAAATCAAAAAAACAAATGAAGGAAGATATTTTGAGGGGCATAATATATTCAGAAATATTATCTGAACCTAAAAGCCTTAGAAATAGAAAAAGCATGTAGAAAACTACATGCTTTTTTCTATTGCCATGTAATACTCATATTGGATTAGGCATAAAATTATTACAAGGGAGGGCAAAGGGTGTGAAAAGCAATATGGAAAATTTAAAATATAATCTATCAGAAGCATTAGAATTACCTAAGGATGTGGTGCTAGATTTGCCTAAGATCACAATTATTGGGAATATACAGCTTAATATATCCAATCATAAAGGGATTATTGAATATACACAGGAAACCCTTAGAATCAATTCAAATGTAGGTATAGTTAAAATATCAGGAAACAATATGGAGTTAAAAACAATACTTTCCGAAGAAATAATTGTAGTTGGGCTTATTGAAAAAGTAGAAATAATCTGCTAAGGGGTGTATTTATGCAAGTTATAAAAACATGGAATTATTTAAGGGGATATGTTATTATTAAGGTTGAGGGATTGACCCTGGAGAGGTTTCTAAACTTGGCTGCAACCAATGATATTTACTTATGGGACATTAAGAGGGTTAACTATACGGTATTGGAAATGAAAGCAAGCATTGAGGGCTTTAAGGCTTTAAAAGAAGTGATAAAAAAGGTAGGTTGTAGGGTTGAAATAATAGAGAAAAAGGGATTACCTTTTATCCTTTATAAGCTAAGGGCTCGGAAAATGCTTGGCTTTGGAATACTTATTTTTCTAGGCTTAATTATATTCTTATCATCCTTCATTTGGAATATTGAAGTCACAGGAAATGAAAAAATAAAAACTCAGGACATTATTAAAGTATTGGAAAAAGAAAATATAAAATCTGGTATAATAAAGTATAATATAGACAAGGATTATACAAAACATTTTCTTTTAGATCAGTTTGATAATTTTTCCTTTGTATCCGTAGATATAAAAGGAACAAAGCTAATAATAGAAGTAAAGGAACAGGATTTACCTCCAGAAAAGATAGATATAGCTACACCTTGTAATATTGTAGCTAATAAAAAAGGTGTAATAGTTAAAGTTATTGCAAGAAATGGTAATGCGGTAGTTAGAAAAGGTGATATAGTTGATAAGGGAGATGTCCTTATTAGTGGTGTAATTTCTGATGAAAATTCAGGAGAATATATTTTTGTTCACTCAGATGGAGAAGTTTTAGCTAAAACAGTATATTCATATAGATTAGATGAACCTATAATAAAGAGTATAAAAGAAGAGACTGGAAGGTCTATGGAAATGAGAGAATTAAAATTTGGAGAAAAAGGGCTTCGATTTTCCAAAGGTGAAATTCCCTTTAAAGACTATATAGAAGAGGTAAGGGAAGTTAAATTATTTAAAAAAAATACCAACCTACCTATTAAACTATTGGTATATGAGTATAATGAGGTAGAAATAAAGGAAACAAAACAAAATATAGATTTTTTGAAAAAGTCTACCCATATTAAAGCGGTAAAAGAACTAAACAAAGAGCTACCTGAAAAAGCACAAATAGAATCAAAAGATGTAAAATATTATGTAGAAGACGGTATACTATCAACCGTTGTTGTAATAGAGGCAATTGAAGATATTGGGGAAAAACAAATAATTAACACAAACTAGAAGGAGGATTAAACTTGGCAAAAGACAAACAAGAAAGACAAGTATTTATTGAGGATAACCAAATTATATCCGAATTATTTGGAAAGTTAGATGAAAATATAAAGATAATTGAAAAGGAACTAGGCGTAGAGATAATTTTAAGGGAAGGTAAAGTTATCGTAATAGGTGATGAACTCTCAGCTGAACTAGGAGAAAGATTAATTCAAAAACTAGTGGAAATAATAAAAACTCAGAAAAAACTAACTAAACAAGAATTAAGATATACCATCCAATTGATTTTAGAGGGAAAAGAAGAAAAGGTTAAAGATCTGTTAAATGATGTGCTTTGTATTACTGCATCGGGCAAAAGCATTAAACCTAAGACCTTAGGACAAAAAAGATATGTAGATGGAATAAAAAATAACGATATAGTTTTTGGTATTGGTCCAGCAGGCACAGGCAAAACATATTTAGCTATGGCAATGGCTGTAAATTCATTTAAGAACAAAGAGGTAAATAGGATAGTATTAACAAGACCAGCTGTAGAGGCAGGAGAAAATTTAGGCTTTTTACCAGGAGATCTGCAAGAAAAAGTCGATCCATATCTTAGACCAATTTATGATGCTTTATTTGATATATTAGGTTTTGAAACTTATTTAAAACTAATGGAAAAAGGTCTTATAGAAGTTGCACCTTTAGCATATATGAGAGGAAGAACCTTAGATTCTGCTTATGTAATATTAGATGAGGCCCAAAATACTACTAATGAACAGATGAAAATGTTTTTAACTAGATTAGGATTTGGTTCAAAAGCTATAATAACTGGAGATATAACACAAATAGATTTACCTAAAGGGAGATCTTCAGGATTAGTAACTGTGGCAGAGATTCTTTCTAATATAGATGGTATAGATTTTACTTATTTAACAAAATATGATATTGTAAGACATCCGCTAGTACAAAAGATAATCGAAGCATATGAAAACTATGAAAAAAAGTGAGATAAATAAGGGGGATATCCCAAATGGAGAAAAAAACGGGGAGTAAAAAGGCCAAAAAAACAAAAAAATTATCTCAAAATATCAGGATGAATAAAAATTATTTAAATGGATTATTGCTTGTATGTTTTACAGCAGTACTTTTTTTTATAACTATTCAAAAATTAGAAACTAAAAGAATTAATGTTAGGGTAGGGGATGTGGCGCCCTTAGAAATTAGGGCAACCAAGGATATAGTTGATAAAAATACAACTGAAAAATTAAAAAGAGAGGCAGCAAACAAAGTTGAGCCTAAATATAGATTAAGCCCCTCTGTCCAAATGAATATGAAAAACACTATAAAAGAGTTCTTTGATAGGGTACGAGAATTACAAATTGATGAAACTAATAGTTTAAGCCAAAAAGTTAAGTTATTAGGAGGAGACTCAAGGATTCTTCTCTCTAAAAATGAATATTATACTGCATTAAGGCTTAAACCTGAAGAGTTAGATGCTTTTGAGAATAGCATAAATGATTTAATCAATCAGATAATGGGGGCAGGTATAAAAGAAGAAGATTTAGAGTATGAAAAGGAAAACATAGAGAAGATATTTGAAACCATGGATCTTAGCGAAGGTGAAAAAAAATTAGGCATCTCTCTTATAACTAACATTATACAACCAAATAAATTCATAGATGAAGAAGCAACAGAGCGAAAAAAGGATGAAGAAATATCAAAAGTTGAACCAGTAATAGTCAAAGAGCATCAGGTAATTGTGAGAAAGGGGGATGCTATAGATTATAATACTTTTGCTTTGATAAAAGAATCTGGACTGTTAAAGGAAAAGGAAGGATACGATAAAAGAACAGTAATAGGTATTGTGATACTTATATTGTTATTACAGATAATAATATTTGGCTATATCTATCTCTTTAATAAGGAAATAATAGATGGAAATAAGCTCTTAACTTTAATTATAATAATAATTTCTATAATACTGATATCTGAAGGTGCATATAATATTTCCCCTTATATAATGCCTATTTCAGCTGCAACATTATTAATTGCTATTTTAATTGATATAAGATTATCACTTATTGTAAATATTTTCATATGTTCTATTTTAAACTTTATATTAAAACTTGACGGTACTATTATAGCTATGTATTTAATAGGCGGTAGCATTGGAGCTTTTATGGTTACTAGACAGCAGCAGAGATATGATATTTTAGTTGACGGTATAATAATAGGTGTTGCTAATCTATTTACCATAATCTCTTTTGGATTGATTAAAAAATTTGAATTAATGGATATACTAGTAAAAGGCGGATATGGTTTTATTAATGGAATCTTTTGTGCAGTATTGACTATTGGGACCCTGCCAATTTGGGAAAACTTATTTAAAATAGTAACACCACTAAAATTATTAGAATTATCAAACCCTAACCAACCTCTTTTAAAAAGGTTATTGCTTGAGGCACCTGGTACTTATCATCATAGTATAGTGGTTGGGAACTTAAGTGAAAGAGCAGCAGAAACCATTGGCGCAGATCCGCTTATAGCAAGAGTAGGTGCTTATTATCATGATATTGGGAAACTTAGTAGGCCATATTTTTTTAAAGAAAATCAATTGGGTATGGACAACCCTCATGATAAACTTAAACCTAGTATGAGCACATTAATAATTACCAATCATACTAAAGATGGTATTCTTTTAGGAGAAAAATATAAGTTACCAAAGGAAATAATAGATATTATAGCTGAGCATCATGGAGACACAGCTGTTATGTTTTTTTATCATAAGGCAAAAAAACAGGATGAATTAAATGAGGTAAAAATAGAAGATTTTAGATATAAGGGTCCAAAACCTCAGACCAAAGAAGCTGCAATAATCATGTTAGCTGATTCTACAGAAGCTGCAGTTAGATCTATTAAAGAGCCTACAAAAAAGAATATAGAAGAGATGATAAGAAATATAATAAAAGGGAAATTGGAAGATGGCCAGCTTGAGGAATGTGATTTAACATTAAAGGATTTAAATATAATTGCCAATGCTTTTTCATCCATTTTAATAGGAATTTTTCACGAAAGGATAGAATACCCTAATTTAGATTTAGCAAAAGAAAAAGGAGAGTTATAAATGAAAATATATATTGATAATAGACAGGATAAAGTTGAAATTGATGAAAATATATATGATATCTTAAAAGAAGTTATCAAAGAATGTTTAATACTAGAAGGCAAGTCTTTAAACTATGAAATCAGTCTATCATTTGTTGATAATAAAGAGATAAGAGCATTAAATAGAGAATATAGAAATGTTGATAGAGAAACGGATGTACTTTCATTTCCTATGGGAGAGGAAGACTTTTTAGTGCCACTACCTTTGTTAGGAGATATAATAATTTCAGCGGAAAAGGCTCTTGAACAATCTAAAGAATACGGACATTCTTTACTTAGGGAGATATCCTATTTAACTGCCCACAGCATGTTTCATCTATTAGGCTATGACCATATGGAAGAAGATGAAAAAGAAATTATGAGACAAAAAGAGAAAGATGTAATGAAGAAATTAAAAATATTTAAAGAAGAAAGGGAAGATTAATATAAAAAATGAAGTCAAGATCTCTAATAGAAAGTTTTAATTATGCAGTGTCTGGCATAATATATACTTTAAAAACTGAAAGAAACATGAAAGTTCATTTAGTAATAGCAATTATAGTTATTTTATCGAGTTTGTTCTTTGATTTTTCAAAGGTTGAGCTATTAATATTGTTTTTTGCTATAGCTCTTGTATTAATAACAGAGATGATAAATACAGCTATAGAAAAGACAGTGGATTTGATTACAGATGATTTTCATCCTTTGGCACGTTTAGCAAAAGATATAGCTGCAGGAGCTGTATTAATAGCAGCCATTAACTCGTTAATAGTAGGCTACTTGCTATTTTTCGATAGGCTAAATCCTTATACGAATCGTGTATTATTTAAGATAAAAAACTCCCCTATCTATTTAACTTTTGTAGCATTAGCCTTGGTAATATTATTAACCATTGGCATAAAAAGTAGATTTTATAAAGGAAAGGGCACACCTTTTCAAGGTGGCATTGTTAGCGGCCATGCAGCAGTATCTTTTTGTATTGCCACTATAATAGCATTTCTAGCCGATAACATGCTTGTATCAACTCTCTCTTATTTTATGGCTTTTTTGGTAGGAGAAAGTAGGATAGAAGGGAAAATACATAGCTTGTTCGAAGTAATATCTGGAGCCTTACTAGGAATATTAGTTGGAATATTAGTATTTCAAATAATAGGATAATAGGGGGATGGAAGATGAAAAAACTTATAATCATTTTAATGATTTTATCGCTAAGCTTATTATGCGGATGTAAAAAAGATGATATAACAGAAATAGAAGATGAAATTTTAAAGGAAGAAAATACAATAGAGGATATAGAAGAGGAAGAAATTAAAGAAGAAAAAGAAGGTATACCATCTCCTATAAGTGGGTTATATGCACCAGAGGACAAAGTAAATAGAAGACCTATTGCTATAATGTTTGATAATCATCCGAAGGCAAGATGGCAATCTGGCCTTAGTCAAGCAGAAATTGTATATGAATTTATGGTAGAGGCTCCTTATACTAGATATATGGGAATATATTTAATAAATGAACCAGAATCCATAGGCCCAGTAAGAAGCTCTAGGCCCTATTTCGTAACGACCTTACTTGAATATGATCCTATATATGTAAGAGTTGGAGGAAGTGCTAGGGCAAAACAAGACATAATCCAATTGAAAATCGCAGATATAGACGGACTATCTAGTTCAAATAAGGTGCTATGGAAGAACAATAAAGTAGGTAAAAAAGCCCCTCATAATACCTATACAAGCATGGAGGCAATTCGAAAAACTGGGGAGGAAAGGGGTTATAAACCCAATGGAGACTATAAGGGGTTTAAGTTTCATGAAGATGATACGGATATAGAAGGATTTTCAGCTAATAAAATACTTATTAATTATTATAAAAACAACACAACCCTTTATACTTATAATGAAGAAGAAAAAACATACTATCGTAAAAAGGATGGTAAAGGCCATTATGATGAACTAGAAAACTTACCAGTCAAAGCAAAGAATATTATTATACAAGAAGCAAAAACTAAAGTTATTGACAATGAAGGAAGGCTTTCAATAGATTTAATAGGTGAGGGAAAGGGTAAATATATAACTAATGGTAAGGGTATAGATATTAAATGGTCAAAAAAATCTAGAAATAGTAAAACCTATTATTATGATGAAAAAGGAAACGAAATAGTTTTAAATCCTGGAGTCACATGGATACAGGTTGTAAATACCAGGCCAAATATAGATATTGAATAGCAAATAAAGGAAGATTAGGGGTGGTTTCTATGGAAAAGAAAGAATTAATACGAAAAGCTTTAGAAGCACAACAAAAAGCTTATGTTCCTTATTCGAAATTTAGAGTTGGTGCTGCAGTTTTAACAGAAGATGGAGAGGTTTTCACAGGATGTAATATTGAGATTGCCTCCTATTCCCCCACCATATGTGCAGAAAGAACTGCTATATTTAAAGCTGTATCAGAAGGTCATACAAAGATAAAAGCTATAGCAGTAGTTGGAGATTCGGATTTTACATATCCCTGTGGAGTTTGTAGGCAAGTAATAAGAGAATTTGGCAAGGATGCTGCTATTATAGTGGCTAATTCCGAAGATGACTATAAAGAATATAAATTAGGTGATTTACTACCCCACAGTTTTGGGCCAGAAGATTTGAAATAAAAGTTATAGGAGTGATAAAGTGTATAAATCTGGATTTATAACGGTCGTCGGGAGACCAAATGTAGGCAAATCTACATTACTTAATCGAATAATAGGAGAGAAAATATCTATTATATCTGATAAGCCCCAAACTACTAGAAATAAAATTCAACTAGTATATACAGAATCAGAATGCCAGATGGTATTTTTAGATACGCCAGGGATTCAAATGCCTAAAAACAAACTAGGAGAATATATGTTAAAGGTGTCAAAAAGCACATTGGAGGAAGTAGATATTGTAACCTTTATGGTAGATGAGAGCATGAAAACTGGTAAGTTAGATAGCTATATTATTGAACAATTAAAGGGTATAGAAACTCCTATTATATTATTGATAAATAAAATCGATAAATTAAATAAAGATGAAATAAATCAGTTAATACTCAAATATAAAAATATGGGTATGTTCTACAGTATTATACCTATATCGGCAATAAATGATACCAATGTTGATAGTTATATAGCTTTATTAAAAGATATATTACCAGAAGGGCCTCAATATTTTCCCAATGATATGATTACAGATCAACCAGAAAGATTAATAATTGCAGAGACAATTAGGGAGAAGGCTTTAGAAAATTTGCAGGAAGAAGTACCTCATGGTATCTATGTCGATATAGATAAAATTTCTGAACGAGAAGACAAGAATTTAATAGATGTTCATGCAACCATTTATTGTGAAAAAGAATCCCATAAAGGAATAGTAATTGGTAAAGGTGGGCAAATGCTAAAGACAATTGGCAAAAATGCAAGAATAGATATTGAAAAATTATTAGGTAGTCAAGTTAATCTGCAGCTATGGGTAAAAGTAGAAAAGAACTGGAGGGAAAAGGAAGGAAAGGTACGATATTTTGGCTATAAATAGGAAGGTATAAATAATATGTATATAAAAACAGAAGGAATAGTGATAAAAGAATTTAGATTTAAAGAGACTAGCAAAATATTAACTATATTTACAAAAAAACATGGGAAAATTAGCACCATGGCAAGAGGTGCTTATAAGCCTAAATCTCAATTGATTGCCAACACTCAGCCGTTTTCTTACAATGATTATTATCTCTTTAAAGGCAAGAATTTTTATTATATTAATCAAGCCGATATTATAGATTCCTTTTATCCTATTAGGGAAAATATAAATCGGATGATGTATGGCTCTTATCTATTAGAGCTAGTGAATTTATCAACTTTAGAAGAAGAAGAAAATCAGAAATTGTTTTTGCTTTTAAAAAAAGGGTTAAAGGTATTGTCGAAGCTAGATCATGATTTTATAAAATTCATATTAGCCTATGAACTTAAATATATTTCCTTTTTAGGATATAAACCTTATTTAGATAGATGTGTAGTGTGTGGAAGAGATAAATTTTCTCAGTTTAAATTCAGTATAGTACAAGGAGGAATAATTTGTTCTAATTGTTTTTCTGTAGAACCTTTATGTGAAAATATGGATTTGCCTATGTATAAAGCGATGAAAATCCTATTATATACACCATTGGACAAGTTATCGCATATAGAAATTCCTAAAGATGTTATGTTTAAATTACATGAAATTATGGTAGAATACATATTAAATAAGATAGACAGAAAAAAATTTAATTCATTAAACATGCTAAAATCAATGAAAAATAATGGAGGCGTTTAATAATGGATATTACAATAGAACAAATTGACACTGTAGTAGCTAGAACTGGTGCTACCTTTAAGGAAGCAAAGGAAGCAATAGAACATGCCAATGGTGATGTGGTGGAAGCTATAATCTTTATTGAAGAAGGTCAAAAGACTTGGACAGATAATATTTCAGATAAAGGTGAACGTATGACTGAAAAAGTGAGGGAAATAGTAAGAAAAGGAAATGTAACCAAGATTACCATTAGTAAAGATGGAAAAACTATTATGAATATACCAATAACTGCAGCAGCATTAGGAACTGCTATATCGGCACCTTTAGCATTAATTGGTTTAAGTTCTGCTATACTATCGAAATGTAGTATTGAGATTCAAAAAGAAGATGGAGAAATAATCAATGTAAATAATTTAGTAGAAAAAAACATAAAGTTTAAGAATGAAGAACAAGAAGATGACGAAAAATAACCGTATTGACAACTCTTTAGTTTTTTGTTAAATTATAATTTGTATAGGGATTTAAAATAAAGCATGCTATGAAGAAGGAAGGAGTCAATATGCATATAGAAGCGAGCTAGGGTTGGTGGGAGCCTAGTATAATAGTGTTGATGAAAGGCACTTCTGAGCATAATTATAGAGGGAATACCAAATTGGTATTAAGTAGGGTGGAACCGCGGGAGTAACCTTTCGCCCCTATAGGGGATGTAAGGGTTTTTTTGTTTTTAAAATGAAGGTAAATAAGGAGGTTTAAATATGTATTTTCAGGATTTAATGCTGAAATTATTAGACTATTGGGGCAGCAAAGGATGTACGATACTAGAACCCTATGATGTAGAAAAAGGCGCAGGGACAATGAATCCTCACACTTTTTTGAGATCTTTAGGACCAGAACCATGGAAAGTAGTTTATGTGGAACCATCAAGGAGACCAGCAGATGCTAGATATGGAGAAAATCCTAATAGAGTATATCAACACCATCAACTTCAAGTAATATTAAAGCCATCACCAGATGATGTACAAGACCTTTACCTAGAAAGTTTAAAGGTCATAGGTATAGATCCATTGAAACATGATATAAGATTTGTTGAAGATAATTGGGAAGCTCCTACCTTGGGTGCTTGGGGCTTAGGATGGGAAGTATGGCTAGATGGCATGGAAATTACTCAGTTTACTTATTTCCAACAAGTGGGAAGTATTAACTGTGAATTAGAATCAGCAGAGCTTACCTATGGTTTAGAAAGAATAGCCATGTATATTCAAGATGTAGATGATATATTCCACATAAAATGGAATGAGAATATTACCTATGGAGATATATTTAAAAAGGCTGAATATGAACATTCGGTATATAGCTTTGAAAAAGCAAATATAGACACCCTTAAAACTTTATTTGATATATATGAAGAAGAAGCTAAAAATATCATAGAAGAAGGATTAGTTATGCCTAGCTATGATTATGTGCTTAAATGTTCTCATACCTTTAATGTGCTAGATGCAAGAGGAGCTATATCTGTAACAGAAAGGACTCACTATATAAGTAGAGTCAGATCTTTAGCTAAATTAGTTGCATCTAAATACATAGAGCAGAGGGAAAATTTAGGATATCCTCTATTAAAAGAAGGGGGAGCAAAAAATGAACAATAAATATTTATTGGAAATAGGAGCAGAAGAACTGCCAGCAAGGCTTATAAATTCGGCATTAGAACAATTAGGAGATAGCACTAGAAAAGTCTTAGAGAATGAAAGAATAAAATATGAAAATATAGAGCTTTATGCAACTCCTAGAAGATTAGTGTTAATAATAGATGGTTTAAATGAAAAACAAGATACCATAGAAGAAACGGTTAAGGGTCCAGCTAAAAGGATTGCATATGATAATCAAGGGAATCCAACTAAAGCTTTAGAAGGATTTATGAAAGGGCAGGGCATAGAATTAGAACAAATATCTATAAGAGAACACAATAGTGAAGAATATATATATGGAAATGTAATAAAAGAAGGTAAGCATACAGAAATGGTATTGGCAGAAAATATGGCAAATATAATAAAATCCATAGTTTTCCCAAAATCCATGAAATGGGGGGGCAAGAACTTAAGATTTGCTAGACCAATTAGATGGATAGTGTCCCTCTTTAATGATAGAATAGTATCATTTGATTTAGAAGGAATACCAGTAGGGAACAGGACTAATGGTCATAGATTTTTAGGAAGAAAAAATATAGAAATTAAATCAGTTGATGAATATTTTGATGTCCTAAAAGACAACTATTGTATTGTAGATCAAAAGAAAAGAAAAGAGATTATAAAATACGGTTCGGAAAAACTAGCCAAGGAGAAAGGTGGAAACGTATTATTAGATGAGGAACTATTAGATGAAGTTACTAATATAGTTGAATACCCAACACCAATAATAGGCAGAATAAAGGAAGAATATTTAAAGCTACCTAAGGATGTAATCATAACTCCAATGAAAGAACATCTTCGCTTTTTCCCTGTAGTAAATGATAAAAATAGGTTATTACCTTATTTTATTACCGTTAGAAATGGTAATGAAGAGCATATAGAAACGGTAATTAGGGGAAATGAAAAGGTCCTAGGGGCTAGACTTGAGGATGCAAAGTTTTTTTACTATGAAGATATAGATGTTCCTTTAGAAAACTATGTAGAAAAATTAAAATATATTGTATTTCAAGAAAAGCTAGGTACATTATATGATAAAACCATAAGAGTACAAAAATTGGCTATAAAGATTGGAGAGTATTTAGAGGTAGGAGAAGAGACAAGAAAAAATATAGAAAGGGCTGCTTATCTTTCCAAGGCAGATTTAGTTACCAAGATGGTAGATGAGTTTACTGAATTACAAGGGAAAATGGGAATGGAATATGCAAAGCAATCAGGAGAAAACGAAATTGTAAGCGCCGCTATATATGAGCAATATTTACCTAGGTTTGCAGGAGATGAATTACCTACAACTACAGCAGGAGCTATACTTAGCATTGCAGATAAGTTAGATTCCATAGTAGGTTCATTTGCTATTGGAATACAGCCAACAGGCTCTCAGGACCCTTATGGCCTTAGAAGGCAAGCCTTAGGCATAATCAATGTAATATTAGATAAAAAGTTGAACCTTAATTTAGGGGATATAATTGATTTTGCACTTTATATATATGTCGAAGAAAATGGTCTTGTATTTGACTATAAGAGCGTGAAAGGTGATATTATTCAATTCTTCAATGGTAGGATAAAAAATATGTTTATAGATATGGGAATTAGATATGATATAGTTGATGGAGTAATAAGTACGGGAATTGATGATGCTTATGATTTAAAGATTAGGGCTGACAAATTAAATGAATACCTTAATAAAGAAGGATTGACAGAAGTATTATCAACATTTAATAGGGTTATTAATTTAGCTGAAAAATCTAAATCCACTGAAGTAAAGCGGGATTTATTAGTAGAAGAAGAGGAAATAGAACTGTATGAGGCTTTCAACAGTATAGAAGAAAAAGTATTAGCTTGGCTAAATAAAAAAGAATATGCCAAGGCACTAGAACAGTTTATAGTATTAAAAGAGCCAGTAGATAACTTCTTTGACCATGTAATGGTAATGGTAGAGGACGAAAGTATTAGGGAGAATAGATTAAATTTATTAGGTAAAATATCTAAGACCATGTTAATGATTTGTGATTTATCAAAGTTAATTAAATAAATTAATTAATATCACCATGAACGTATTAAATAACTGCGTTCATGGTTGATACCACAGGTATGAATTGTCAATTTGAAATTGATAATTGTATAAAAGGGGTGGTGATTTTTATTCAATTAAGTGAAAGACAAGAAAAAATTATAGATATTGTTAAGTATAATCAACCCATTACTAGCGAGAATATTGCGAAAAAATTAAAATTGACAAGATCTACTCTTCGTCCAGACTTAGCCATACTTACTATGTCAGGGATATTAGATGCTAGACCAAAGGTAGGATATTTTTATACTGGAAAGACGACCCTTAGCTTTATATCAGAAAAAATTAAAGGGATTATGGTATCAGAAAGAAAATCAGTACCAGTAATAGTAGATGAAGAAACTAGTATTTATGATGCTATAGTGACTATGTTTTTGGAGGATATAAGCACTATTTTTGTTACATCCAATGGATTTTTAACAGGGGTTGTATCTAGAAAGGATTTCCTAAAAAATGCTATTGGAGGTTTAAACATACATAAAACACCTGTAGCTGTAATAATGACTCGAATGCCTAATATTGTAGTAACTACTTTAGAAGAAAGTGTTTTAGAAGCAGCTGTAAAGCTAATAGACCATGAGGTAGATAGCCTTCCAGTGGTAGAAAAAGTAAAAAAAGAGAATGGTGAAAAGGCTTATAAGATAGTGGGAAGGATTACAAAGACAACCATTACTAGACTTTTTGTTGATTTAGGAAATAATGAATAGGGGGGGAAGTTATGGACAAGAGTATTACAATATATGTATTATCAGATTCCATTGGAGAAACTGGAGAACAAGTAGCAAGAGCAGCAGTAAGCCAATTTGACCCTGAAAGATGCGAGGTAAGAAGATTTCCCTATATAACTTATGAAGAACAAATCCAAGAAGTTTTTGAAGAAGCAGAACATGAAAAAAGTATAATAATATATACGATAGTTATTGAAAGGTTAAGGAATTTTATAATTGAAATGGGAAAGAAGTTCAATATTCCAGTAGTTGATTTGATGACTCCAGCATTAAATGCACTAGAAGAGGTATTAGGATATGGGCCAAAAAGGGAATCAGGGCTTATAAGGAGATTAGATGAAAAATATTTTAGAAAAGTAGAAGCTGTAGAATTTGCTGTAAAATACGATGATGGGAAGGATACAAGAGGGATTAAAAAAGCCGATATTGTATTGGTGGGAGTATCAAGGACTTCAAAAACCCCTTTGAGTATGTATTTAGCACATAAAAACTTTAAGGTAGCCAATGTACCATTAGTTCCAGAAGTGCCTGCTCCTGAAGAATTGTTCTTAAAAGATGTTAGAAGGGTTTTTGGACTTATTGCCAATCCTTTTAAGCTAAACGAAATAAGACAAGAAAGACTCAAATCCTTGGGGCTAAGCAATAATGCTAACTATGCAAGTATAGAAAGAATAAAACTAGAACTTGAATATTCTAAGAAAATAATGGAAAAGCTAAATTGTAAGGTAATAGATGTATCTAATAAGGCAGTAGAAGAAACTGCCGGCATAGTAATAGATCGTATGAAGAAAAACTTTGGTGAAGAAATATTAGATTAGAAGTGTTGCATACTCAACACTTCTTTTCTTTCCTAATATATAAATTTAACTATTTTAACAAAGTTTTAAAAATTTTTTAAAAAAATGAAGGATTATAGGAACTTATGTTGTATATATATAATCAGTACTGTTTTTATAGTCTATAGGATTTCCTTAATTAAATATGTGAATAGAAAGCCTGTTCTAAATATTTACAAAGGGGTATATATAAAATG
>DHBY01000027.1:1422-2798 GCA_002398845.1 Firmicutes bacterium UBA4916 | reverse complement strand
CATGTTGAGACGGTGGTATTGATGTCAAGGGTATAAAAATAAGGTGTATTTAAAACATTGATAAATCAAGGGTTTCCAAGTGTAGTTAGTTTTTCTAGATTATTTTCTAGAGCTGATAATGCTGGGAAACCCTTATTTTTAGTGGTTGAGGAAACATATCAAAGACTAAAATTGCCATAGGGTTGAGTTGACAGATTAGATGGATTGGTAGGGTTGTGGAGATAGGATAGATGTGATAAGATATTTTAAATAGCCTACATATCATAAATAATGTTTTGCTATATGTTGAATAGTCAGTGTGTACGTTTATAAAATTTTAAGGCTTTATTTTATATGAATTGGAAGTGGGGATCAGCATGTTTAAAAAAATAAATAATTTCTTGAATTGTTTAATTGGTTCATTTATCGGTGTGTTTATTGCTCATAGTATATATACATATTTTGATTTTAGAAATAATCCAGGTTTATATGAGATTCAATCGACACCTTGGCACATGAGTATTCAAGTATATGGGTGGGGTACTGCTGTAATAATATTTATTGCTATTATTCTTAAGTTATTAATAAAAAAGAAAATGAAAGAAATTAATAATACTTTTTATGTTGATTGTTTATAAAAAATATTAATTTGGAGGTAGAACATGTCTAAAAACCCAAAAGTTCATTTTATACCACCTAAACCTCCAAAACGAGAGAAAAGAGTAGGTATTTACTGCCGGGTCAGTAGTAATAGTTTTGAACAATTGAAAAGCCTTACTGCTCAAGTATCTGCCCTTACAAGGGTAACTGCGGCCACGCCTCAATGGTTACTTGTTGATGTTTATATGGATATTGCCTCTGGGAAAACCGGTTCTTCTCGCAAAGAGTTCTCTCGTATGCTTGAAGATTGCAACTCCCATAATCTAGATATAATACTCACTAAGAGTATTAGCCGATTTGGTAGAGATACAGTGGATACACTTGAAGCATTAAATCAACTAAAAACGTTAGGAGTTCGTGTAATATTTGAGCAAGAAGATCTAGATACTGCAAATACAGATAGTGACCTTATGATATCTATCATCGAAGCTATTGCACAGGCGGAAAATGAATCTAGAAGTGATAATATAAAATGGGGTATTAAACAAAGAGCGGCACAAGGCACTTCAAAGCTGTATAACCGTAAATGTTATGGCTATAAAAATGATGTTGATGGCAGTCTTATTATAGATGATGAAGAGGCTAAAAATGTACAGCTAATATTTGATTTTTACCTTCAAGGCAAAAGTATTATAGGAATAATTGAAGAGTTAGAAAAGCTTGGTATTAAATCCCCAACTGGAAAAGATAAGTGGAGTAAAAGGACAATTGATGTAATGTTAAGTAATGAAAAATAT
>DHBY01000027.1:0-1259 GCA_002398845.1 Firmicutes bacterium UBA4916 | reverse complement strand
AAAAATATATAGGAATAGTTCGACTATTAAATTCAGGGAAGTACGAAGCTCATTATATTTCTGAAGATAATAATCCTTCTATTATAAGTGATGAACAGTTTAAGGCAGTACAGATTGAGAAGGCAAATAGAAGTAATGTTATAAAGGGTGAAGATGGCAACCAGAGAAAAAATAAAAAGTACAGTTCTAAGAGAAAATAGCAAATTTGGATTTATGGAGGTTATTTGGATTGAAAAAAATGAAAAATAATAATAAATCAAAAAGAATCATCATAATTACAATTCTAATCTTATTGGCTGTTTTTGGAGGTATAACCGTCTGGGGTAATCTTACAGTAGGCACCACTCGTTATAAGATAACTTTGGAGCGTTTGCCAGTTGCATTTGAAGGATATAAGATTGCACAGATTGCAGATTTGCATAATTCAGAATTTGGAGAGGATAATTCGAAAACAATTAAAATCTTGAAAGAGGAGAATCCTGATATCATTGTTATTACTGGTGATCTGGTAGATTCAAATCACATGGACATAGACATTGCAATAAAGTTTATTCAACAGGCGGTAAAAATTTCTCCGTGCTATTATGTGACAGGCAACCATGAGGCATGGATTGGAGATATCTACTATGAACTGGAAGAACAATTGCTCGACGCAGGTGTCACTGTATTACGTGATGAGGTGATTACAATATCGAATGATAAAGACAGCATTCAACTGATTGGTTTGGACGATCCTGATTTTTCAGATCAGGCTCCTTACCTTCAAGAGAGCATGCTAGAGGCTAAACTTTACAATATGAATTTAAAAGATGGGTTCAAGATTTTATTGTCGCACAGACCAGAATTCTTTGGAGTATATGTAAAAAATGACATTGATTTAGTTCTCAGTGGTCATGCACATGGCGGGCAGTTCAGAATTCCTTTTATAGGGGGCGTTATTGCTCCAAATCAGGGGTTTTTCCCAAAATATGATGCAGGAGAATATCATGAAGCCAATACTACGATGATTGTCAGTCGTGGTATTGGAAACAGCATAATTCCTGTAAGAATTAATAACAGGCCAGAAGTGGTTATTGTCCAATTATATTCTCAATGATAAAACCTAGCTTACAGGGTCTTTTGAAGCATAAAAACAAAATAGCCTACTTTCTTAAAGGTAAGCATAGATGACATAGAAAAGAAAAACGACGAGTAAACATTGATAAATAAAGATATCTTACGATTTATTGACTTATTCCATAAATAGCCTAAGTATTTCA
>DHBY01000092.1 GCA_002398845.1 Firmicutes bacterium UBA4916 | reverse complement strand
TAACTCTTTACATATATTTTTTGCCAACTCCATATTGGCATTTCCCGAAAATACTTTTATACCACCTCTGTTTAAGTCCATTTTTAATTCCTCCTATAGTTTATTTACCCCTATTAAAGCCTTTTTTATCTACCCATCCCTCTTTATTTACCTGCCTTGCCCTAGCAATAGATAAGCTTCCTTTTTCTACCTCATCGGTAATAGTTGAACCTGCCGCTATATAACCCCATTCTTTCACAACTACAGGTGCTACTAAATTAGAATTGCTGCCAATAAATGCATTATCTTCAACTAGAGTTCTAAATTTTGAACGGCCATTATAATTTACAAATATTACACCACAACCAACATTTACGTTTTTCCCTACATCTGCATCTCCTATATAGGCTAAATGCCCTGCCTTAGAATTATCTCCAATTTTAGAATTTTTAACTTCTACAAAATTGCCAATCTTTATATTTTTACCTAAATGGCTATTAGGTCTAAGGTGTGCATAGGGTCCTATATGGCATCCATAGTCTACTGTACTATCCGTAATAGTTGATGAGTATATTTCTACTTTGTTCCCTATCTTGCTATTCTCTATTCTTGAATTCTCACCAATTATACAATCTTCCCCGATAACAGTATCTCCAATGATTATTGCTCCCGGATATATTATACTATCTTTTCCAATAATAGCACCACTCTCTATATAGATACTTTCTGGATTTATAATAGTAACTCCTTCCATCATATAGTTTTCGTTAATTCTTTTTCTCATTATTTTTTCGCAAAAAGCCAATTGGACCCTAGAATTTATACCATGAATCTCTATTGGATCATCTACTACATAGGCTCCTACTTTATAACCTTCTTCTTTTAAGACTTTAATCACATCTGTTATATAATATTCTCCTTGGGCATTATCATTATCAATTTTACCCAAGGCATATTTTAGAAGTCTTCCATTGAAACAATATATGCCTGAATTAATTTCCTTTATCTTTATTTCTTCTTCTTTGGCATCTTTATGTTCAACGATTTTGAGTATATGACCTTTACTATCCCTAATAATCCTGCCATATCCCGTAGGGTCATCTAAAAAAGCTGTTAGAACTGTGCCATCATATTTATTTTCCTTATGATATTCTATTAGTTTTTTTATTGTCTTATCTGTTATTAGAGGAGTATCTCCATACAGTATAACCACTGTGCTATCGTCCTCTATACAGTCCATGGCTTGCATAGCTGCATACCCTGTACCATAGGGGTATCCATCACCAATTGGCTGAGTTTTAAAAATAACATCAGAGTCTTTAATTGCTTCTTTTACCTTTTCTCCTTCGTGTCCAACTATACAATAATTTTTCTCTACATTAGCATTTTTACTGGCATTTATTACATAATCCAATATTGGTTTCCCACATATCTTATGGAGTACCTTGGGTATTTTGGATTTCATTCTTGTTCCTTCTCCTGCCGCCAATATAATAGAAATATTCATATTAACACCTCGTTTTGTAATTATATATCCAAATAATATTTTAACCTATTTTACCTATAAGTCCACATAAATTATATTATTTCTCAATAATCTTCATTTTAATTATAAAAATTTCCATTATTTTTAAGAACCTAAAAAGTAAAAAGGACCTTTCGGCCCTTAATTACTCAGATATAATAATTTTTTCGTATTCTTCAAAAATTGCATCTTGGATTTTCTTTCTTGTCTCAGCATTAATTGGATGAGCAATATCTCTAAACTCACCATCTGCCATTTTTCTGCTAGGCATTGCAATAAATAATCCATTCTGTCCTTCAATGATTTTTATGTCATGGACCACAAACTCATCGTCAAAGGTTACAGAAACTATGGCTTTCATCTTTCCTTCTTCTTGAACCTTTCTTACCCTTACGTCAGTTACTTTCAATGATAAATTCACCACCTTCCATAGAAGTCCAATTGAAAATAATATTCTTAAATATTCACTATATTCTCTATATTTTCTAAAAATCCTTCTTATTTTAAAAAGTATTTTATTTTTTTATTTTATTTCATTAAAATTTCATCTAAATGTTATAATTTTAAATGAAATTGACCTTTAAAAGGTATTAATTTTGTCATATATATTACATTTAATATATTCTTTTCATAATTTATTCAAATTTACGTCTATATTGCCTTTTTGTTATTATAATAATATGATATAATCAAGCAGTGGCAAAAAAAACTAAATAGAATAAAATAATATTAATGTCTAACTTGGTAATAATAAAAAAAGAAGCAATGAATTTGAACAACATAGGAGGTAAGTTTATGTTTACATTTTGCATAAATAGCCACAAATATTCCCACATTCATTTTATTGGAATTGGTGGAATTAGTATGAGTGGTTTAGCAGAAATTTTGTTAACAGAGGGATATAAAGTTTCTGGTTCTGATGCAAACAATAGTTATATTGTAGAAAGATTGAAAACTCTAGGCGCCAATATATACATAAACCATAGCAAAGCCAATATTAAAGATGCAGATTTAGTTGTATATACAGACGCCATTTCAAAGGATAATGAAGAATTGTTAGAAGCTATAAATAAAGGTATACCAACCGTTGATAGGGCTACATTTCTAGGTGCTCTTATGAAAAATTATAAAAACTCCATTGCAGTATCTGGAACTCACGGTAAAACAACGACTACTAGTATGATCGCTACCATATTAAACCGTTCTATTTTGAACCCAACAATTTTACTTGGCGGACAATTAGATGAAATCGGCGGAAATGTAAAACTAGGCACTAGGGAACATCTATTAACAGAAGCTTGTGAATATAAGGGAAATATTTTAAAATACTATCCAAATACAGCAATTATTTTAAATATGGAAGAAGATCATTTAGATTATTTCAGAAATATAGATCATATTGTAGACACTTTTGTTAATTATGGAAAAAACATTCAAAATGGTGGATATTTAATTATAAATGCCGATGATGCCAATTCCAAAAAAGTAATTAAAGGCACCAATGCAAATGTTATAACTTTTGGAATCAACAATAAAGCTGATTATTCGGCTGAAAATATTTCTTTTAGCGCTGAAGGGTATCCAATCTTTATGCTCAACATAAAAGGTGAATCCCTTTATCCTGTAAAATTAAGTGTTATGGGAATTCACAATGTTTATAACGCATTAGCTAGCATCGCAGCTACTCATATACTAAATGTCCCTATTGAGACCATTTTAAAATCTATTGGCGAATACAAAGGAACTCATAGAAGATTAGAAATAAAAGGACTAGTAAATGGTGTAAAAATCATTGATGATTATGCCCACCACCCAACAGAAATCATGGCCTCGTTAAAAGCTTTAAGGAATTCAACAGAAAGCGATATATGGGTTGTTTTTCAGCCTCACACCTATACTAGAACAAAAATACTATTAAATAGATTTGCTAAAGCCTTTTCAGATGCAGATAAAGTAATTGTACCTGATATATACGCTGCTCGAGAAAAAGACACTGGACTAATACATTCTATTGATTTAGTAGATGCATTGGTGAAAAATGGAGTAGATGCAAAATACATGCCCTCCTTTGAAAATATAGAAAACTATTTATTAGAAAATGCTAAAAAAGGTGATATTATCGTTAC
>DHBY01000032.1 GCA_002398845.1 Firmicutes bacterium UBA4916 | reverse complement strand
CCAAATACTCTCCCTTTCTTGTTAGCAATATATACATTTGCATCTAAGATTTCACTTAGTATCTTACTTAATTCTTGAAATGAAACAGGTTTTGGACCTGAGTTTTGTAATGCTTTGTTTAATCTTCTAGTTTTTTGTAATAAACTTTCCATCGTATAAATCCTCCTCTTTTATAATATATATTTTGATATATCTTTTTGTTGTATATGTTTCATCAATTTATTGTTTACATAGGCTTCATCTATAATGATATCCTTTGTATCCAAATCAGGTGCTTCATAAGAAATATCCTCTAATAGTTTTTCTAAAACTGTTTGAAGTCTTCTTGCACCAATGTTTTCTGATTGTTCATTAGAAATATATGCAACTTTTGCAATCCTTTTTATAGCTTCTTCTGTAAATTCTAAATTGATGCCTTCAGTTTGTAATAAAAGTTGGTACTGTTTTATTATCGCATTTTTTGGCTTAGTTAATATTTCTACAAAGTTATCCTCAGTAAGATTTTCTAATTCTACCCTAATAGGAAATCTTCCTTGAATCTCAGGTATTAAATCTTCAACTTTTGAAACATGGAAAGCCCCTGCTGCAATAAATAATATGTGATCTGTTTTAACAGGTCCATACTTAGTCATTATTGTAGTGCCTTCAATTATGGGCAAAATGTCCCTTTGAACTCCTTCTCTTGAAACATCAGGCCCATTGCCATAGTTTTTCCCAGCTATCTTATCGATTTCATCTATGAAAATAATCCCACTTTCTTCGGATTTTCTTATACCTACATCGATAACTTCATCCATATCTATTAATTTTTGAGCTTCTTGATTACTGATGATTTTTCTGGCTTCCTTAATAGTTACTCTTTTTTTCTTGGTTTTCTTAGGTAAAAAATCTCCAAATAAATCTCCCATATTTATATTATATTCTTCCATACCTAAACCATTAAAAAACTCAACTGTTGAATTATGATTGTCTTCAACATTAATTTCTATTAACCCTTCATCTAAATCTCCTGTTAATAATTTTTCCTTTAATTCCTTGCGTCTACTTAATATAGTTTCCTTCTCCATTGTAAGACTGGTATCTTCCTCCTCCACATTACCAAAAAATGCTTCTAGCGGGTTGGCAGATTTTTTCTTTGAAGGAAACGGAATTAGCATCTCAATAATTTTATCTTCTGCTATGAGTTTACTTTTTTCATAAACCTTATCTATTTTTTCTACCTTAACCATTCTAATTGACTCTTCTATTAAATCTCTTACCATGGAATCCACATCTCTGCCTACATATCCTACCTCAGTAAATTTTGTAGCCTCTACCTTTACAAAGGGTGCCTCAACTAACTTTGATAGTCGCCTTGCTATTTCTGTTTTACCTACTCCTGTAGCCCCAATCATCAGTATATTCTTAGGTTTTACTTCTTCTTTAAATTCATTAGATAATAAGTTTCTTCTATATCTATTCCTTAGGGCTATGGCAACTGCCTTTTTCGCATCCTTCTGACCTATGATATATTTATCTAACTCTGCAACTATTTGTTTTGGTGTAAGCTGTTCCATATTATCACACTCCTTAAATAACCTCAACAGTTATATTGCTATTTGTATATACACAAATAGATGAAGCAATTAGTATGGATTCCCTTGCTATTTTTTCAGCAGTTAGATTTGAGTACTTAAGGAGAGCTTTTCCAGAAGCTAAAGCATAATTACCGCCAGAACCAATAGCTAATATATCATCCTCTGGCTCAATTACTTCTCCATTGCCAGATATAAGAAGTAAATTATCCTTATCTGCTGCAATTAGCAGTGCTTCCAGTTTTCTTAAAACTTTATCCCTTCTCCATTCTTTAGCTAGTTCAACAGCAGATCTTTTTAAATTGCCTCCATATTGTTCTAATTTTTCCTCTAACACTTCTGCCAAAGTTAAAGCATCTGCTACCGAACCCGCAAAACCAATTATAACATTATTATTATATATTTTTCTAACTTTTTTTGCAGTATTTTTCATTATTGTTGCATTTCCAAAGGTTATTTGCCCATCACCTGCTATTGCAATCTTGCCATCTTTCCTGATAGCTACAATAGTAGTACCATTCATCATTTAAAACACCCCGCTATCGCGACTAATTATATTGAATATTCTTTCCTTTCTGAACATTTTATTATATATTATAGGTTACTATATTTTTATCAAAAAGTACAGAAATATTTTATTCTTTTTCAATTTTACTAAAACCACATTCCTTGTCCATACATTTTATAATTGTTCCTTTTTTGTTTTTTTTCTTTACCATTGGGCTTCCACAATTTGGGCACTTCTCTTCTATGGGTTCATCCCATGACACAAAATTGCATTCTGGAAAATTGCTGCATCCATAAAATACTCTACCTTTTTTAGATTTTCTTCTTACAATCTTTCCTCCGCAATTAGGGCAGCTTACATTTAACTCATCTACTATGGGCTTTGTATTTTTACATTCTGGATATCCAGGGCAGGCCAAAAATTTGCCATACCTGCCATACTTAACAACCATATTTTTACCACATTTTTCACAAACTACATCAGTTACCTCATCTTCTATTTTTATCTTGCCAATCTCTTCTTCTGCTTTCTTTAAAACTACATCGAATTCTTTGTAGAATTCATCAACTACTAATTGCCAAGCATATTCACCCTCAGCGATTTTATCTAGTTTTTCCTCTAACTCAGCTGTAAATTCTTCATTGATAATATCTTTAAAATATTTTTCTAATAAATCATTTACTAAACTTCCTAGCTCTGTAGGTACAAAAGACTTTTTATCAAAGTTTACATACTCCCTATTTAATATTGTTGAAATAGTTGGTGCATAGGTACTAGGTCTGCCAATGCCTAATTCTTCTAAAATTTTAATTAAAGAGGCTTCAGGGTATCTTGAAGGAGGTTGTGTAAAATGTTGATTAGGCTCTATCCTTCTTACCTTT
>DHBY01000030.1 GCA_002398845.1 Firmicutes bacterium UBA4916 | reverse complement strand
ATTACGAAACTCCATATATTATATGGGGAAACGATACAGCAAAGATGAAGTTTAACAAATCCTTTGAAGGACAAGGCAATGATATAAGTCCAAATTTCCTAATGGCAGAGCTTTTCCAATATCTTGGCTGGGAAGGGAATGAATATATGCAGTATATCATGGATGTAAAGAAACACTTTGATGTAAACCATGAAGTATATTTTAAGGAAAATGGACAATATACTAAAGAATTATCCCCTGCAAGCAAAAAGATATATGAAGATTTTATAAATGTAGAGTACTATTATAGTCATAATTTTAAAGAAAATAAAGCTAAGGCAGATTAGGGAGTCTTCCTTAGCTTTATTTAATAAGAAAAGCATTAATGATAATGTTTATATATTTCATAGTTTTTTCTAAAGCTTCATCATATTCCATTTTGCCTTTCATTACTTTTAATAATATGCCTTCATGTAAAAGGGTAGTCATTTCATTAAGACTCTCAGCGTCTTCCTCTTTTATAAAACCATCCTTAACACATTCATTTATAGTCATCATACCCCTTTTATATATATTATGTTTTAGCAGCATATTAGAAATATCTTCAGTTTGACTTCCAAGTTCTTCAGGAAATAGTTTATAGTATTCAATTACATAGTCTTCTAAATCCTTATCTAGATCAGCAAAAAATATTGCATAATATATTTCTGGTTTTTTATATGAAAAATGACAGAAACATTCCCATACTTTTAAAAATCTATCTAAAGCGTTATCTGCATCCTTTAAATATTCAGGTAAGGCAAGAGTATAGTCTTTTATATATCTCATGGCAGCAAAGAAAATCAGATGATCTAAATTTTCAAAATAATTATATAGAGTAGCACTGTTATAGCCGGCTTTTTTAGCTACCTTTCGTATGGTAACTTTCTTAATGCCTTCTTCTTCTAAGATTTCATGTGCTGCATTAATAAAATAAGTCATAGTTCTTTTTCTTTGAATTTCTTTTCTATTCATCTATCTCACCTGCCTTTTTCCTACTTACAACTCTATGGTATCATATCACAAGATTATATAAGAGACAATAATCGATAAAAAACTAACATAATTATGATTGAAATATAATCATAATTATGTTATCATACAATTAAAGATATTTATAATATTTAGTTTAGTATTAAAAATATCTATAACGATGAAGGGAGTGTAGAGTATGAAACTTGAGTTGGGTAATTTTTATGTCAAAGATATAACTTTTGGTGAGAAAACTTCTTATTCAAATGGTCTATTGACAATTAATAAGGAAGAAGCACTGAATGTTGTAAAAGAAGATGAGCATATAACTGTAGCAGATTTATTTATAGTGAAGCCAGGAGATAATGTAAGATTAGTACCTGTAAAAGAAGCAATAGAGCCAAGGGCTAGAGCTGAAGGCGGCCCAGTATTCCCAGGAGTAACAGGGGATTTAATGCAATCAGGAAATGGTAGAACACTAGCTCTTAAAGATTGTAGTGTATTAGTGGTAGGCAAACATTGGGGAGGATTTCAAGATGGACTTATAGACATGAGTGGAGAAGGAGCAAAATACACTTATTATTCCCAATTGAAGAATATTGTTTTAGTAGCAGATACAGATGAAGAATTTGAAAAAAGAGAACAACAAAAGAAAAACAAAGCCTTGAGATGGGCTGGAATGAGATTAGCAGAATATATTGGTAGTTGTGTAAAAGATTTAGAACCAGAAGAAATAGAAACTTTTGAATTAGAACCTATTACTAAGCGCTCTGATAGCATAAATAATTTGCCATCAGTTGTTTTAGTACTTCAACCACAATCTCAAATGGAAGAATTGGGCTATAACGATTTAATATACGGATGGGATTCAAATAGGATGTTACCAACATTTATGCATCCAAATGAAGTTTTAGATGGAGCAATAATATCAGGAAGTTTTATGCCTTGTTCATCTAAATGGGCAACTTATGATTTTCAGAACTTCCCTATGATTAAAAGATTATATGAAGAACATGGAAAGACTTTAAATTTCTTAGGAATAATAATGTCTAATTTAAATGTTGCATTAGACCAAAAAGAAAGAGCAGCACTATTGGTAGCTCAAATGGCTAAATCACTAGGGGCAGATAGTGCAATCGTTGCAGAAGAGGGCTATGGTAATCCCGATGCAGACTTTATAGCATGTATTGTAGCCTTAGAAGATGCAGGAGTTAAAACTATAGGATTGACTAATGAATGTACTGGTAGGGATGGAGCATCTCAGCCGTTAGTTACCCTAGATTCTAAAGCCGATGCAATTGTATCTTGTGGAGATGTATCCCAGTTAATAGAACTTCCTCCAATGGAAACGGTATTAGGAGAATTAGAATCATTAGGAAGAGATGGATTTGCTGGGGGATGGGCTGGAGATGAAATACTAGGACCATCAGTTAGAGAAGATGGCTCCATAATAATGGAGAACAACTCCATGTTCTGTGGAGATCAAATTGTTGGTTGGTCAACTAAAACAGTAAAAGAATTTTAAGGAGGTGTACTAATGAAAAAAGCTATACTTTATATAAATCAATTCTTTGGTCAAATTGGAGGAGAAGAAAAGGCAGATTTTCCTCCTGAAATAAGAGAAGGTTTAGTAGGTCCAGCCATGGAACTGCAAAAAAGATTAGAAGGTGATGTAGAAATTACCCATACAATTATTTGTGGTGATAACTACATAGGTTCTAATACAGATAAAGCAATAGAAACCATATTAGGATTTTTAGAAGATAAGGAGTTTGATATATTTTTTGCGGGACCAGCTTTTAGAGCCGGTAGATATGGTAGTGCCTGCGGGCATATTGGTAAAGCTGTTAAAGATAAGTTTAATGTACCAGTAATATCTTCAATGAATGAAGAAAATCCAGGCGTTGAAATGTTCCATAAGGATTTATATATATTTAAAGGTGGAGCAAGTGCTGCTGCCATGAGGAAAGATATTAGAGGAATGTCAGATTTTGCAAAAAAGATATTAAATGGCGAAGAATTTCTTTCAGCTGATGAAGAAGGCTATTATGGAAGGGGAATTAGACGTCAAGTTTGGTTAAAAACTCCTGTTGCTGCTGCAGATAGGGTTATAGATATGTTGCTAAAAAAGATTCAAGGAGAACCTTTCCAAACAGAGCTTCCTATACCAGAAAAAGATATGGTACCTATAGCAAAACCTATAAAGGATTTATCAAAGGCAAAAATAGCTATAGTTACTTCAGGTGGAATAGTACCTGTAGATAATCCAGATAGAATTCAATCAGCTTCAGCTACTAGATGGGGTAAATACAATGTAGCAAATATGGATAGATTAGAATCAGGAGTATTTAAAACTATTCATGCTGGTTTTGATCCTGCTGCTGCCAATGCAGATCCAAATGTTATAGTTCCATTAGATGCTATGAGAGCTTATGAAAAAGAAGGAAAAATAGGCAAGGTTCATGATTACTTCTATTCTACTGTTGGAACAGGAACAACTCAAGGAGAAGCTGCTAGAATGGGCAGAGAAATAGTAGCTGATTTAAAAGAGAAAAATGTTGATGGAGTTATATTAGTATCAACCTGAGGTACCTGTACGCGTTGCGGTGCAACAATGGTAAAAGAAATAGAAAAAGCAGGTATACCTATAGTACAAATGGCTAATTTAGTACCTGTTGCTAAAACTGTTGGCTCTAACAAGATAGTTCCAACTATATCAATACCTTATCCATTAGGAGATCCAAGTACATCAAAAGATGAACAGTGGAAATTAAGGTATCACAGGGTTGGAGTGGCATTAGAAGCATTGACTACGGATGTTAAGGAGCAGACTGTATTTAAGGTTAAAATATAGTTTATAAAATAAAAAGGGTGATAGATAAAATATGTCACCCTTTTTTAAAGAATATAGTTGGAAGTCACTATTTTAACTATATCCATTAGGAGGGAAAAAAGTGAACAATAAAAAAGAAAAAAATAATACTGTTTTCTATATATCTCTTATTATATCTGTATTAGTGGTTCTATGGGGTATAGTAGCAAAGACGAGTTTTGCAAACTTTGCAAATACACTTCTCAATTTTTTGACTACTAATTTTGGATGGTCCTATTTAATGTCCATGTTGATATTTGTAGTATTTGCTGTATTTTTGGCCTTTAGTAAATATGGAAATATAAAATTAGGCTCTGATGATTCTAAACCTGAATATAGTAGTGCATCATGGTTTGCCATGTTATTTGGAGCTGGGATGGGTATAGGCCTTGTATTTTGGGGAGTAGCTGAGCCAATTTCTCATTTCGTAAATCCACCACTAGGATTAGAACCTGGAAGTGTAGAAGCCGCAAATTTTGCAATGAAATCGTCTTTTATGCACTGGGGTTTTCATCCTTGGGCAAATTATAGTATTATAGGACTTGCACTTGCTTATTTTCAATTTAGAAAAGATAAACCTGGTCTTATAAGTAGTATATTTATACCTCTACTTGGAGAAGAAAGAGTAAATGGACCAATTGGTAAATTAATAGATATACTTGCAGTTTTTGCTACAGTAGCAGGAGTAGCTACATCTTTAGGATTAGGAACTTTACAAATTAATAGTGGATTGAATTATTTATTTAATGTACCTGAAACAAGATTGGTTCAAATAGGTATAATTGCTGTTATAACTGTTTTATTTATTTGGACTGCAGTAAGTGGCATAGATAAAGGTATTAAAGTTCTTGGGGATATAAATTTGTATTTGGCATTTTTGCTATTAGGGCTTGTTATGATATTGGGACCAACACTTAAAATAATAAATACTTTTACTAACGGAGTAGGTCAATATATTAATGATTTCATAAAGGATAGCTTGAGTATAAATGCTTTTGGTGATAATAGTTGGTTAAATAGTTGGAGAATATTTTATTGGGCATGGTGGATAGCATGGGCACCTTTTGTGGGTACTTTTATAGCTCGTATATCTAAAGGAAGGACTATTAGAGAATTTATAGGGGGAGTTATACTAGCACCAGCTTTAGCATCCATTATTTGGTTTTCAGCTTTTGGAACCATGGGATTAAACTTAGTGGATAAAGTTGGATTAGAAGGTTTATCAATAGCCGCTAAGGCTCCAGAGACAGCTCTATTTCAAGTATTTAATTATTATCCTCTAAGTTCTATATTATCATTAATTACAGTAGTTTTATTGAGTACATTTTTTATTACTTCTGCTAACTCAGCTACTTTTGTATTAGGTATGCTTACTTCAGAAGGGAATTTAAATCCAAGTAATAATAAGAAAATCCTTTGGGGAGTAGTACAATCACTTCTTGCTACATCTTTATTACTTTCAGGGGGCTTAGAGGCATTGCAAACGGCTTCTGTAGCAGCTGCATTTCCTTTTATATTTGTAATGTTATTTGCAATAGTATCTCTTATGAAAGCACTTAGAGGGGAAAAAATATAGTACCTAAATATCATATCTAAAGTATAAAAAACTCTATTCAAATTCGAATAGAGTTTTTTATAGCCTATTAAAATAATTTTTGTTATAGGATAAGCCTTCCTTCTAATATTATTAATTAGCAGGAAGGAGGGTTATAATGAGGAAAGATTGGATTAAAATTGCATCCATATATGTTGGCACTGTAATAGGGGCGGGTTTTGCCTCAGGAAGGGAAATTATAGAGTTTTTTGGAGTCTATGGGATTAAGGGCATTTGGGGTATGGTTATATCTGGCATATTGTTCTCTTTAATAGGAAGTTTACTCTTAGTAAAAGTATACAATAATAAAATAAAAAGCTTTGACGAATTGTTATCCACTTTATTTGGCCAAAAAATTGGATTTATTATAGATACAATCATAACTTTTTCTTTATATACAGGATTTAGTGTTATGATATCAGGGTCTGGCGCTATTTTTAAAGAAGAATTAGGTTTCTCATACAATATTGGAATCCTTGTTATGGTAATTTGTTCTTTTGTAGTTTTTTTATTTAGCTTAGAAGGCTTATCATTTGTAAATTCCATATTAGTGCCTTTACTAATTATAGGAATTATATTCACATCTTTTTATTTAAATATAAGGGAAGAATATAATTTTTCTAACATAGAAGGAGTTACTTTTACAGGGAAAGGTAATTTTATAACATCCTCCCTTTTATATCTAGGCTCCAATTCTTTAATAATCCTGGTAGTATTCTCATCTTTACTACCTATGATAAATAACAAAAAAACTGCAGTTCTAAGCGGTTTAACAGGAGGAGTTATACTTGCTATTCTTGGAATATCTATTTTAACCTCCATGCTTATATATTATAACGAAGTATCAAGTTTAGACATTCCTATGTTAAAAATATGTGACTATATAGGGAAGGAATATAGAAAGTTTTATGCCATTATTCTATGGATTGCCATGTTCACCACTGCGTTGGCCAATGGATTTGGATTTATGAACAGAATATCTAAGGATAAAAATAAATTATTAAAAACAGCTTTATTTTGTGCATTAGCTATCCCATTAGCTAATGCAGGGTTTTCTAATTTAGTTGGGGTATTGTATCCTATATTTGGATTTATAGGGTTTACGGTGATGATGTTTGTTTTGTGTAAGGGATAGTAGTGCACAAGGGACGCACC
>DHBY01000065.1:5697-5891 GCA_002398845.1 Firmicutes bacterium UBA4916 | reverse complement strand
GTTCAAATCCCGGCCAGGGCGTTTAAATATTTAAGCCTATTATAGAGTGCATATGCCTATTCAAAAGGACATAAAAAACTTATAATTTTAAATATTAAAACCTACATTTAAATACTACAAAAACGTAAATACTATAGTATTAATATAACAATTATTTTCATTTGTAATCAAGGGCCCGTAGCTCAGTCTGGCAG
>DHBY01000065.1:273-5499 GCA_002398845.1 Firmicutes bacterium UBA4916 | reverse complement strand
CGGGTTCAATTCCCGTCGGGCCCGTTCTAATTTTTTACATACTTTATATTAATTACTAGATATTTTAATCGAATTTCGAATTTAATTTATTCTATTTGGAGGAATATTGTGAAGATGAATATTCTAGAACATCATTATGTTCCAAAGCATGAAATTTTAACTGATTCTGAAACTAAGAAATTTACAAAAAGCTTAGAATATGATG
The DNA here is from genome assembly GCA_002398845.1 of Firmicutes bacterium UBA4916. Taxonomy (GTDB): domain Bacteria; phylum Bacillota; class Clostridia; order Tissierellales; family Tepidimicrobiaceae; genus Mt11. The sequence continues at coordinate 5,294 of DHBY01000065.1, read as the reverse complement.
TTGAAGAATTACCTAAAATTAAAGCAAAAGATCCTGTTGCAAAAGCTATAGATGCTAAACCAGGAGATATTTTAAGAATTACTAGAGATAGTCAAACTGCAGGAACCTTTTTAACCTACAGACTAGTTGAAGAGTAAAAAAAGATAAAATTTTTTTTACTAAAACTAAATCATTTTTTCTTATAAAACTATAAAAAATAGGTAAAAATTTCAAATTAAAAATTTAAGGGTTCAAAGCTGGTTATTTTTTAGGATTCAATTTTTAATTAACAATAATAACTACAAATTAAACCTTTCAAGCAAGAAAAATTAACGAATTGATATTTAAATTTATTAAATATCAAGGAAAAAATTATAAAAAAAATATTTTGTATAAAAAAATAATTAAATTCAAGAAAATTATCTAGATAAAATTTTTTTTTAAAACTTCTTAACTATTATAATATAATTAAGAGTACTTAATCTATTTTAAAAAAATAATTATAAAGAATTTTAACAATTTTTTTTTATTTACAAAAAAATTTTAATTATTATAAATCTGGAGGAAGTCCATGAAAGAAAATACATGGGGTTTAGTAAACTCATTTTTTGATGAATACCAATTGGTAGATCACCATTTAAAATCTTACAACGACTTTGTTAACAATCGTATACAAAAAATTATTGATATAACCGATCCAATAAGCTTAGAAAATGGTAAATATACTGTAAGAACAGGTAAATTACATATCCATAAACCATTCACTAAAGAAGCAGATGGATCAAAAAGTATGATTTATCCAACTGAAGCAAGATTAAGAAACTTAAATTATTCAGCACATATGTACTTAGAAATGACATTAGACGAAGAAGGACAACCACAAAATCCACTCACTGAAGAAGATGAAGTATACATAGGTGAATTACCACTTATGCTTAAATCTGATATTTGCCATTTACATGGACTTAATGCTGATGAATTAGTTGCTAAAGGAGAAGATCCAAAAGACCCAGGTGGATATTTCATAGTAAACGGTTCTGAAAGAGCAGTAGTTACAATGGAAGAAATTGCTCCAAACAAAATCATATTAGAAAGAATTGGAGAATTTGAAGATAGAAGAGCAAAAGCAATAGTAACTTCTATTAAAAGTGGTTTCAGAGCAAGAATATCTTTAGAATATAAAAAACCACGTAAAAGTGGTGTTTTCCTAAGAATTTCTTTCCCATATGTACCTGGAGAAATACCTCTTGTGATTTTACTTAGAGCATTAGGATTATCTACTGATCAAAAAATCATCACAGCAATATCTGAAAACTTCAACTACCAAATGGTAATTGCAGATGATATGCAAGTATCCTCATCCCAACTTAAAATCGATTCTGAAGAATTAGAAGAATTATCTGCTGAAGAAAAAGAAGATTACTTAACTCAAGCAGCAATAAAATTCATAGGAAATCGTGTAGCAAAAGGTATGACTGAAGAATACAGAATCAAAAGAGCTGAAGATGTTATTGACAGATACTTATTACCACACATGGGAACCGAACCAGAAAGACGTCATGATAAAGCAATATACCTTGCAGAAATGACTGAAATGTTACTCCAAGTAATAGCTGGAGAAAGAGATCCCCATGATAAGGATCACTACACTAACAAAAGACTCAGAGTATCTGGAGATTTAATGGAAGATTTATTTAGAGTAGCTTTCACAAGTCTAACTAGAGATATGAGTTACCAATTAGAAAGAAGCTTATCACGTGGAAAAACATTATCTATTAAACAAGCAGTACGTTCAGATGTACTAACAGAAAATATTAAACATGCTATAGCAACAGGTAATTGGGTAGGTGGAAGAGCTGGAGTAAGTCAATTATTAGATAGAACCAGTTACATGGGAACACTTTCACATTTAAGACGTGTAGTATCCCCATTAACAAGAAGTCAACCCCACTTTGAAGCAAGAGATTTACACCCAACACAATTTGGTAAAATATGTCCAAATGAAACTCCAGAAGGACCTAATTGTGGATTAGTTAAAAACTTAGCATTATTATGTAAAATATCCGAAGGTTCAGACACTCAAGAAATAGTAGATACCATTGAATCAATGAATGTATTAAACAAATAATCAGGAGGAATTCCGTGACAGAAACAGCAAATCAAGTTAACAAAGCTAAAGTTTATATTAATGGGGAACTCATTGGTTCAGTAAACGACCCTATAGATTTCACTAAACAAATGAGAGAAAAAAGACGAGCTGGTGAAGTATCTGATGAAATGAACATAACCTATTATAATGATACTGATGAAATTTACATATTCAATGATCCAGGAAGAGCTCGAAGACCTTTAATCATAGTAGAAAATGGACTTCCATTACTTACAGAAGAACATTTAGATCAAGTTGAAAAAGGAAAAATCACTTGGAATGATTTAATAAACATGGGTTTAATTGAATATTTAGATGCAGAAGAAGAAGAAAATGCATACATAGCAATGACATTAAATGATTTAAATGAAGATATAACTCATTTAGAAATCGACCCATCTACTATGTTAGGTATATGTGCAGGAATCATCCCATTTTCAGATCACAATTCTTCTCCAAGAAATACCATGGAAGCAGGTATGACCAAACAAGCACTTGGATTATACGTATCAAATTATGCATTACGTACAGATACAAGAGCACACTTATTACATCATCCACAAACCCCTATAGTAAAAACAAGAATTATTGATGCAACCAATTATGATGCAAGACCATCAGGTCAAAACTTAGTAGTAGCATTAATGAGTTATGAAGGGTATAACATGGAAGATGCAATGATCCTAAACAAATCTTCTCTTGAAAGAGGAATGGGAAGAAGTTCATTTTTCAGATCATATGAAGCATCAGAAAGAAGATACCCTGGAGGACAAGAAGATAAATTCGAAGTCCCAGAAAAAGGAGTAAAAGGATACAGATCTGAAGAATCATACAGAAACTTAGATGAAGATGGAATAGTCAACCCAGAATCACATGTAGAATCTGGAGATGTATTAATCGGAAAAACAAGCCCTCCAAGATTCTTAGAAGAAATCGATGAATTCGGTACAGTAGCTGAAAAAAGACGAGAAACAAGTGTAACCGTAAGACACGGTGAAAAAGGTATAGTCGATGCAGTATTACTAACCGAAACTGTTGAAGGAAGTAAATTAACAAAAATCCGAGTAAGAGAAACAAGACAACCTGAATTCGGAGATAAATTCGCTTCAAGACACGGGCAAAAAGGGGTAGTTGGATTAATATTATCCCAAGAAGATGTACCATTCACAGAAGATGGAGTAATACCTGATATTATAGTAAACCCCCATGCGATACCATCAAGAATGTCTGTAGGACAAGTACTTGAAATGGTAGCAGGTAAAGCAGCTTGTTTAGAAGGAGAACGTATTGATGGAACACCATTCAATGATGATATTGAAGGCGAAATCAAACAAACCTTAAAAGACCATGGATTTGAATCTGCAGGTTGTGAATCATTATACAATGGTTCCACTGGAGAAAGAGTCGAAGCAGAAATATTTGTAGGAGTAGCATACTACCAAAAATTACACCACATGACAACAGATAAAGTTTACGCTCGTTCAAGAGGACCAGTACAAGTTCTCACACGCCAACCAACAGAAGGAAGAGCACGTGAAGGTGGTTTAAGATTTGGAGAAATGGAAAGAGATTGTCTTATAGCTCACGGAGCAGCATTATCATTAAAAGAAAGACTCTTAGATGAATCAGATAAGTATGAAGCAATCGTTTGTGACAATTGTGGTATGCTAGCAGTATACGATAAAAACAAAGATAAAAAATACTGCCCAATATGTGGCGATTCAGAATCTTACCCAGTAGAAATTTCATATGCATTTAAACTTTTACTCGATGAACTCAAAAGTTTATGTATCTTCCCTAAATTAGTATTAGGAGATAAAGCATAAGAAACTTAACAAAGACGGACTTATGATTACTAATAAAATATATTAAAAGGAGCTAATATTTTGCAAAAAGGAATTATAAAACAGATTAATGAAATAGATTTTGGATTAATGTCACCAGATGATATTCGGAAAATGTCTGTTGTTAAAATTGAAACTCCCGATACCTACGATGAAGATGGATACCCAATTGAAAATGGATTAATGGATCCTCATTTAGGTGTTATAGACCCAAGTTTAAAATGTAGAACCTGTGGTTTTAGAGGAGGAGAATGTCAAGGGCACTTTGGAAGTATCGACTTAGCAAGACCTGTAATACATGTAGGTTTTGGAGATATTATTCATAAAATCTTACGTTCAACTTGTAATGAATGTGGAAGAATCCTTTTAGATGATTCTGAAATTGAAACCTACACAAATAAAATGAATGAATTAAAAGAAAATGGGGAAAATCTAAACGGCTTAATTAAAGAAATCTATAATGTAGCACGTAAAGATGAATGTCCACATTGTGGAGCAGAACAAGAAGCTGTTAAAATAGATAAACCAATATCTATCATTCAAGGAGATTACAAGTTAACTGCATCTGAAGTAAGAGAAAAATTAGAAAGAATCAAAGATGAAGATGCTTACATTTTAGGAGTAAACCCTGAAGTAGCACGTCCAGAATGGATGGTATTAACAGTATTACCAGTACCTCCAGTAACTGTAAGACCTTCAATCACTTTAGATACTGGTGAAAGATCTGAAGATGATTTAACCCATAAATTAGTTGATATTTTAAGAATCAACCAAAGATTAATAGAAAACATGGAAGCAGGAGCTCCACAATTAATTGTAGAAGATTTATGGGAATTATTACAATACCATGTAACAACTTACTTTGATAATGAAGCATCAGGAGTACCTCCAGCAAGACATCGATCTGGTCGTCCATTAAAAACCTTAGCTCAAAGATTAAAAGGTAAAGAAGGAAGATTCAGAAAAAACCGGGGTAAATGGGGTAAAACTAAACGCCCCTCCACCCCCGCCCGCTTGTTCAAAGCCTGCCCTTGCCGTATACTTTCCCC
>DHBY01000065.1:0-186 GCA_002398845.1 Firmicutes bacterium UBA4916 | reverse complement strand
AAAGAAGGAAGATTCAGAAGTAACCTTTCAGGTAAACGTGTAAACTTTTCAGCACGTACTGTAATTAGTCCAGATCCAAACATTAGTATTAATGAAGTTGGAGTACCTGAAATGATTGCAAAAGAAGTAACTGTTCCAACTTATGTTAATGAATGGAATATTAACAAAATGAAAGAACATGTTCTT
>DHBY01000096.1 GCA_002398845.1 Firmicutes bacterium UBA4916 | reverse complement strand
TTCCCCATAGGAGGCTTTATTTCATTTGGATTTATAACAACTTTAGCAGATAGTGTATCTATAATATTATCTATAGAAGTACCTGATTTCCCCAAAATACCATTATCCCATACATCTATATAAGATCCTATTATGTCTGATATTGTCACGATACCTTTCAATTCTTCATTTTCATCTATTACGGGAAGGCTATTTAGATTGTTTTTCTTCATTAGTTCCAGAGCCATACGCAAGGATATATCTGGGCTAATAGGGGCTATTTTATCAAAATCTAAATCCTCTACACTTAATCTAACCGTTTCTAAAAGAATAGGAGCTGGGACTTTAAAATATTCTAAAATAAACTCTGTTTCTCTATTTATCTTTCCAAGCCTTACAGGAATAGCATTAATATCTCCATTAGCATTTTTATATTCTGCATAGGCTAGAGCTGCACATATTGAATCTGAATCAGGATTTTTATGTCCTGTTATATACACTGTTTCCCTCATAATTACCTCCAATATTATTTATCATTAGTATTAATTTAAAATCATTATACCATTAAATTAGATTTAATAAATAATATTAAAGTATATTCTATATTCTCCTATGCATCTTCATCCTTTATAAATTATCTAATTCGTTTACTTTTTTATAAAATGTATATTTTACAGCAATCAACGTAAGTATTACCACAATAATTAATTGTGGCAAGGTTTCTTTGTATCCTATATTTTTTGCAATAACCACTTGTCTTAAAAATATGACCAACAAAGAGCTCACAATCGTAACTGGTATAGATTTTTTCTGCATCCCTATAACAAATGGAATTAGGCATAATACACTGCTCATTACTATACTAGTAACTGCTCGAGTAATATATGAATTCAGATAAGTTGTATTAAAAGTACCTTCCACCATATCAAAAAAATAATCCATACCTATCAGATAAAAAGTACAGCATAAATAACTAATTGTCATAGCTACAATTGTAAAAATATTGACCATTAACAATTTTGTTGTCATAAGCTTTTTTCGACTCACTGGGTAACAAAATAATATCATAATTGTTTTATTGTTATATTCACTAATCACTATCTTAGATATCAGTACAGAAGCATATATCAAAAATATAGTAGTTACTAATAGATTAATTGCCATAAATGTACTTTCATAAGTATCCTTTGTCTGTGTAGTATCTGTCATGCTATCAACAAGTGAAATAGTAATAAAAGCCATTATTAACAGAATAGCGATGATAACACCTATGATATGATATTGTAATTTATATTTTTTAGATTCTAATCTCATTAATTGAATCATAATATTTCATCTCCCTCTGTCAACTGAAAAAAGTAATCTTCTAATGTATTTTTCTGTTTTCGGATACTTTCCAGCCCGATCCCACCTTGGATAATTAGTCTAGAAATTTCTGTACCAGATATATGCATATCAAAAATTCGAATTTTTTTATCAGAAATAATTTTATAATTCGTAATACCCAGTTTTTCTTCTAATAGATATCCTACACGGCTGGTATCACTTACCTCTGCCTCCATATATTCTGTACGATAATCATGAATATCTTCCATGGATATTTCTTTCAAAAGGCACCCTTTCTGAATGACACCTATCGTATCAGCAATTAGTTCCACTTCTGATAAAATATGACTTGAAATAAGAATACTGATTCCCCATTCCTCATTTAATTTACGGAACAAAGAGCGCATTTCCCGTATTCCCTCTGGATCTAGTGCATTAATAGGTTCATCTAATATCAAAAATTGAGGTTTTGTCAAGATTGCCCTTGCAATTGCTAAACGCTGCTTCATCCCTAAGGAATAATGTGCTACTGCTTTATTTTCAATATCAGTCAACGAAACAGCCTCTAGTACATGATCAATCTGTCCTTTATTATGATATCCCATATATTCACAATGCAATTCCAGGTTTTCACGTCCAGTTAGCTTGTCATAAAAATATGGACTTTCTATGATTGAGCCAATCCGTTTCAACATTTCAAAATTATTTTCGCCAACTGTCTCTCCAAATATTTTTATCTCTCCAGAATCTGGTTTTGTAAGATTCAAAATCATTTTTAATATGGTACTCTTTCCAGCCCCATTTGGCCCGACGAATCCATAGATTTCGCCTTTCTTCACATGTAAATCCACATGGTCGACTGCCATTTTCTTTTTGTAAGATTTAGTCAGCTCATTGGTTTCCAATATATATTCCATTGTATGTTCCCTCCTTTGTATATTTCTAAGTATACAGAGTGAACTTCTCTTTTCTCTATTTTAATTCTAACTTTTTTCTAATTTTTTAAGTGTACAGAAAATACAGTTTCCTTCTTTGGAACACTAGAAACATGAATTGTACCATTCATTTGCTTAATCAAATTTCTACATATTGCAAGTCCAAGACCACTTCCTGAATGTTTTATCTCTTTACTGCTATTTAAAGTAAAGGTTCTATTAAAAATTTCTTCCTTTTCTTTCGCCTCTATTCCAACACCATGATCTTCAATTTTTATAACTACCTCACCGTCTATTTCCTGTACTATGATTCCCAGAAAGTTTCCATTCGCACCATATTTCATTGCATTATCAATTAGATTTTTCAAAATACGCTCCAATGCTCCATGATCCACATCTGCCCAAATCGGATAATTAGGTATTTGAATCTCTACCTGAAAGTTTTGTTTTTCAAGCAAATCATAATATTCCAGTATAATATCTCTGCATATTCTTCCAATATCTAGCCTTTCTATATTTAAAATCATATCTCCCGATTCTAGTTTTGCCATGCTAAAAAACTGGTCAATCATTCTTACAATCTCCTGAGTTTTCATATCCAGTTTATGAATCAAATTTGTAATTTCATCATTTGAAATAATATCCTCCGATTTTATTTGAAGAATTTCCGTATATCCCTTTAAAACAGTCAATGGTGTTCTTAGGTCATGAGAGACATTTGTTAGTACCTGACTCATTACTTTATGTGATTTCTGATACTCTATCTGATTCTGATAATACTGTTCAAGTAAATGATTCACACCCACAGCAATTTTCTTTACTGATTCATTTTCAGAAGGTACCATGATAAATTCCTTATCACTTCCCTGCAAAATAGATTCTATTTTTTCACTGATATAGTTTATCTCTTTAGACTGATTTATTGCTTTCCTATGCCCAGAGATACTTATGCACAGCAAAATAAAAATAACAACCACCAATATAGCATACATCTACTCTTCCTCCATCTTATATCCGATTCCCCATAATGTTTTAATGTATTCTGTATCCTCTTTTTCTGTACGAAGCTTACCTCGTAATCGATTCATATGGCTATTCAATACACTTTCATTGCCATAATAAGGTTCTTTCCAAACTAAATTATAAAGTTCCTCCTTGGAAAATGCTCTGCCTGGATTCGATGCCAGAAGTCTTAAAATCTCAAATTCTGTGTGGGTTAGATTTAAAAATTCCCCATTCCTTTTTACCTGATATTGAGTGATGTTAATTTCTAAATCCTTAATTAAAATTATAGAATCTTCCCTAGTTTCTATATGATTATATTTTGTAGCACGTCTAATATTTGCTTTGATTCTTGCAGATAATTCAATGATAGAAAAAGGTTTTGTGACATAATCATCCGCACCTAAATTAAAGCCCATCGCTTTATCTATATCATTATCTTTTGCAGTAATAATAATAATTGGTATCATACTTGTAGCACGAATGGCTTTAATTACCTCCAATCCACTAGAACTAGGAAGCATCAAATCTACTAATGCTGCATCATATTTATCTTTCTCAAATTTATTAATCGCTTCGTCACCATCATATACCTGTATAACTTCATAGGATTCACCTTCTAAGTAATCACAAACCATTTCACTTATATTTTTATCATCTTCAACCAGTAAAATTTTCATAACTTCTACCTCACATTCAATTTATGATATTTTTACCTACATAGCACTCTTTTATTATATCTTCTATTTCACTAGCCAGCAAATCTAGTACCAGCGTGCTAAAGGCTGAATTAGGCGATATTTATTTATTCTATATTGATAAAAAAATTAGCAAAATCATCAAGTAGATCAGGAATTATTAATAAAAAGTGCTAAAAATATGATATAATTATAAGATTATAGCTCATAATAATATAGGAGGTCATTTTATGCTCACAAATTTTCTATTGGGACTTGTAACGAAAGAAAATGCTGACTTTTCGGATAATGAAGTTAGAGGTAAGGTTGGCTATCTAGCTGGAATAGTTGGAATAGTAATCAACTTTACTTTATTTGTAATTAAATTGGCTATAGGGATTATTGTCTCCTCAATAGCTGTTTTGGCAGATGCATTTAACAATTTATCTGATGCAGCTTCTTCTGTTATTACAATTATAGGATTTAAACTTTCAAATTTGCC
>DHBY01000044.1 GCA_002398845.1 Firmicutes bacterium UBA4916 | reverse complement strand
ACAAATCTAAGTGGTACAAAGGTTCTTGTTCCATCTAGTATAGGTTTAGTATCATATACTTTCTTTTCTCCATTAATATATGCATAATTTTGACCTATGAATAGTTCCATTACCTTATCGGCATTGGTTATTGTAACCTTTTTGCCCTCTTTCCCACCTTTGTTCCAGTTTTCTTTATCCCAATCTACTTTATAACCTAAATCTTCAGCTATAAACCTTATTGGGACTAAAGTTCTTGAGTCTTTCTTGACTATGAATGGTTGGGCATCTGGGAAAGTTACTTTATTGCCGTCGATGTAGACATGGACGGTAGTGGAAGCTTTTTGAATGTTGGTTTTATTTACTGCAAATACCGTTGAGCTTAAAAGTGTTAAAACCAAAGTAATAAGCAGTATCCTTTTTTTCATATGTAGTCTCCTCCTTTTAATGTCAATGAAATAATTATACCATATTTATCATATATCTTGGATTAGTTTGGTATAAAGCTTTTCTTGAATTTGAGTTAAACTTTATTTGGACTCGGCTTATAGATTTATTCAAAACCTAAATTGCAAAAAGCAGAACAATAAGTAAAAAACACCAGTCCCAAAGACTGATGTTTTAAAAGGTTTGTTGAGTAAATCTATAAGCCGTGTTCTGTCTTAGACGATCATCTATCTAGACCCATTGTTACCAATGGATTCCTGCGACCTACCTTTGGAACGGCAGCGGGCAGCTACCTTTTTGTATTCCTTTTTGGTCTTGCTCCAGATGGGGTTTACAGAGCCGATTAGTCGCCTAATCGCTGGTGAGCTCTTACCTCGCCTTTCCACCCTTACCTAGCTAAAAGTTAGGCGGTATATTTCTGTTGCACTAGCCTTGGGGTCACCCCCACTGGACGTTATCCAGCATCCTGCCCTATGGAGCACGGACTTTCCTCATGCAAAAGCACGCGATCATCCGATTTACTCATCATATTCTCTTTTTGGTATTATTACTATAGCATAAGTTAATGATTAATGCAAACTTATTTTTCCCCATCATTGGTATGATTTCCTAGATATTAAAGTTACTACTATTTATTATAATATAATATTCTATTACAATTTTCGCAATGTATGATGACCTTATGATTTTTTAATTTATCCAATATAAATGTAGGTAATACCATATTACAGCCACTGCATTTGTTATCTATAACTTCTACTACAGCATTACCTTTACTGCTCCTTAATTGTATATATCTTTTAAATGCATCTTCACCAATTTTTGATGATAATATCTCTATTTCTTTTTTTTCTTCTTTTGCCTTTTCTTTAAGTTTCTCATCTATTACCTTATACTCTTTTATTAATTGGGTATATTCTATCCTTAAATTTTTAAAGCCTTTTTCTATTGTTGAAAACTCTTCCTTTAATCCTTCCATTTCCTCCATTTGTGAAAAAATCTCCACTTCTTTTTCTTCTATCTCTTTAATTACTGATTCTCTTTCTTTATCTAGATAACTCAATTGTTTTAAATCCCCAATAGTGCCTTCATATAAATCTTTTTCTATCCCTTTTAATTTAAAATCCAATTCTTTTAAAATGGAATTATTTTTAATTAGTCTTTTTTCATCTTCCTCTAATCTACATTCCAAATCATTTAGTTTAATTTCTGTTTCGTTCAATTTATTCGATATTGATTCAATTTTTTCAGCATTTGCTATATACTTTAATTTATTATTTATATCCTTTAAAGTACTATCATGTTTCTGAAGTTCCCATAACAAATCTAAACTTTCCATATACCCACCTCCATTAAATTTAATAAATTGCATAAGGCGGACTACTTCGACTATACAACTGGATTTCAACCATTTCTTGCGTTTTCTTTTCTAAATATTCTTTTATTACTGGCAATATTACCTTTTCTGTATGATAGTGTCCTGCATCCGCTATGGTTAATCCTAGTTCATTGGCATATTGGGCATCATGATATTTTACATCTCCTGTAATATATAGCTGTGCTCCTTTTAAATATGCATCATATATAAAAGAAGAGCCACTACCTCCACAAACTGCTACTTTGTTAATAATTCTATCTGTATTTCCATAGATTATGATATTGTCTACATTTAAGTTTTTCTTTACTTTATCTAAATATTTATATAAAGATATTTCATCTATTTCTCCTACTCGACCATAGCCAAAAGTTTTACCCTTGTTTGCGAGTGGTCCTTCATAGACAATTTTTAAAGGTTTGGAATCTTTAATATCTAATACTTTTGCTAAGGTATCGTTTACTCCATTCTTTGCTAAATCTAAGTTGGTATGAGCATTATATACTACCATATCCTTCTTTATAATATCATAAATTAACTTTTCTTTATAGTTATCCCTTGTTAAAGTTTTTAATGGTTCGAATATTATTGGGTGGTGAGTAATTATCATCTGTACATTTTCTTCTACTGCTTTTTCAAAAACTTCTCTATCTAAATCTAAAGATATAAGTATTCTTTGTATTTCTTTTTCAGAATCTCCAATTTGAAATCCTGTATTATCCCATTCATCAATTAGATAGGGAGGAGCCCATTCATTTAATAAATTTATTATTTCAATTGCTTTCATACTCCTTTAATACCTCCTTTAGCTCACAATTTTTTTCAATTAGTTCTTTGTATCTTTCCATGCTTTTCTCCGTATTTTTGTCTTTAAGTTCCTCCAGAATCTTTTCATTCGTTTTAATTTTATTATTTACAAACTCCTCCAGCAGCGGATCCTTATTTAATATTAGTTTCTTACCTATTTCATAATATATCTCTTTAGATATATATGCTTTTCCTTTTCTTGCATATATTATCTCATAAAATTTATTGTCCTCTTTTATCAACTTTTCATCAATAATTTCAAAGTTATTTTCAAATAGATATTCTCTTAGCTCTTTGCTAGCTATATTTGGCTGCAATATAAAATGTGTGATGGAATCTCTTTTTACTTTATCCTTGTCCAAAATATCTTTAATAAGGAGCCCTCCCATTCCTGCAATTACTACCGTATCTATTTCAAAAGGCTTGACTACCTCTAATCCATCCCCTAGTCTAATATCAATATCCTTTTTACAATTAGTTAATTTTACATATTGTATTATTTTATCTAACGAATTACTGCTAATATCTGCTGCTATGACCTTTTTAGATATTTTATTTTCAACTAAATATACTGGTATATATCCATGGTCAGTCCCTATATCCCCTACTATTGAATTCCTTGGCACAAAGTTTGCTATTGCCTGCAGTCTATCTGATAATTTCATAGATTTACTTCCTTTCGTCTAGGGTTTTTTTACAATTAAAGATTCGCTCAAGCGAATCCTTAATTTATTCTAAAAAGTCTTTTAATTTTTTGCTTCTACTTGGATGTCTTAATTTTCTTAAAGCTTTTGCTTCTATTTGCCTAATCCTTTCCCTTGTAACATCAAATTCTTTGCCTACTTCTTCTAAGGTTCTAGCCCGCCCATCATCTAAACCAAATCTTAATCTTAGTACCTTTTGCTCCCTTGGAGTAAGAGTGTCTAATACATCGATCAATTGTTCCCTTAGCATAATATAGGTTGCTGCATCTGCAGGTGCAAGTGCACTATCATCTTCTATAAAATCACCTAGGTGGCTATCTTCTTCTTCTCCAATCGGTGTTTCTAAGGATACAGGTTCTTGAGCAATTTTCATGATTTCTCTAACCTTTTCTACCTCCATACTCATCTCTTTACCAATCTCTTCTGGTGTTGGATCCCTACCTAATTCTTGAACTAATTGCCTTTGAACCCTTACAAGCTTATTTATTGTCTCTACCATATGAACTGGTATCCTTATGGTCCTAGCCTGATCAGCAATTGCCCTTGTTATAGCTTGACGTATCCACCAAGTAGCATAGGTGCTAAATTTAAAGCCTTTTTCATAATCAAATTTTTCTACTGCTTTCATTAAACCTAAGTTTCCTTCCTGGATTAGATCTAAAAACATCATACCTCTACCTACATATCTTTTTGCAATACTTACTACAAGCCTAAGATTTGCTTCTGCAAGCTTTTTCTTCGCTTCTTCATCTCCTTGTTCCATTCTCTTTGCTAGTTGAATTTCTTCTTCTGCTGTTAATAAAGGTATCTTGCCTATTTCCTTTAGATACATTCTAACAGGATCATCTACATTTATCCCTTTAGGTACTGAAAGGTCTTCCTCCTTAACATCTACTTCTTCATTATCATTATCATTATCATCATTATCAGTTTCAAGTAGTATATCATCTTCTTTTTCACCTACAATATCGATCCCCATATCTTCTAGCCTCGAATAAATATTATCTATTTGCTCTACATCTAGGTCAATCTCTTCTAATGAATCCATTATTTCTTTATATGTTAACATTCCATTCTTTTTGCCTTTATTAATTAAGCTTTTTACAGCTTCAATTTTTCTTTTTTTTGTTTTCTCTCCATTTTTATTTTTGTGTTCCAATGCAGCTCCCTCCCTTCCAAGTATTTATATATATGATTTTATCATTCTGTCTAATTCTGTTAACTCCGAGCATAATGATTTGAATTTATATACATCTCCTTCTCCCTTATCTTTTTTGGATTCAATTTCTTGAATTTTTTCCATTATCTTTTTCCTTTTAATTTTTAGTTTAGAATATTCAATTGTTCCAACTAAATCTTCTATTAGTTTATCCTTATCTTCAGGCAAAAAGTCAAATTTTTTATCTATAATTTCATTTATTATTGATAAGTCAATATTTTCTTCATTTTTTAATCTTTCTAGTATAAATTTAGAATCGATTTGCGCAAGCTGGGGATCATTTGAGTATTCTTCAAAAACAATATTTGCTATAATACTGCATTCATAATTTAAAAAGTCTTCCTTATTCAATTGTTTTCTAATCTTCTCATAATAATCCTTATTTTCTATCATTAATTTTAATAAAGTCTTTTCAGCGGTTAAATGTGCTGATTCTAGCACAATTTTAATAGGCGTTATTTTATTCTTATTATCCCTATATTTAGTATTAATATACTTGTCCTCATAAATAGTTTTACCACTGCTATGATTTATTCCTAATGCTTCCCTACGTATTGCTTCTTTTGATATTCCTGTGTCCTCTGATATTTTATCTATATATACATCTTTTTCTATGGGACTTTTTAATTCCCTTAAATTTTTAGCTATTTCTTTGGTAAACTTAATTTTATCTTCTGCTTTAGATAGGTTATATTTCTGTTTGTTAATAAATATTTTGTATTCCATATAATTTAGTGCTTTTGTTAATAATTTTTCAAATTCCTTTAGCCCATTATTTTTTATAAAATCATCAGGATCTTGTCCTGATGGTAATACTATCACTTTTGGTTCTATTTCTTCATTTCTTAATATCCTTAAAGCTTTATTTGTTGCATTTATCCCTGCTTTATCAGAATCATAACAAATATATATTTCTTCTCCATATCGCTTTAGCAGCTTCGCCTGATTTTGAGTGAAAGCAGTTCCAAGACTTGCAACTGAATAGTTTATTCCATTTTTGAATAATGATATAACGTCCATATAACCTTCAACTAATATAATTTTTTTCCTGTCCGAGTGTTTTTTAACTAAGTTTAATCCGTATAGCATATTACCTTTTGAAAATACTAAAGTATCCTGTGAATTTAAGTATTTAGGCATAGTATTGTCTAATGCCCTGCCTCCAAATCCAGCAATTCTACCTCTTGTATCTATTATTGGGAACATTATCCTATCCCTAAACTTATCATAATATCCAATGCCATCCTTTTTTCTACCTATTAGGCCAGCTTTTTCAATATCCTTTTCATCATATCCTTTTCCTTTTAAATATTTATATATGCCATCCCAGCTATCCGAAGAATACCCTAATCCAAATTGGTTTATTATGTTTCTATTAATTTTTCTATTATCTAAATATATTATTGGCCTTTTATTATTAATTAAATTATAATAGTAAAATCTAGCTGCTTCTACATTTATTCGATATATCTTTTCTTTTTCTAATACCAATTTTTCATTAACATTTTTGTTTTCTTCTAAAGGTATCCCATATTTGTCTGCTAAAAACTTTATGGCTTCTAAAAATGATAAATTTTCCATCTTCATGATAAAGGAGATTGCATCTCCTCCTTCTCCGCAACCAAAGCAATGAAAGAGTTGTTTAGTTTCAGATACTGTAAAAGACGGAGTTTTTTCATTATGAAATGGACATAATCCAATATAGTTGCTTCCTGCCCTTTTTAAAGGTAGATACTCTGATACTAGATTAAACAAATCACTACTATCTCGAATCTTTTCAATTATTTCATCATTAATAATAATTGACATATACTACCACCTTATCTTTTTCATCTTAGAAAAACTAGAAAAAGAAGAAAGCACTTTATTATATTCGACAAATAATCAAATAATCCTTCTTTTTTTTAATATTTTTCCCAAGCCTTTGGTACAAATAAGTCTTTAAACAATTTAACAGCATATCTATCAGTCATTCCTGCGATATAATCACATATTATATCTTCTTTTGAAAAATTATCTTCTTTATATAATTTTTTATGTTCTTCTGGCAATCTAGAAAAGTTTTTAATATAGTAATTGTATAATTGTTCTATTATATATTTAGCTTTGCCTTCTTCTTTCTTTGCTATCTTATCTAAATATACCTTTTCAAACATAAAATCTCTTAATTTGTTTGTGTAATTCCCTATTTCATCACTCATAGATATATAGTTTTTATCTAAGCTATTTTGGATAACATCTACTATCATGGTATTTATCCTTTCTCCATGATATTTTCCTAATACATCTACACAATCCTTAGGGAGTTCTTCCTTTTTTATTATATTTGCTCGAAGGGCATCATCAATATCATGATTTATATA
>DHBY01000007.1 GCA_002398845.1 Firmicutes bacterium UBA4916 | reverse complement strand
CTGTCATAATCCTCCCTTGTCAAGTTTTTTACTGTAGATTGTACATTATGAATATGTATATTATAATATATTTGATTAGATTGAATAAAGGGGGGGTTTAACTGTTAGTTTTACTTTTCGAGAACCTGGTAAATCGAGTAGGTTTGATTATGGTAATAGCTTTTTTTATGTCAAAGGTAGGACTATTTAGAAAGCTGGTTTCGAAACAAAATATAAATTTTAAAGATAAAACATTATTATCCATTATTTTTGGCATCTATGGTATTATTGGTACTTATACTGGAATACCTATAAATGGGGCTATTGTCAATGCACGAGTGGTAGGTGTTTTTGTAGGGGGGCTTTTAGGTGGTCCTTTTGTAGGAATTTTATCTGGATTGATTGCAGGAGGACATAGATTTTTAATCGATATAGGGGGTTTCACTTCCTTGGCTTGTGCTATTTCAACATTTATAGAAGGAATTATGGCTGGTTTTTTGAAAAAAAAGATGGATAGATCTGAAAATAAACTTATATTTGCATTATGCTCTGGGATGTTAGCAGAAGTTATGCAGATGATAATAATATTGATATTCGCTAAACCTTTTGATGAAGCTTTAAGTTTAGTAAAAATAATAGGAATTCCAATGATAATCGCCAATGGAATTGGAATAGCTGTTTTTATTGCAATAACCGATAGTGTGTTCAAAGATTTGGAAACCGCATCTGCTTATCAAGCCCAAGTAGCATTAAAAATTGCCAATAAAACTATTAAGTATTTTAGAAAAGGCTTTAACGAAAAAACTGCTTATGAAACAGCTATGATAATCAAGGAGATGACTGATGTAAAAGCAGTTGCTTTCACCGATAGAGAAAAGATATTGGCTCATGTAGGGGTTGGAGAGGATCATCATCTACCAGGCAATCCTATAATGACTACTTTAACTAAAGAGGTACTAAAAAAAGGGGAATGCAAAATAGCTAATAATAGGGAAGAAATAGGATGCGATAATAGTAATTGCAGGTTGAAATCAGCAATAATAATACCCTTAAAAGAAGATAATAAAGTTATCGGGACATTAAAATTATATAAAGATGAAGAAAACTCCATAACTAAGGTAGAATCAGAGTTAGCCTTAGGTTTAGGGCTTTTATTCTCAACTCAAATTGAATTAAGAAAAATAGATTATCAATCAGAATTATTATCAAAATCCGAATTAAAAGCACTACAAGCACAAATAAATCCTCACTTTCTATTTAATGCTATAAACACCATAGTGTCATTAATAAGAACCCAACCAGACAATGCCAGAAGATTACTCATACATCTCGGAAATTATTTTAGAAATAACTTACAAGAAGGAAGTGATGAAGTAGAATTATCTAAGGAGATTGAACATATTAATTCATATGTAGAAATAGAAAAAGCAAGGTTTGGGGACAAGTTAAAAATCATTTACAATATTCCAGAAAATATAGACTGTATACTGCCGCCATTATTACTCCAGCCAATTGTTGAAAATGCCATAAAACATGGGGTTTTAGAAAAAATTGAGGGTGGGACTGTAGAAATAACCGCATTGGATAGTGAATGGGAAACAGTTCTTATGGTAAAGGATGACGGAGTAGGAATGGACAAGGATACATTATCTTCGTTGTTTAATGAAAAGGATAATTCAAATAGTATAGGATTAGCCAATGTCAACAATAGACTAAAAACTAAATATGGGGAGGAATATGGGCTAATCATAGACAGTCAGCTCAATAAGGGAACAACAGTTACTATAAGAATACCCAAGAAACAAAGGAGGGAAGCTGTATGATACGTACTGTAGTTGTAGATGATGAGATGCCTGCCCGTGAAGAACTAATATACATACTACAAGGATTTAAAAATATAGATATTATAGGAGAAGCATCTCATGGAATGGAGGCCTTGGAATTAAATAGAAAACTAAAACCAGACTTAGTTTTCTTAGACATACAGATGCCTAAAATCAATGGTATTGATGTGGCTAGGGTGATATTAAAAGAATCCCATATACCATTAATAGTATTTGTAACAGCCTTCGAAAAATATGCCGTGGAGGCCTTTGATGTAAATGCTATTGATTATATTTTAAAACCTATTTCAGAGGATAGATTAGCCAAAACAATGGACAAGATAGTTAATAATCTAGGAATAGACAAAGATGAGTATTATGCTAAGCTTGATAAATTGCTGCTAGATTTAAATGCTAAAGAGATGGAATTTAATAAGAGGATATCCGTATACAGCAATGGAAAACTAATACCCTTAGATACTAAGGATATAATCTATGCAACTGTAGAAGATAAGAATACGGTTATCATTAGTAAAAAAGGAAAGTTTCAAATTAACTATACATTAGGACAACTATTTAATAAATTAAACTCAACAAGTTTTTTTAGAAGTCATAAATCTTATTTGATAAACCTAGACTTAATTGAAGTAATTGAACCTTGGTTTAATTCAACTTTTAATGTGAAACTAAAAAATGTAAATGAAATAATACCAGTTAGCAGAAGTCAGTCAAAAGAATTTAAGAAAATTATGAATATAGAATAAATCTAATGTATTTCATCCCAGGTTTTTGTACTTTAAAACCTTAAAAAGGCATCTTGTCCTAAAAACCTCTTTATAATTATGAGTAATATATAATTAGAAATATAGATTATACAAATTATAAGGAGGTCTTTAAATGTCGTTATTCATATTAGGAATTATCATTCTAATAGTTGGCTATTTTACTTATGGCAAAATAGTAGACAAAGTTTTTGAAACAGATGAGAACAGAGAGACACCAGCAACTAGAATCAACGATGGTATCGACTTTGTACCCATGAGTACACCAAAAATATTTTTAATTCAATTACTTAATATCGCTGGATTAGGACCAATTTTCGGTGCTATACAAGGAGCATTATTTGGACCAGCGGCATTTCTTTGGATAGCATTTGGTAGTATCTTTGCAGGAGGAGTTCATGACTACTTTTCAGGTATGCTTTCTTTAAGACATGATGGACAAAGTATATCAGAAATTGTTGGTATCTACTTAGGTGAGGGTGCTAGAAAAGTTATGAGAGTGTTCTCAGTAATATTACTTGTATTAGTCGGGACAGTATTTATGCAGGGACCAGCAGACTTATTGGCAAATATAAAATTATTTGGTCTAGGAGATGCAAACGTTTGGCTAGGTATTGTATTAGTATATTACTTTTTAGCTACCATATTACCAGTTGATAAAATAATAGGAAAGATTTATCCACTATTTGGTCTAGCATTGCTTATAATGGCAGGAGGAATAGGGGGCGCCCTTGTCATAAACGGGTATCAATTACCAGCGTTTACAATAGCCACTCTTCACCCTGATAAATTACCAGTATGGCCAATGCTATTTGTAACCATAGCTTGTGGTGCTATATCTGGTTTTCACGCTACTCAATCACCAATGATGGCAAGATGTATGACTAATGAAAAAGATGGTAAGAAAGTCTTCTATGGGGCAATGATTGCAGAAGGAGTAATTGCAATGATTTGGGCGGCTGCTGCCATGGCATTCTTTGGTGGAGTTCCACAATTAGGTGAAGCTTTAGCAAATGGTGGTGGGCCAGGGGGAGTAGTAAATACAATTTCCAACTCCTTATTAGGACCTATAGGTGGACTATTAGCTATGCTAGGTGTAATAGCAGCACCTATAACT
Source organism: Firmicutes bacterium UBA4916 (assembly GCA_002398845.1). Taxonomy (GTDB): domain Bacteria; phylum Bacillota; class Clostridia; order Tissierellales; family Tepidimicrobiaceae; genus Mt11. The sequence continues at coordinate 2,906 of DHBY01000007.1, read as the reverse complement.
TCAGGGGATACAGCTTTTAGATCTGCAAGATTAACTATAGCAGATGCAGCTAAATATGAACAAGAGCCAATAAAGAATAGATTAATACTAGCTTTACCATTATTTGCAATTGGCTTTGGTCTAACAAGAATAGACTTTAATATTATTTGGAGATACTTTGCATGGTCAAATCAAACATTGGCTATGATAGTACTTTGGGCATCGGCTGCATATCTAGTAAAAGAAGGAAAACCTCATTGGATTGCCAGTGCACCAGCAACATTTATGACAGCTGTTAGCATTACTTATATAATGATGGCACCAGAAGGGTTCAAATTATCATCAAGCATTTCATATCCAGTAGGATTATTAGCAGCAGTTGGGGCATTAATCTACTTCTTAGTAAAAATGAATAAAAAAGAAGAATTACAAAAAGCATAAAAAATTTGACAACAGGGGTATTGTTATATAAAGTCCCCCCTTTATTATGACATAGGTGAGAAATATACACTGTAAAGTAGGATTGAAATTAGGGTTTAATATATGCATTAAACAAGCTATAATATAATAAAGGGGGAGAACGTTTTGAGTGAAAAGTATATAATGGCTTTAGACCAAGGTACTACTAGTTCAAGAGCCATAATTTTTGATCATAAAGGCAAGATAGTTAGAGCAGCACAAAATGAATTCACCCAGTATTACCCAAAGGCAGGATGGGTAGAGCACGATCCTATGGAAATATGGGGAACTCAATCTGGAGTTGCTAGGGAAGTATTGGAAAGTGCAGGTATTAGGCCAAATGAAATAGCAGCCATAGGCATTACAAATCAAAGAGAGACTACGGTAGTATGGGATAAAAATACTGGAAAACCTATATATAATGCTATAGTTTGGCAGTGCAGAAGGACTGCCAGCATATGTGATGATTTAAAGGCAAGAGGATTAGAGGATTATATTAGAGAAAACACAGGCCTAGTAGTAGATGCTTATTTCTCTGGAACCAAAATCAAATGGATATTAGATAATGTAGAAGGAGCTAGGGAAAAAGCTGAAAAGGGAGAACTTTTGTTTGGAAATATAGATACTTGGTTAATATGGAATCTAACTAGAGGAAAGGTTCATGTAACTGATTACTCCAATGCTTCAAGAACTATGATCTATAATATTAAAGAGCTTAAATGGGATGAAAAGATTCTTGAAGAATTAGACATACCAAAATCAATGTTACCAGAAGTAAAACCTTCTAGTGAGGTATATGGAGTAACAGACCCTCGGACATTTGGAGGAGCACAGATACCAATATCAGGTATTGCAGGAGACCAGCAAGCAGCTTTATTTGGAGAGGCTTGTTTTGAACCAGGAATGGCCAAAAACACTTATGGCACAGGATGTTTCATGTTAATGAATACAGGAGAAGAAATGGTAAGATCCCAAAATGGTCTTCTTACCACCATAGCTTGGGGAGTAGATGGTAAAGTTGAATATGCACTAGAGGGAAGTATATTCGTTGCAGGAGCAGTAATTCAATGGCTAAGAGATGAGCTTAAACTAATATATAGTGCAAAGGATAGCGAGTATTTTGCAACTCAAGTAGAAGACAATAATGGGGTATATTTAGTACCAGCTTTCGTAGGCCTTGGAGCCCCTTATTGGGATATGTATGCTAGAGGAACTATGGTAGGTTTAACAAGAGGAACAAATCAAAATCATATTATAAGAGCTGCATTAGAGTCTATAGCCTATCAAACAAGAGATGTATTAGAGGCTATGCAAGAGGACTCAGGCATAGATCTTCAAGAATTAAGAGTAGATGGTGGAGCAGTAGAAAATAATTTCCTAATGCAATTCCAATCAGATATCCTTGGAGTTCCAGTTCATAGGCCAGAAGTAATAGAAACCACAGCATTAGGAGCAGCCTATTTAGCAGGATTCGCAGTAGGATTCTGGTCAGGAAAGGAAGAAATCAGTAATAGATGGAATGTAGATAGAGTATTTGAAGCCAATATGGAAGAAGAAAGAAAAGAAAAATTATATAAAGGCTGGAAAAAAGCAGTAACTAGATCATTGAAATGGGAAGAAGAATGACACAGGGGGACGGTTCTCCTGTGTCATTCTTCTTCCCATTTACATATACCAAACCTTTTTATTACTAGTAGATATAGCTATAGCACCTGAGTTTAAACTTTGTATAACATCCTCTTTATCCATGATAAGGCCGCCAGTGACAATGGGAATCCTTGTTTCAAATTGGATCCTTTTTGTAATTTTTGGCATGATTCCAGGAAGTATTTCTACAGCATGAGGCCTAGTGTTTTGGATAGATTTAATCCCTTTTTCCAATGACATGGAGTCAGGAATAAACAATCTTTGAATAGTAAAGGCTCCTAAATCCTTACTTAGTTTTACAAGATTACTTTTGGTAGTTATGATTCCATCGGGGAATATATTCTTAACTATATATTCTAAACCCCATGTATCCTTTGAAAAACCATCAATTAAATCTATATGTATATAAAGACCTTTACCTTTTGATTGTACCCTATTAGCTATTTCTTTTAAATTAAAAATATTGCCGGTAAGCAAAAATATATTTTCACAAGGAGAATCTAAAGCCTCGTCCAATTGGTCTAAATCGCTAACTGCAGCGATAATGGGATTGACTTCTATTTTTTCAAAAAAGTCACACAAAATATCACCTCAAAATTAAAAAATAGTTTATGATACAGTATTTAATAAGCTTAAGATATAGTAACAAGATTATGCAAATTCATTATTTTCATTCTATCATATTAAATTATTAGGGTAAAGTTAATTGTAAAAAACTTGATTTGATTTTTGTGATGCAAAATGTAGCATACATTCCCCTAAGAAATATAATAGTTATATATAAATATATAATAAGGGAATGATTGCTATGGCAAATTTAA
>DHBY01000062.1:3646-16992 GCA_002398845.1 Firmicutes bacterium UBA4916 | reverse complement strand
GATATTTAAAGTAGGTATGAAAGGAGGATAATTATGAAACGAAGATCAATTGTAACAATATGTATACTTTTAGTTATGTGCTTTTCAGTATTTAGTAATGTAGCTTTGGCATCGGAGATACAGAATATAAAAGATGATAGTATTATTGAACCAAACATTATGTTACCAAGAGATAAAACCGTAGTTGTTACTTATGGCAGTGTTGAGGAAGTTGAAGATACTTATTATTATAGGGAATATAGCGAAAATGATGAAGGCTGGTGGACTGGTACATTAAATCTTACTAATATACAGGTTCTCAGCGATAAAAGATGTAGAGCAACTTATGAAGGCAAAATTTACTTTAGCTATTAAAATATAAATAATAAGCATTTTTATAATTGTATTTTAGGGCAGAGGTATAAAAATACCTTTGCCTTTTTGCTATTCGTACTGTTTTTCCTACCATTCATACTATTTTAAACAAAATGCAGGTTAAATGTGGTATATTTTTAGTAAATGAAGTTAAATTTTATGGGGGATTCATATGTTATATAAGCTTGCACAGGATATAAGTTTCTATTTGATAGCTAATAAGATAATAGATATAGAGGATAGAGATATTTACATATATGGTTTAGAACTGCTTATTTCTACTTTACTCACATCTATCAGCATATTGATTTTAGGTTTTTTTATAGGGGAATTTATTTCTGCAATAGTATATTTATTAGTTTACTTTCTTTTAAAATCCTACACAGGGGGATACCATGCAAAACATTATTATGAATGTTACATATATTCCATATTATTTTATATAATCTTAGTAATTATAAGGAATGTAACCTTAGCTGTTTATCAACCAATCTTTGGACTCATTTCATTAATTTCTTCTGTAATAATCATATTTGAATTTGCCCCAGTTGAAAATAAGAACAATCCAAAAACTAAAGAGGAGATTATTAGAAATAAGAAAATAGCTAGAAGGAGAATATTAATTCTAAGTATAGCTACAATTTTAGGCTACATAGTAAGAGTTGAACTAATAGATCTATGGTTTATGCTAGCCATAACAGAATTTTCAATAGCATATTCAATACTAAAGCAAAGATTTTTAGAAAGGAGGAAAAATGATGAAAAACGCAAGGATAAAAACATTAGAGAGCATTGCTAAATTATCAAAGAAGGTGGCTACAATGGCAGAAGGAAAACAATCTATGTTCTTGTCATATGAGCCTAAGAAACAAGAGAAGAAGTAAATAGATATAGATATATAGGTGTTGGAATTTATAATATCCTTTTATATACAAAAACCTCCAGTATTAATTTAGGAGGTTTTTGTATTGTTTCCATATACAATTTATGGTAACCTAGAATTAAAGATATCTAAAAAAGGATGAGATTGATGTTATATATCGGAATTTGTGATGATGATAGACATTTTTTAGATTATATTGAAAACAAAATAGAAGAAATTTTAAAAATAGAAAATGCATCATCTAAAATTTATAAGTTTATAAATGGAATGGACTTATTAAAGGCTTATGATAAAGAAGACAAGCCTTTTGATATCATATTTTTAGATATAGACATGCCCAAAATAGATGGTCTAGAAGTAGCTGAAGTTATTAGAAGAAAGGACGAGGAAACCATACTAATATTTCTAACTTCTGTGGAAGATAAGGTATATAAAACCTTTAAGTATAATACATTTAGGTTTATTAGAAAAAGCCATATAGATACAGAGCTACAAGAGGCGTTAAACAGTTCTTTGGAAAAATTAATAGACGAAAAGCATATATTTAAAACCATAGATGGAGATTTAGCCCTATATATTAGTGAAATACTCTATTTTGAATTTATAGATAGAACTGTATACATTAAAACTTTCGATAAAACATATAAAACTACCATTAGAAGATTTAAGGATATTGAAGATACTTTTAAAACTAAGGGGTTTGTTTTAATACATAGAAGCTGCATGGTAAATGAAAATTATATAAAGAGTGCGGGTAATTTACAGATAACTTTGGACAATGGTGAAAGGTTGCCTGTTAGCAGGTATAAAATAGAAGAAATAAAGAAAAGCCTCATTAAAGTAGCAAGGAGAGGATAAAAATGCCTCAATCCATATTATGGAACATATATGAATATAATCTGTGTTTAATAGAAGTTCTCCTTTTTTACGATTTTTTGAATTCGATGCTAAAAAGGGACATAAAAGTAAAAAAAGAATATTATTGCCTATCTATTATATTGTTATCAGTTTTTACATTTATATTGACAAAAATTAATATACATTTAACGATACGAACCATTCTATTATATATAATTTTGTTACTTATAGCTTATAGACTATTCAAAGGTGATATTAGGGAGAAAATATTTTTTGTTACTATGTTTTATTTCTTTTTAATATTTACAGATATTCTAGTAGCCAATATTTTAAGTTGCTTTATTGGTAGGGATGTTAAGAAAATTGTAATAAATCAAACTTGGGCCAGAGTATTGTTTTCCCAAATTTCTAAGCTATTGTTTTTTGTAATATTAAGAGTGATAAAGAATAATTATACAGAAAGAGAAACGGATATTCCTAGGGATTATTGGTATTGGATATTGTTAGTCTATTTAATATCTGGACTAAACTTATTGGTGATATTTAATATAAGTTTAATTCTAGATGAGTTAAATGTAAATATTCAATATTTAACAATAGCTATTAGCCTAGGTTCATTGCTGATAGTTATAATAACATATTATATATTTATAAAATTAAATAGTTTATATAATGAAAGAAATAATTATAGGATAGTAGAAATAAAAAACGAAATGCTGCAAAAAGAAATGGAAGAAAAGGAAAGTATATATGAAGGGGTTAGAAAGTTTCAACATGACTTTAAGAACCATATTATTTGTTTGGAAAGCTTATTAAAGCAGGAAAAGTTTGAATCAGCTAATGAGTATATTGATGGTTTAAAAGATGAAGTAGCTGAAACTTATACATGGATTAAAACTGGAAATGATGTAGTAGATGCTATACTAAATCAGAAGAAATTAGAAGGAACTAAGAAGAACATAAAGATGAATATGAAAATAAATATTCCAGAAGGTATAAATATTAAACCATTGGACTTATGCACAATTTTGGGAAATGCCTTAGATAATGGTATAGAGGTAAATGAAAAGATAGAGGATATACATAGAAGAAATATAAACGTAAAAATAAATCCATATAAGGATTATCTATTTATAGAAATATCAAACCCCACATTATTCAATCCAATAGATGATGAAGGAAAACTTAAAACTACAAAGAAGGATAAAGAAAACCATGGTTTTGGAATGAAAAGCATAAAATCAGTAGTGGAAAAATATAATGGAATATTGAATTATGAATATGATGACGGAGAATTTATATTAAGTATAATGCTGCATATATAGTAAAGAGTTAGATTTTAAATAATCTAACTCTTCGCCTTAATATGGTATGATATAATAATATTATTGATAGTTAGTATTATGGATTTTGCAAACTAAAGAGGAGGGTGATTGGGATGAAGGATTCTTATGGAAGAAATATCAATTATCTCCGTATATCTGTGACGGATTTGTGCAATCTAAGATGTAAGTATTGTATGCCTGAAGAAGGCATATCTAAAGTTAATCATAGGGATGTTCTTTCTATAGAGGAAATAGAAAAAGTTGTGGGGGCTTTTGTACACTTAGGCGTAAATAAAGTCCGATTAACTGGAGGAGAGCCTCTTGTACGAAATGGGATAGTTTCTATTGTCGAAAAAATTGCAGCTTTAGATGGAATAAAGGATTTAGCTATGACTACAAATGGCATTTTATTAAAAAAATATGCTCATGATTTGAAGGCAGCAGGTCTTAATAGGGTAAATATATCCTTAGATACTTTAAAGACAGAAAAGTATGACTATATTACAAGAGGTGGTAAACTTAAAAGTGTACTAGAAGGTATAAAGGAAGCAAAAAAGGTAGGTCTTACCCCAATTAAGATAAATACTGTTTTAATTGGTGGGTTCAATGAAGATGAAATAGAGGACTTTGTTAGATTAACGGAAAAAGAAGAAATAGATATTAGATTTATAGAATTGATGCCTATAGGTGAAGCAATAGATTTAGAATCTAAACACTATGTATCTAACCAATTGGTATTGGATAAGGTACCTGAACTCATTAAAACAGAAACAAAAGATATATCTTCACCAGCAGTTTACTATAAATTACCTAATGGAAAGGGTAAGGTGGGCATAATAAACCCAATATCTTGTAAGTTTTGTGAACACTGTAATAGGGTTAGACTTACAGCCCAGGGCAAGTTAAAGCTATGCCTCCATTCTAATGAAGAAATAGACTTAAAAAGTGCTTTAAGAAAAGATGAAGATATAGAGGAAATAATAGTAGATGCTATAATGAAAAAACCAGAATCTCACAAATTAGAATCAGGAGAGTATGTTAAGAAGAAAATGAATCAAATAGGGGGTTAAACATGGAATTTACACATTTTAATGAAGCTGGTAGGGCGCATATGGTAGAAGTAGGGGATAAAGACGATACAAAAAGAGTTGCCATAGCTAGAGGAAAAATACGAATGAAAAAAGAAACTATAGATATGGTAAAAGAAGGACTAATAAAAAAAGGAGATGTTCTTTCAGTAGCTCAGGTTGGCGGAATAATGGGAGCTAAAAAGACTAGTGATTTAATACCAATGTGTCACAATATATTCTTAGCTGGAGCAGATATTAGATTTAATGTATTAGAGGAGAGCATAGAAATAGAATCAGAAGTAAAAACTGTTGGGAAAACTGGAGTAGAAATGGAAGCTTTAACAGCTGTTTCAATAGCAGCATTGACCATATATGATATGTGCAAAGCAGTAGATAAGGGTATGGTAATTGAAGATATTAAATTAATAAAAAAGTCTGGTGGCAAATCTGGAGAATATATTAGAAAAGAAAATTAATGGGGGAAGGTATTATGATGGATAAGGTTGGTAAAGTCTTAGATATAAATATATCGGAAAAGAAAGGCGTAATCAAGAAACCCATAGGGGAAGGCGTTTTTATCGAAGATTTTGGATTAGAAAAGGATGCTCATGCAGGTAAATGGCATAGACAGGTAAGCCTTCTTGGGATTGAAAGTTTTAGAAAGATGGAAGAATTGGGGGTAAAGGGGCTAGAACATGGAATGTTTGCGGAAAATATTACGACGGAAGGTATAATACTATATGAACTTCCAATAGGTACAAGGTTAAGGATTGGTGAAACCATCCAAGAGGTAACCCAGATAGGTAAAGAATGTCATACTGGATGTGCTATTGCTAAGCAGGTAGGAAAATGTATTATGCCTAAAGAAGGTATATTCACAAAAGTAATAAAAGGTGGAACTGTAAAATCGGGGGATACTATTGAGGTGCTTTAATATATGAATAAACATAGCATAATTGGGGAAGTAGTAGCCATCTATTTACAAGATGATAAGGAAAGCCCCAAGCGATTAATTAAAGAAGGATATTTTGAAAAAGATTTAGGCTTAGTAGGAGATATACATTCTAAAGGCGGCAAAAGGCAGGTTTCTATGTTTACTGAGGAAGGTAGGGAGAAAATTTTATTATCTAACATTAAAGGCCTTTGTACTGGAAGGTTCCATGAAAATATAAGGGTAAAAAACCTTAATATGGATATGCTTAAATTAGGTTCAAAGATAATAATAGGAGAAACTATCCAAGAAATTTCAGAGATAGGTAAATCCTGTTTTCCTGAATGCAATCTCGTCAAAGAAGGAAAAATATGTCCTTTATCTAAAGAGGTTATCTTTACAAAAGTTATAAAAGAAGGAAATATAAAAATAGGTGATTTTGTGAAAATTGAAGATGAACTTATCTTTAATGATGAACATTATGAGTATATTAACAGTATTACTAATTTATCACCCATGGGAATAATTGTTTCGGATTTAGATGGCAATATAAAGATTGCCAACAAAAAGGCATTGGATATGTTTGGATATGCTTTTGATGAAATGAGAGAAAGAAAGGTATCAAAACTTTTTACTGGCTGGGCAACGGTAAAAAATATAGTTATATCTAAGCATAACTTTGTTGATGAAGAAGTCTTTGTAAATGCTAGAACAAATAAGTTAAAATTTAATTTATCTGCTTATCCCCTATTTGATTCTAATAAAGAAGTAATGGATATAGTTTATACATTTAATGAGCTTAAAAAAGAAAGAAAACTTGCCAACAAAATCATGGGAAGACAAGCAATATATACTTTTGATAAAATAATAGGGGAAAACCAAAAGTTTAAAAGAATAATAGGATTTGCAAAGAAGATAGCTGATAGTAAATCCACAATACTCATTACTGGAGAATCAGGAACTGGAAAAGAAGTATTTGCCCAATCAATACACAATTATGGAAATAGATGCGAAGGACCCTTTGTAGCTATTAATAGCGGTGCTATACCTAAAAATCTAATAGAATCAGAATTGTTTGGCTATGTAGAAGGTGCTTTTACTGGTGCAAAAAAAGGAGGACAACCTGGGAAATTTGAGATTGCAGATGGAGGTACTATATTTTTAGATGAAATAGGAGAGATGCCTTATGATATGCAAACTAGGCTATTGAGGGTAATAGAAGAAGGCGTTGTATCAAGGGTTGGCAGCACAGAGCAGAAGGTTGTAGATGTAAGGATAATAGCAGCTAGTAATAGAGATTTGAACGAAGAAGTTAAAAAAGGTAATTTTAGAAAAGATCTATTTTATAGACTCAATGTTTTGCCTATAGAACTTCCTCCTCTACGGGAAAGAAAAGAAGACATTCCTCTATTAATAGATTATTTTATGAAAAAGATATCAAAAAGATTAAATAAAAGGGAAATCCCTATAGAAAAGGAACAAATGCAGGAATTAATGAATTATGAATGGCCAGGCAATGTAAGAGAATTAGAAAATTTCGTAGAATTAATAATAAATATGGAGCATATGCCATTTAGAGTGGTAACCAATAGCTTAAAAGTGGATAAAAATGAGTTTGAAGAACTAAAATATGAAGAACTATCCTTAGAACATATAGAAAAAAATCATATAATTAAAGTCCTAAGAAAGTATTCGGGAAATATTACTCATTCAGCAGAAGCCCTTGGAATTGGAAGGAATACCCTTTATAGAAAAATAGAAAAATATGAAATTGACTGTTCTAAATTTGAACAGAGTTCCACTACGGAACAGTCATAATGGGAATAAAATGTTCTATAATAGAACATTGAAAATAAAAGCCTTGATATCAAGGCTTTTATTTATTGGCACAAAATGTGCATTAATATAACTATACTAAGGGAAAATTGGTTTTAAATATAAAGGAGGATTACCGCTATGAATGGATATATGGGAAAAATTTTAAGGGTAAATTTAACTAACAGAACCACTAAAGTAGAGCCTCTAGATTTAGAGGTAGCTCAAAAATATTTAGGTTCAAGAGGACTTGGAGTAAAAATCATGATGGATGAAGTCCCTGCTAATGTAGAGCCATTAAGTGAAGAAAACAAGTTGATAATTGCTGCAGGGGCTTTAACAGGGGCACCTGTACCAACTAGTGGAAGGTATATGGTTATTACAAAATCACCTTTGACAGGAGCTATTGCCATTGCTAACTCTGGTGGACAATGGGGAGCAAAGTTTAAGGCTACAGGACATGATGTTATAATATTTGAAGGAAAGGCTGATAAGCCAGTATACCTTTATATTGAAGATGATAAGGTGGAAATTAGAGATGCCACTTATCTTTGGGGAAAGACTGCTAGTGAAACAACTGAGGCAATTGAAAAAGAATTAGAAGGTGTTAAAGTTCTTTGTATAGGGCCAGCAGGAGAAAAGCTATCGCCAATGGCTGCTATAATGAACGATATAGATAGAGCAGCAGGCCGTGGTGGTGTAGGAGCAGTTATGGGTTATAAAAACCTTAAGGCAGTAGCTGTTAAAGGAACGAATAAAATAAATATATTTGACGAAGAAAGAACTAAGAAAGTATCACAAGAAAAGGTTAAAACCCTTATAGAAGATCCAGTAGCTGGTGGTGGGCTGCCAACTTACGGTAGTGCTGTTTTAGTAAATATAATTAATGAGAATGGCGTAATGCCAGTTAAAAACTTCCAAGAATCCTATACTGATAAAGCCGATTTAATATCTGGAGAAACTATGACTGAAAAATATCTTGTTAGGAAAAATCCTTGCTTTAGATGTCCAATAGCTTGTGGTAGAATAGTTAAATTAGCTGATGGTACACCTGTTGGTGGACCTGAATACGAAACTATATGGTCCTTTGGAGCTGATTGCGATGTCTATGATTATGATGCAATAAATGAATGTAATATGATTTGTAATGAGTATGGGTTAGATACTATTTCAACTGGTGCGACAATAGCAGCTGCTATGGAACTTTATGAAAAAGGATACATTAAAGACGAAGAAATATTAGCAGATGGCCTAAGCCTAAAATGGGGAGATAAAAATGCTGTAGTAGGCTGGACAAAGAAGATGGCATTAAGGGAAGGCTTTGGTGATAAATTAGCTGAAGGCTCCTATAGATTGGCAGAATCATATGGTGCTCCAGAAATATCTATGACTGTTAAGAAACAAGAACTTCCAGCTTATGACCCAAGAGGAGTCCAAGGACATGGTATTACCTACGCTGTAAATAATAGAGGTGGCTGTCATATTAAAGGATATATGATAAACCCTGAAATATTAGGCTATCCAGAGAAACTAGATAGGCTAGCTTTAGAAGGAAAAGCAGCTTATGCTAAGACTTTCCACGATTTAACTGCTGTTATAGACTCTATAGGACTTTGTGTATTCAGTACCTTTGGATTAGGTTTACCTGACTATGTAGATATGTACAATGCAGTATGTGGAGATATATATAATGATGAAACATTATTAGAAGCAGGAGAAAGAGTTTGGAACTTAGAAAAACTATTTAACTTAAGAGAAGGTATAGATAGTTCTCATGATAAACTTCCAAAGAGACTATTAGAAGAACCTGTAGTAAATGGGCCTACAAAAGGTCATGTACATCATCTCGATAAATTACTTCCTGAATATTACGCTGTAAGAGGTTGGGATGAAAAGGGAATACCAACTGAAGAAACACTAGAAAGATTAGGACTTGAAGCATATAAAAAATATATAAACTGCTAATAAAAAAGGTGACAGGGGAAATCCCCTGCCACCTTTTATCAAACTTGACAAGGGGACGGGGGTGTTGTCAAGTTATTCTTATAATATATAATAATAGTAGGAGGTGGAAAATTTGTTAAAGGTTGAAGTTCGGTTATTTGCTTATTTTAGAGAAGGAAGAGAAAAAAAGCAAATCATGGAGTTGGAAGAAGGAACAACTATTTCAGATGTAATTAAAATTTTGGATATTGATGAGAAGGAGGTAAGCATAGCCTTGCTTAATGGAATGGATGGGCCTTTTCATAGAGAACTTAAAGACGGAGACATAATAGCTTTATTTCCACCAGTTGGAGGGGGATAGTCTGATTGTTTAATCAGGCTATTTTTTTTAGCATCTAAATCATTATTAGGATATTCAAATTAAAAGTTTGCTATATAGGAAATGTTGATACATAAACGGGGAGCTATAGATATTATCTATTGGAAATACAAAGCAACATGCTATAAAATTAACAATGCAGCAATAATATTTGAAAGATAAATAATAATTATATTAAGGAGGATTTTTAATGAAACGACGAATTAGTTTGTTTTTATGCATTGTTCTAGTATTTGCAATAGCTATAACTGGATGTGGTAAGAAGGAATCAACATCTCCAGAAAATGATGAAGAGATTGTTGAAGGTAGTAAAGATTTTAAGGCTCAAATGACATTTAATGGTTCATCTACTCTAGCACCTGTAATATCGGCTATAGCAGCAGATTTTATAGAAGAATATACAACTTGGGATAAAGTAGATCCAAATTTCCCAGAAGAAAACATTGCCATATATGTTTCAGCAGGCGGGTCTGGTGCTGGTGTTAAATCAGTTCTCGAAGGAACTAGCGATTTTGGTATGTTAGCAAGGGAAATAAAAGATGAAGAAAAAGAAAAAATTGGGGATATGAAGGATTATACCCTTGGTATAGATGCATTAACTATATCCATTAATCCAGAAAACCCATTATATAAAATAAAAGATGATTTAAGCACAGAAGAAATAAAGAAAATATTCTCAGGCGAATACAAATACTGGGATGAAGTGGATAATGGTCTTGAGCATAAAGAGATAGTCGTAGTTATAAGAGATCTAGGCGGCGGGGCCCATGAAGTATTCCAAAAAAGCATAATGGGGGATACAGAGGTTAGAGAAGATGCTATACAAGCTCCTTCTATGGGCGCTTTAGTGACTAAAGTAATGGAAAACAAAGATGCTATAGGATATGCCTCCTTTGGAATGGTTAATCAAAATGAAGGGAAACTTATTCCTTTAAAAGTTGATGGAGTTGAGCCAACAAAGGAAAATATAGCAAATCGTTCATATAAAATTTCTAGACCCCTTATAGTAGTTAAGAAAGGTGAATTAACACCAGAACAACTTGCTTTTGTTAATGTACTTACATCGGAAAAGGGATCAGAAATCATTGAAAAGATGGGCTTTGTGCCAGTTAATTAAATTCAGGGGCTTTAGCCCTTGAATTTTTTTGGGGTGATTGAATGAAAAATATTGGAGAGAAGATTTTTAAATTTATAATGAAATTTTTAACTTTGTTTTCTATGTTACTTCTTGCCTTCATAGTAATATTCATATTCAAGGAAAGTATTGTATTTTTTAAAGAAGTCCCTATATTAAAGTTTATATCAGGGAAAACTTGGAACCCTTTGGGTTCTCCAGATGATTTATCAATACTGCCTATAATATTAGGTACTGCCTATGTATCCTTCGTAGGTATTATAATCGCCTTACCTATAGGTGTTGGCTCTGCAGTAGTTTTATCTAGTTATACAGGCGACAAGATGAAAAGGTTTATAAGAGGAATTGTAGATGTATTAGCAGGTATTCCATCTGTAGTATATGGTTTTATAGGCTTATTGGTATTGGTGAAGTTTTTTGAAGTTAAATTTTCTTTTTCTTCAGGAGAATCCGTATTAGCTGGTGGGATAATCCTTTCTATAATGATGTTACCATACATTATATCTACCTGTGACGAATCTATGGAAAAAGTATATAAAGAATACGCCCAATATTCCAATGCTTTGGGAGTTTCTAAATCTTATATGATTCGAAAAATAGTAATACCAGAAAGTAGAAGGAGTATTCTAGCTAGTATAGTCTTAGCTTTAGGTAGGGGCATGGGAGAAACCATGGCAGTTATGATGGTTATAGGCAATGCCCCAATAATGCCTAAATTACTTAAAAAGTGTCAAACCATTCCTTCTCTTATTGCCCTTGAGATGGGCATGGCGGAGGTAGGAAGTTTACATTATCATTCTCTTTTTGCAGCGGGATTTATACTTATGTTGATATTATTTATAATAAATATATTCTTGTATTTTATTAAAAAAAGAATGGATATTTAAATGAATATAAGGACTGATAAAAATGAGTGAGAAAATAAAAGATTCCTTGTTTAAAATATGGATTATATTAAGTACTTTGCTTATGTTTACTGTGGTAATATATATCTTTGGTTATATTTTTAAAAATGGGATAGCTTCTATAAATATGGAATTTATATTTGGGGACCCAAAAGGCATACCTATCGGCTCAGAAGGAGGAATTTTTCCCGCTATTATAGGAAGCTTATTTCTTATGATTATAGCCTGTATATTTGCATCCATATTGGCTATTTCAACTGCTGTGTATACGGTGTTTTATTGTAGATTTAAAAAAATAGAGAGCATAATCCATTTAATAGTTCAATGTATGGCAGGAACCCCATCTATAATATTAGGCTTATTTGGATATACATTATTGGTATTATATTTAGGATTAGGTAGGTCATTACTTTCTGCAGGCTTAACCTTAGGAATTATGATATTTCCCTATATCGAAGTAAGGGTAGAAAAAACCTTAAGAGAAATAGATAAAAGCATCGTGGAATCTTCCTATGTCCTTGGCATATCTAAAGCTTACACCATATTTAAGTTAATACTACCTATATGTAAAAAAGATATTATCTCTGCAATAACCTTAGCCGGTGGATTTGCCATGGGAGCTGCAGCTCCAATTATATTAACTGGTGCAGTAATATTTGCCCCTATACCTAAGTCCTTATCTTCGCCAGTAATGGCATTACCCTTCCATCTATATATACTGACAGGGGAAGGGATATCACTTGAAAAAGCCTATGGAACAGCCTTAGTCCTTATAATGATTTTACTTATAATAAATATTATATCAGTGGTTTTAAATATGAGAGGAAGGGAGCATAGTTAGATGGATATACTTACAACAAATAATTTATCTGTAAGTTATGGAAATAGGAAAGTATTAAAAGATTTATCTATGAATATTATGGAGAACAAGATAACAGCTATAATAGGGCCATCTGGCTGTGGAAAATCAACCTTACTTACAACTTTAAATCTTATGATTGAAGAAAATGGAGGAAATTTTACGGGGAAAATATTCTTTAAGGATAAAGATATATTATCTTACGAAAAAGATGAAATAAGAAGGAGGATAGGTATGGTATTCCAAAAGCCAACACCTTTTCCATTTTCAATATATAAAAATTTAACCTATGCCCCTAAATATTATGGTATAAAGGATAGACTCAAGCTAAATAGTATAGTAGAGGATACATTAAGGAAGGTAGGATTATTTGATGAAATAAATCATGATATAAATACTAAGGCCACTAAACTTTCAGGAGGGCAACAACAAAGACTTTGCATAGGAAGAGCCCTTACTGTAGAACCAGAAGTCCTATTATTAGATGAACCTTGCTCTCAATTAGATTTTAAAAATACTGCCAATATAGAGGATATGCTTTTAAAATTATCTAGGGATTATACTATAGTTATAGTAACCCATAATCTATCACAAGCCAAAAGAATATCCGATTATACAGCATTCATATTAGATGGCGAGTTAATAGAGTACGGGGAAACGGAAGAAATATTCACCAATCCTAAGGATAATAGGACAAAGGAATATATAGAAGGAATATATGGATAACTTGACAGAATTGACAAAGGGACGGGGGTGTTGTCAAGTTTTAGTTCATGAATAAAGTGCTTATATTCCTTGATAAGGTTTTTGTAAAAGAGTAAAATATAGGTTGAGAAATAAATAGAAATTACGGAGGGATAAGATGACAAAAATTGCATTTATTGGTGG
>DHBY01000062.1:1189-3327 GCA_002398845.1 Firmicutes bacterium UBA4916 | reverse complement strand
CATCTACATTTTAGCGGAAATTTAAGCGATAATGATAGTGAATGGGTTCTTGAACCAGTTATACAAAAAACAATAGTTGCAGTAGCACAAGCCAAAGAAGCATTAGAACATGGACTAACATCTGTAGGTGAAATCTCTCGTTCAGGTATACATATCCGTAATATGATTGAAGAAGGGATTATTCCTGGGCCTAGAGTTGTCACATCTGGTCTTGGTTTTTGTAGAACAGCAGGGCACGGGGATTCTCATAAATTGCCCTTAGAATATAACAACGAATCCCATCCTTGGGCTGAACGGGTAGATGGCCCTTGGGAGCTTCGCAAAGCCGTAAGGCGAAGACTTCGTGAGAATCCAGATGCTATTAAAATCTGGTCAACAGGCGGAGGAATATGGAGGCATGATGCAAAGGCTGATTCTCATTACTGCATGGAGGAAATTCAAGCAGTTGTAGATGAATGCAATATGGTAGGCTTGCCTGTATGGTCTCATGCCGAAGGCTATGAAGGTGCTTTGAACTCTTGTAAAGCTGGAGTATCTGCAATTATTCATGGTCAGGAACTAAATGAAGAATGCCTAGATATAATGAAAGAAAAGGATATAACCTTTTGCCCTACTCTTCAATTCTTCTATGAATGGTTT
Source organism: Firmicutes bacterium UBA4916 (assembly GCA_002398845.1). Lineage (GTDB taxonomy): Bacteria > Bacillota > Clostridia > Tissierellales > Tepidimicrobiaceae > Mt11. Next base: position 2,688 of record DHBY01000062.1, on the reverse strand, counting down.
ACAGTATATGAACCACCATATAGACCAATTCATGATAAATATCCAGGCAAAACAATAGCTGAAAAAGAGCTTAATCGAATAATCGATAATCTACAAAATGCCAATAAAAAAGGCATTAGAATTACAGTAGGTTCTGACTCTTTCTGCAGCAGCTTAACTCCATATGGTAAATATGCCATTACAGAAATGTATGCACTAAATAAAGCTGGATTAACAGAGATGGAGGTAATATTAGCAGCCACTAAAAATGGTGCTGAAATGCTTAAAATAGATGATATTACAGGCACCCTTGAAAAAGGTAAATTTGCAGACCTATTAGTTCTTGAAGGCAATCCTCTTGATGATATTCATAATATTGACGTTGATAGAATGGAAGTTATTATGAAAGAAGGACAGTTTGTAAGAAGATAACATATAAATCCACCATAACTAATATTAGTTATGATGGATTTATTATTTTTTTTATGAAAGGCTATGAGACATCTTTAAAAGATTGTGTTTAGGGTATCTAAGTAATATAATATAGTAAAGATAATATGAGGAGAATACTATAGATATGAATTTGAATTATTTAACAAAGTATATAAAGAGGTATAAAAAACAATTTTTTATAGCCCTTACTTTTGTAATCCTTGAAACCATGGTAGATTTAATCCAGCCTACTATTATGTCTAAGATAATAGATAAAGGTGTAAAAGAAGGGGATATGAATTACGTACTTAGACTTGGGGGATTGATGCTCATAATGACTGCTTTAGGTGCTTTTTTTGCAGTTATTAGAAATATAGTATCCTCCAAGGTATCCCAAAATTTTGGTGCAGATCTTCGGGAGGATTTATATATTAAAATACAGGGATTTTCTTTTGATAATGTAGATAAAATTCAGGATGCTTCTTTGATTACTAGGCTAACCAATGATGTAAATCAGATGCAAAATTTTGCCCACGGTATGATGAGAATATTTGTTAAAGCTCCAATACTTGGAATAGGTGCTATAGTAATGGCTTTTCTGTTGGATACTAAAATGGCCCTTATACTCCTCGGGATTATCCCAATAGCTGGGGTCATTATATTTTTAAACCTTAAAATTTCCTATCCAATATTCACTAAAATTCAAATTGCCTTAGATAGAGTTAATGGAGTTATGAGAGAGTATCTAGCAGGAATAAGAGTAGTAAAAGCTTTTAATAGATTTGATTATGAAAAGCTGCGTTTTGGAAAAGTAAATGATGATTTGAAAGATATTACCCTTAAAGGCATGAGAACGGTGGCACTATTTAATCCTTTAGTAGCACTAGTGGTTAATATGGGTGTTGTTTTAATTTTATGGTTTGGGGGCATAAGAGTCAATAGTGGGAATATGGAAGTTGGTAAGATTATGGCATTTATCAATTATATTACTCAAGTCCTTTTTTCTCTTACTATGATGACTAGGGTACTAAATATGTTTATTAGAGCAAAAGCTTCAGCAGAGAGAATAGGGGAAGTCTTTGATACTC
>DHBY01000062.1:578-940 GCA_002398845.1 Firmicutes bacterium UBA4916 | reverse complement strand
AAATATCATAATAGTGGAAGATATGTATTAGAAGATATAAACTTTTTTGTAAACCCAGGGGAGACATTGGCTATTATTGGTTCTACAGGTTCTGGAAAGTCTTCACTGATTAACTTGATTCCGAGATTTTATGATCCCACTAAGGGAAAAGTAAAGATTGATGGAATAGATATAAAGGATTTAGATTTTAATGATTTAAGAGAAAATATCGCTATAGTTCCTCAAAAAACCATATTATTTACAGGAAGTATAAAGGACAATATCAAATGGGGAAATGAAAAGGCAGCGGATGAAGAAGTCCAAAAGGCTGCAAATATAGCACAGGCTCATGATTTTATTATTTCATTTAAGGATGGGTATGA
>DHBY01000062.1:0-327 GCA_002398845.1 Firmicutes bacterium UBA4916 | reverse complement strand
GCTTTGATAAAAAAACCATCTATATTGATATTAGATGACAGTACTTCTGCAGTAGATATGATTACTGAAAAAAATATAAGACAGGGGCTTAATGGATATTTAAAAAATACTACAACTATATTAATTGCTCAAAGGATAACATCGGTAATGAATGCAGATAAAATATTAGTTATGGATAGAGGTAAAATAGTGGATATGGGGATTCATAAAGAACTGATGGAAACTTGTCAAGTATATCAAGACATTTACCACTCACAGATTGGGAAGGGGGTCGAAAACTTTGGATCCTAGACAAAGTAGAGGAAGACCTCAGGGTATTTCAGGAGG
>DHBY01000095.1 GCA_002398845.1 Firmicutes bacterium UBA4916 | reverse complement strand
TGTGGGCTAGATTTGACGCTTACTCTTAGAAAAAGATTTTGGTTTTAAAACCGAATAACCATTTATTGTTAGCAAATTCCCAATTTCATTTTGAAGTTCTTCATTATCATCTATTATCATTATTGTAAACATACTCTTCTCCCTATTTATAATTTGTTTTATCTTATTAATTATTTTATCTTATTTACCATATAACTTCAAAATAAATATAGTAGAAATTGAATTTATTTGAAAATTTATTTTGTTAGAATACAGTTGGGACGTCAGACTGTGTGAAAATTAAAAAAAGCACCCCATGAGTATTTCTACCTGTGAGGTGCTTAATAAGTTAGTATTTTAGTGCCAGGCTTGGATGTTTTCCTAATGATTTTATAACTGAACATATTTTTTGATGTCATCAAGACTTTTAAATTCTAATATATTATCAGTTATAACTTCTAACGTATCAATGTCTAGTTCTGATATACCCTTCTTTAGTTCATCTGTTAAAGGCCCAAATTTCTTAGTCAATAATCTTATATTCGTTTTTACAAGTGATTTCTTTACACCTTTTTCTATGCCTTCTTCTATACCCTCTTCCCTGAACTTTTCAGCTAAAGTCATAATTACCTCACTCCCTTCTGGATAAGTGGTTTCAATTTTACTCATTATTTCATTAACTTTTTCTTCAGTCAAATCAATCCTTGCACTAAATATATATCTCATCATTGTTTCAAAATATTCTATTCCACTTTGTTTGTCTTCTAGTTCCATAAGATATTCTGCGGCTTTTATAATTGTCTTAGAAATCTCTGCATCATCTTTTGTAAAAATATCTCTTAGTACAGTAAGCATTATTCTAAGATATGCACTGCCCTTTATTTCTTCATCTGTATACTTTGATATATCATATAGTAAATATTCATAATTCGGTATATGTTTTTTCACATCATGTGGGAGGCTTTCATACCCTTTTATTATATCTCCAAGGGTGCTTCCAATATTCCATGTATCCTTCCCATGATAAATCACTAAAGGTAGTATAACTGGTAAATCATCTGCTTTTTCATTTTTAGCCTTTGCATCCCAAATAGCTATCATATATTTAAGCAATTGTAAGGATATGTTCTTACTTGTATAACTTTTATGTTCAAATAGAAAATAAATATATCCTTCTTCATCATATATATCTGCCTTAAAAAGCATATCTGCGAATGTTTCTTTAAGTTCTTTATCTATAAAGCTATCTTTCTGTGGCTCTAATGTTCTAGTATCTACAATATTTTTTATACTTTCTGGTAAATAATTATTTAAAAAATCCTCAGCTATCTCTACTTTGCCAATAGTTTCTTTAAAGAACTTATCGTGGGGTGTCTGTACTTTCATCCTCTCACCTTCCTCTTACCTATATTATACCTTATTATTTACCTTTTAAAAGCTGTATTTATCTTAAAAATATCCAAGCCCGGTACTAAGTTAGTAACTTAGTGCCGGGCCTGGATATTTTCTAAATAATTTTTAACATGGAGTGCTCTGGCTTTATTAGTGCCGAGCTTAGATTTACAAAGGTCCAAGAAAATACTAGGTGAAAAAAATTAGTAGTTGAAAATGCAAACCCTTTATTGTATACTAATTTTATGATAAATAAAGGGGAGTAGCTTGGCAAAATGCTTAATTAGTCATCAAGACGGTTTAAAACCTGGCTGATTATTAAATAGCAAGACCCTTATTTAGGCTATTATGTCTAAATAAAGGTCTTTATTAAATTTTTGAAGGAGGCGTTTTTTTGGAACAATTGTTATTAGGGATTAAAAGTTTAACTATCCAGCAGGTAATTATGTTTGGTATAGGTGGAGTACTTATTTATCTTGCTATTGCAAAAGATTATGAACCAATGTTACTACTACCCATTGGTTTTGGAGCAATACTTGCAAATATTCCTGTTATTCCAGGCATACCCGGGATAGCTAGTGATGAAGGTGTTCTTGGAATTCTAAAAAATGCAGGTATACTAACAGAGCTATTTCCAGCTTTGATATTTGTAGCTGTAGGAGCAATGGTTGATTTTACACCACTATTGCAAATGCCATCAATGTTGTTCTTTGGAGCAGCAGCACAATTTGGAATTTTTATGACCATTATATTTGCATTACTATTGGGCTTTGATATTAATGAAGCAGCTTCCATTGGAATTATCGGAGCAGCAGATGGTCCAACTTCAATTTTTGTCGCTTCTAAACTTGCAAAACATCTTTTAGGACCAATATCTGTAGCAGCATATTCATATATGTCTTTAGTACCTATTATTCAACCAGCAATCATCAAACTTATTACGACAAAGGAAGAAAGAAAAATAAGAATGGAATACAAGGAAGCGAAAGTTTCCAAGACTGTAAAAATCTTATTTCCAATAATAGTAACAATAGTTGCAGGAATTATTGCGCCTATTAGTGTGACTCTTATTGGACTATTAATGTTTGGAAACCTAATCAGAGAATGTGGTGTTCTTGAAAGACTTTCACAATCAGCTCAAAATGAGCTTGCAAATCTCGTGACATTATTATTGGGAATAACGATAGGTTCTACTATGTCCGCAGAGTCTTTTCTAAACGTAAAAACAGCAATGATTATGGGATTGGGATTATTTGCGTTTATATTTGATACCGCTGGGGGAGTTTTCTTTGCAAAGCTTTTAAATCTTTTTGTTAAAAAGAAATACAATCCTATGGTTGGAGCTGCGGGAATTTCTGCATTCCCTATGTCTGCGAGAGTTATACAACGTCTAGCCACAGATGAAGATCCTACAAACTTTATTTTGATGCAAGCTGTTAGTGCCAATGTAGCTGGACAAATAGGTTCAATAATTGCAGGTAGTATGGTACTTGCACTACTTTCATAGGAGGGATAGTTATGGGATTACAGTTGCTTTTATATGGCATGGGAGCCACCTTTTCCATATTGATAATATTCTATTTTTTAATTAAATTGCTTGTAAAATTGTTTCCAGTGAAATAATATAATTCTGTTATAAACATCCAAGCCCAGCAACTCAAGTTAGTAACTTGAGTTGCTGAGCTTGGATAGTTACTTTTGAATTCTTATTTTATTCTTCTAAGTATTATTTCCTCATGTTTAGATACTTCTTTTTCAATCCTATCTAATTTATCAGCATTTTGTTTATAACCATCAAATAAAGTATCTAATTTTTTCCCATGTTCTTGTTCAATAATAATTACCCTATTTTTTGTTTCCTCTATTTCAGTTTTTACTTCTTTGAACCCTTCCTGCATTTCACCATACATCTTTGTCATAAATTCAAATAATTGCTCATTTGTTACATCCTTACCCATTCCGATCCCCTCCAAATATAGGTTATATTTATTATACCATTAATTTAACACCTTATTCAATATGAAAACTATACAAATTCTTGAATCAAACTTTAGCTTTTTACCAAATTCATTTAAGAAAAGCACCTCTTAGGTATTTCTATCTGTGAGGTACCTTTGGTTAGTAACTTCTGTTGTGCAAATTTTGCAAAATATCCGGGCTCGACGACTCAAGTTACCAACTTGAGTCGCCAAACTTGGATATTTATTTCAATTTAGATTCAAATATTTCAACAATGACTCTTTCCGTATCTACCATACCAGGAGATGCTATGAGTCCCATATTTCTCATGGTCTCTTCGGGTGTTTTGTCATTGATGCCATGAACATTATAAATATATGTGTCATTCATAGCAAATTCAACAGACTTAAATGCTGCGTCAACTGCTACTATTCCCTTCATAGTACAGCCTTGATTACCTCCATCACAAATCATACCTGTAATACTAGATGCCATATTGTTAATAGTTTGAACCATATGTTTAAGGGTACCATCCTTTAAATATACTAGAGCACACGCCATACCAGTACCTGCAGCAATTGCACAGCCACAAAATGCTGATAGCCTCCCCGAATATTCTTTTATATACATTGTTACAAGATAGCTTAAAGCAGTTGCACGTAGTAGTTTTTCCTCAGCTAAATTATTGACTTTATAGACTCCATATAATGGCAAGGTTGCAATAATTCCATGTGCTCCTGACCCTGTAATGCTCATTGCAGGCTTGTCTAATCCAATAACACGTGCTTCTATAGCTGCATTACATAATAGTTGAGCCGTCTTTTGCTCATCTTTAGAAAATATCTCTCCACCATTCATCTTAAGAAGATGCTTTGCAAAGGTCGTTCTAGAATTTGATATACCTTCATTAAAAAGCTCCATATTTACACAATATGCTTCACGAATGAATTCTAACTCAGATATATCTACTGTTCTTATATATTTATAGATATCTTCTAATGTATATCTATGGATTATACATTCTTCATATTCTACTTTAGAGTCAGCCTTTTTATTGGTTTCTTTTTCAAATTCCACTACATCATTTACTACAATTTTAGTTATATTGGTATGAGTATCACGAATAGTGACAATACAGGTATCTTTTTCAGTTTTGACAGTAGCTTCAATAAATATATTTGATGTAATCCCACTTAACTCCACTGTTACCTTTCCTTCATCTATTAAAGCCTGTGCCTTTATATTATCTTCTGGAGTGACATCTGCCAAGGCTTCGAGTCCTTTATCAGGATTTCCTGCAACAACACCTAAAGCCGCTGCAAATACATTTCCTACTTCTTTAGAATTAGGAATACCACAAGTAAATGCATTTTTATACATGCCAGAATTCATAGATACATTTACACTTTTAATTTCTCCTTTGGTATAAGAGCGGGCAGTAGCTACTGCAAAAGCAATTGCACCAGGTTCAGTAACCCCTAATGCTGGTTTCATGTCCTCTTTAATAAGTAATGTTAATTCATTCATTTTCTTTACCCCCTATTTTCATTTATATTAATACTCATCATATCTTTTTCCTTTACCATCTTGCCGCCTTCTCCTTCAAATGTACGCCCCCATCCAGTTAGACAAGCTATAAGCATAACGGCCCATATTGCCCAACCATAAAATACAGTAAACATCATATCAGTAGCTGCAAGAGTTGGCAAAAATGGATAACTACCTTTCATAGAAGATATACCTCCAAGCAATAATAGAACACATCCACCATATGGTAGAAAAAACGGAAATGAGCATACGGCAGTTGCCAAAATATTTGCCCTACGATATGGATGCAACTTATTTTTTTGTCCTATAGCATTTACAAATGGAGCAACACATATATTAGCTATCGTATTTATAGCGGCAATTAGTATGCCAAAGATAGTGGCAAGAGAAAATATTGCAACCTCTGCTCCACGTGGTGTTTTGATAACCTTTTCATTAAGCCAGTTGACAGTCATATCCATGCATCCACTTTTAATCAAAAGGTTTCCCATTGCAACAACCAAAATAAGCAATATAGAAACAGTAGTCATACCTGCTACCCCTTCTGGTATTGCACCTGTGATAGCTCCACCTTCTATAGAAATCAACGCACTGAAATCAAATAATCCAGCAACAATCCCAATCAATATCGCAGATACTATCCCTGTAGATAATGCAGCAAAGATATTGGTCCCTTTTACTGCAAGTAATATAACTAATAAAGTTGGAATCAGTAATAGCAATCCTGTTGGATTTTGATATTGTTGTAACAATTCATTTGCTAAATTAGCATCTGTACTTGTATCTGCACCGCCAAAGATAAAAAATAATATAATAGAGATTGCCCCGGCTACAAGCACATATGGCATACGTGTCCTTACTGTACCACCTATTTCAGCAGAGCCCTCTTTATGTTCATACTCCTGACTTGTAGCTGCAATAATAGTAGTATCTGATACAGGGGCCAGATTATCTCCAAATGCTGCTCCTGATAGTATTGCACCTGCTAATACTGCTGGATTAGAACCCAATAAAATTCCTGCTGGATATAAGATAAAACTCATTGTAGATATAGTGCCAAATCCAGAGCCAGTTGCCATGGCAAAGATTGCAGAAAATATAAATGCTGCAACAGTAAATGCAGATCCACTAATATCTATCTTCACACTAAGCCAAACAAGACCTTCAACTATATGACCACTCTTTAGAATATTACCATAGATACCTACGATTAGCCAAAGCATAACAGCAGTCATACCAACCTTAGAACCAAGTCCTTCCAACACAGCATCCCAATATTTAGTCAAATCCTTCGCAAAAAGCATACCAACCAATAGCCCAATAACACCTGCACCAATCATCATATTTAGATCAGCTGCATTAAAAAATGATAAAGAAATGGTGATAACAATAAAGATTGTAAACGGAACTAAAGCAAAGAAGTTACTTCCTCGAAATTCTAGCCTTTCTTCTTCATGCATGATATCCTCCTCCTTAAGTTTTAGTAATAGTTGAAAAACGTTTGCTTTTGATGAAAATTATGTCAATAAACTCACCACCTTATATAATGTTGAATAAGTTTCATGATTAATTTCATTATATTGTATACGATTCATATTGTCAACATAATATTGATTTAAATTCAACATTTTAATAAGGGCATTATATTGGTACAATAGTATTAAGAATAATCTAAGCGAGGTTGTTTTTATGGATAAAATCGGAAATAGGATAAGAGAACTTAGGAAATTAAATAATATATCTGCTAATAAACTTGCAATTTCTCTTGGCATTGACCCTTCCAATATAAGCAAAATCGAAAATGGAGTTTCTAAGCCTTCTCTAGATTTGCTTATGAAAATATGTGATTATTTTAAAATCAGTATGTCTGATTTCTTTAGTGATGGAGTAAATACTGAGATTCTATCTGATGAGATTAAAGAACTTCTATACAATTCTAAAAGCTTAACTCCTAAGCAGCTTGAAGCTATTAACAGTTTGATTAGAGCCTTTAAAGAATGAGAAGATATAAGCTAACTACTATATAGAAATTCCAGTTAATAAGTATAAATTAGATAAAAGTTTGGGATTTAAAAGAAAAAAATTGCGGAAAAATTGGGAGTTAGTGTAAAACACTGTATAGGAAGCTTTAGGAGGAATAACAGGTGGCAAGCATTGGAGAAAGAATATTAAATTTAAGAAAAGAACTCGATTTAAGTCAAAAAGGATTATCTGAAAAAGCTAATATTACTGAAGCTAATCTGTCACGCTATGAAAACAATCTAAGAGAACCAAAGGCAGAGATAATTACAAAAATATCAGAAGTTCTTGGATGCTCCACTAACTATCTCCTTGGTCGTACTGATAATAAAAAAGGTTATGCAAGTTGTAAATCTGAATTAGGTGATGACAATAGTAAATTTAAAAACTATGGAGAATTAGAAGCCAAAATTAAAGAAAGATTATTAAGTGAAAAGATTATAGTAGAAAATGAACATATTTCTCAAGATACACTTGATAAGGTATTTAAATACGGTATAGAAGCCACTATTGAAATATTGAAATTAGAAAAGAAACTAGAAAAATAAATTTTCTAGTTTCTTTTCTATTAGAGAATATAAATAATTTTTAACATGGAGTGCTCTGGCTTTTTTATAACTTGAGTCGCCAGGCTTGGATGTTTACAGTCTAATACCAACTTCTCTCATAAATTGTAACAAATCAATATATCTAATACCAAATTCTTTACATACATTAGGAATTTTTACTCTATTTTTAACTCCAGCCTGATAGGTTTCTAATGTAACAATTGTTGACCCATAGGCCAAAGCATAAGCACATAACCACGAATCTGCTATTGAAGCAAATTCATCCTTTGCTGATTGTGTATATCTTTTATTATCATTTACGAAATTTATTATCTTCCTATAAGCTCCTATCACTTCTTGTTCAGGTATTCTTAATACTGTAAAATTAGGACTTTGACTGCTATACCAATCTGCTAATAAATCTTTTCCTTTTAATATTTCATTTTGAACTTCTTCTATTATTAATATTTTATCAGCGGCCTTATCTACAAGTTGTTCCCAAAAACTTGGAGCTACATCAAACGGATACCTCTGTCTATGGGCAGTTATAAATAC
>DHBY01000009.1 GCA_002398845.1 Firmicutes bacterium UBA4916 | reverse complement strand
TGAATTTGTTTAAACATATTAACCTTTTTATGTGCTGGTATTATCCCTAAACCATTACAGAGTGCCCTGTAAAAATCCATAACAGTTAAAGTTGAAATAGGAATATATACAGGCTTAAATAAATTAGGATTTAAGGAATCTACAAAATATCTTAGAAGAAATGATTTACCTACACCAGGCTCACCTGTGACCAAGCCAAAACCTCTAGCTGTTTTTAAAAATTCTAATCTACTTAAGGCTTCATTAAAGTCATGAGATCTAAAATATTCTTTAGACTCAATAGATTTTGAAAATGGATCAAAATTTAAACCATAAAATGTTTTATACATATTAAATTTCACTCTCCTTATCTTTTGGATTAAATGCAGAAAAATCTACAGTTTTAACATTATTCTTTCTTCTAACTTTTGAATTATCAATTTTTTTTAAGGGATAAACTGCATCTAATATTGAATTTTCTTCTGAAAAAATATATGCTTTATGAATATCAGTTGGGTCGTATCTAATATTAATAGTTTCACTGATGTATTTTTGAGGAACTTCAAATAAAATATTTTGCATAGATATGGTAGAATCATTTTTAACCTTACGAGTAACCCTATAGAGAAAGATGTAGTCGAGTTCCTCTTTAGAATTAATAAATTTAATTAAATCAATATCTTTGATAAACTTATCAATGGGTTTCATATTAGTTGAAGAATGAACTTTAGAATTATAAACCATCTCAACATAATTAAATAGGGATTCATTTAGTTCATCCAAGGAAGAAAATTCATTCCAATTGATAACATTCATCCATTGATCCTTTAAGGTTTTAAACCATCTTTCTATTTTCCCTTTTGATTGGGGAGAATAAGGACGAGCAAAAGAAAGGGTTGTGCCAAGATTTGCACAAATAAACTGCATTTGATTACTTTTGTAGACTTTACCATTATCTACAAATAGTTTTTTAGGGATGCCTCTTTTAGAAACAGCTTTTTTAAATACAGATAAAAGAGCCATTAAATCATCTTTAAAAAAGGCTTCTGCATGAACTACTAAGCGGCTTGCATCATCTAATATACAGATAATATAAGTCTTTTGTTTCTTACCATTAATATTAAGATATGGTCCTACAGAAATATCAGACTGCCAACACTCATTAGCAAATTCAAATTCGAAGGCGAGCCTTTCCACGCTTTGAAGCTTTTTAGCTGAAAGATTAGATTTAGAAATATATCTTTGAACAGTGGATAAACTTACACCATCTAAAGTTAAATGTCCCTTAGCAATAAGCTCATGATAAATGGATTTAGCAGATCTTTTAGGAGAATTTAATGTAGTTGAAGCAATAAATTTTTTAGCTTCATCTGATAGGTTCCTAGATTTCCCCTTATCGGAACGGACTTTAGGGTAAAGGCCATCAATACCATATTTTCTGTAAATTCTAAGCCATTCTTTAATGGTTTCAGGGGCATATTCTTTTTTAACTCCATTAGGGGTAAGATATTCCTTACTGGATATTTCTTCTAAATATTCCTTAGCACTAGATTGAGAAAAGTTTTCATTAACCAAGGGTGAAATTAAGGAAAATTTAAAGAGAGCAATATCCTGCCTTAATTTTTCATCCATTGTAATACTCCTCTTTAATATGTTTAGAACCATTTTTAAAGGGTTCCAAACATATTTATTTTTATTTGTTTAATTGAGATATCCTAAGGCTAAAATTAATTTATAGAATGATTAGCGGAAGATAATTCTTTCACTCCTTGCAAAACCTTAGAGTTATTGCTTAGAAAGCATGCTTCCTGACTTAGTCATCATAATCTTCTAACTCAGATGCTGCAGAATAATGGTGCCTGGCACGAAGTTATCAAGTTATTAAAGAGGGATCCAAATGGATAAGAGAAACCTGTTGCCATTCAAGGAAATCTTGTGGAGATATTTTACCATTAGTTCTTCTAGCATAATTTCTTTTATATGCTCTGTCATATAATTTCAAGTTATTATCTTTTTTTAATTTTTTTTGATAGGATCGTTTTGAACCAATTTCTGAACAAGATTTTTCTTCCTCATCAAATATCCTATCGCAATATTCAATATTTAAAATTACTGGGCCATGTAAACCTAGTAGTAACCTCAAAGTATCTACATCAGGATATGAATAAATTAAGTGGTACAGTAAATCTTTTATAGGATGGGAAAGGATGAGTGAGGAAAAACTAATATACGATTCAAAGGCAAGAAAGATAATAGAATTATTAAAAATTAAAACAAGAGATGAAGTTGCAAAGGAATTAGGGTATAAAAATTATAAGGGTTTAGACATGCATATGAGAAGGAAGAATTTCAGGTTTGATGTAGAAAATAATGAATATGTACCACAGGAGAATAAAACACATAAACTAGATGAAGACCCAAAAAGCTATGCACCTACAAAGGTAGTGAGCGGCATCACTGCCTTTGAGGAAACTAATGCAGACCCTATGCTAATAGCCAAACAAGAAGGATTTAAAGACCATAAAGAAATGGCTGAATATATGGCTAATAAAGGTTATGAGTGGAATGCTTATAAAAATAATTATGTAAAGGCCATAGGAAAAGTAGAAGAAAAAACAGCAGATACGTTTCTCAAAAATCAATAAAAGTTCAATTTAAATAGGCAGTTCTATGGTATAATATGAGTACAAATAGTATGATTTATTTAAGTTAAAGTGGTGAAATTTCTGAAAGGAGGCGATCATATGACCAACACAAATAGGATAAAAATTAATAAAGACGTATATATCTGGGCTATTAAAGAATCTAAAAAAGACTTTGAAGAGATAGAATATAAGTTTAAAGATATTAAATCTTGGATATCTCAAGATAAATTTCCTACTTTTAGGCAAGTTGAAAAGTTAGCTAACTTTTTAAAAGTACCTTTAGGTTATATGTTTCTAGATGAACCTCCAAAAGTAGATATAATACAATCTGAGTTTAGAACAATAGGAAATAAAGTTCCAGGAATTAGCAAGGAACTTAAAGATACTTTATACAATTTAGGTAGGAAAAGAGATTGGCTGAGTGAATATCGTAGAGAAAAAGGCTGGAAGAAATTAATCCCTAATGATTTCAATGGTTTAAGTAATAAAGACATTAATACTATCTGTGTGAGTGCCAAAGAATTTATAGGTTTGAATGAGTTTTGGTATAAGGAGCATAGAGAAAACGTTTCTGCTTTTAAATATCTAAGGGAGAAGCTTGAAAGTAATGGGATTACAGTTATG
>DHBY01000080.1 GCA_002398845.1 Firmicutes bacterium UBA4916 | reverse complement strand
TTAAATATTATAATAGGGGGGTTTTAAAATGAAAAAGAAACTAAGTCTGTTTTTACTGGTTTTGGTATTGGTTACTGCATCTTTAACAGGTTGTGGTAAATCACAAGAAACAGAAAGTAGTTCCTCTGGTGATGTCATAAAGATAGGAGTATTTGAGCCTATGACAGGTGCACAGGCAGCTGGTGGAGAGATGACAGTAGAAGGTATTAAATTGGCCAACGAAACAAAAGGGGAAGTATTAGGGAAAAAGGTAGAATTAGTTGTAGTTGATAACAAGAGTGATAAAGTAGAAGCAGCAAATGCAGTATCAAGACTTATTGATAAAGACAAAGTAGTTGCAATCATCGGTAGTTATAGTAGTTCATTGTCTATGTCAGCAGGAGATATAGTTAAAAAAGCAAAAGTTCCAGCAGTAGGTTGCTCGCCAACTAACCCACTTGTTACCTTAAATAACGATTATTATTTTAGAGTTTGTTTTATAGACCCATTCCAAGGAACAGTCATGGCAAATTATGCAGTAAATGATTTAGGTGCTAAGACAGCAGCTATCATCCAAGACGTAAACCAAGACTACTCCGTAGGATTAAGTAAATACTTTGTAGATTCATTTAAAGAATTGACCGGGGATGAAAATAGTATCGTAGAAATGACTTCTTATAACACAGGAGACCAAGATTTTACAGCTCAACTCACTAATGTTAAGGCAAAGAACCCAGATGTAATATTTGCTCCAGGAAACTATGGAGAATGTGCCCTATTAATCAAACAAGCTAGGGATTTAGGCATTGAAGTGCCAGTACTAGGTGGAGATACTTGGGAAGCACCAGAATTTCTTCAAATAGGTGGAGATGCAGTAGAAGGGGCAGTATTTAGTACTCACTTTACAGCAGAAGCCCCAGTAACTGAAAAATCCACAGTATTTTTAGATGAATACGAAGCAAAATTTAAGAAAGAAGCAAACGCTTTCGCAGCATTAGGATATGATGCTTATATGGTAATATTAGATGCTATTGAAAGAGGAAATTCAACTGATCCGCAAGTTATAAGAGATAAACTAGCTGAAACTAAAGACTTTGTAGGTGCAACAGGAAATATTACTATTGATGAGAACGGTGATGCTGTTAAGAGTGCAGTTATTAAAAATGTAGATGGTGGGAAATTCGTTTATTTAACAACTGTTGAGCCTTAAGTAATGTTAGACTAATTAGGGGGACTGAATATGGATAAACTACTTCAACACCTTGTTAATGGTGTTTCGTTAGGAAGTTTATATGCACTAATTGCAATAGGCTATACCATGGTATATGGGATACTAAGGCTTATAAATTTTGCCCATGGAGATATCTTCATGCTAGGCGCTTATATCGCCTTCTACGGGCTAATGTTCACATCTATACCATGGTGGCTAGTATTTATATTAACTGCAGTAATTACTGGATTTTTAGGAATCCTCCTTGAAAAATTAGCATATAAACCATTGAGGGAAGCACCAAGGATTACTGTATTAATTTCTGCCATAGGCGCATCTTTTTTCTTAGAAAACCTTGGCATAGTAGTCTTTGGAGGAAGGCCTAAGGCCTTCCCAATCCCAGATGTGTTTAATAAAGTAATAAGATTTGGGGGAGTATCTGTAGGGGTTATTACCTTTGTAATTCCTGTAGTTACAATAGTACTACTCATTGGCCTTAACTATTTTATCAAAAAGACAAAAACTGGTATGGCCATGAGAGCTTTATCTAAGGACTATGAAGCAGCAAGTTTGATGGGCATTGATATAAATAAAATAATATCTATAACATTTTTCATAGGATCCTTCTTGGCAGCAGTGGGAGGAATCATGTGGGGAATTAGATATCCACAATTAATGCCTTTAATGGGTATGATGCCTGGACTAAAATGTTTTATAGCAGCAGTAGTAGGGGGAATAGGAAATATTACTGGAGCTGTTTTAGGTGGATTTATATTAGGACTAGGGGAAATAATGTTAGTTGCATTGCTTCCAGGTCTTACTGGATATAGAGATGCTTTTGCATTTATCCTTTTAATCGTAATACTCTTAATTAAACCTACGGGTTTAATGGGAGAAAAAGTCACAGAGAAGGTGTAGCCTATGAGAGATAAAATGAGAGAAAACAAAAAAATGTCTAGTTTAGTTATACTTGTAGTTACTTTGGTTTTGCTTTTCATATTAAACAAAACCTTGGACGACTATAAATTAAGGATATTGAATCTTTGTGGAATATATGTGACGTTGGGTCTAAGCATGAACCTAATAAATGGTTTTACAGGCTTGTTCTCTTTAGGACATGCAGGGTTCATGGCCATAGGAGCTTATACAGTGGCAATACTCACTATGCCTATTCCGATGAAAGAGATGAACTTTTTCATGAAGCCAATGGTACCTTTCTTATCCAATATAGAATGGCCTTTCTTACCAGCCCTTCTTATGGGGGGAATATTGGCAGGACTCTTTGGATTTTTAATAGGTGCCCCTGTTCTTAGACTTACAGACGACTATTTGGCAATAGCAACCTTAGGGTTTGCAGAAATAATAAGGGTTGTATTCACTAACACTCAATCTATCACTAATGGGGCATTAGGACTAAAGGGTATTCCGAATACTACAAATGTTTGGTGGAGTTGGGGGATTGCCTTAATCACCATTTTGTTTATGGAATTTTTGATGAAGGGCAGCTATGGAAAAGCTTTTAAAGCCATTAGAGAAGACGAAATAGCAGCTAGGTCTATGGGTATAAGCCTTTTTAAACACAAAGTGATGAGTTTCACTTTTGGGTCTTTTTTGGCAGGAATCGGAGGCGGACTTTTGGCAGGACTATTAGGGACTATTGACCCAAATATGTTTAGAATTGTTCTTACCTTTAATATACTCTTAATCGTAGTATTGGGAGGTTTAGGAAGTATAAAAGGTACCACAATTTCAGCTATAATAGTTACCATTATGATGGAAGCATTAAGATTCTTGGACGAATCTATCAATATAGGAAGTTTGCACATAGAAGGTATACCAGGAATGAGAATGGTTATCTTTTCAGTAATCCTTATGGTAGCAGTTGTAGTTAAAAAAGAAGGATTGTTAAAGGAAAGCTAATAAAGGATGTGAACTTGGAATATGCTAAAAATAGACAATATGACTATGAAGTTTGGTGGAGTTGTAGCTGCAAATAAATTTAATGCTAATATTGAAAAAGGGGAAATAGTAGGATTAATTGGGCCTAATGGCGCGGGAAAGACTACCATATTTAATGTGGTAACTGGTGTTTATAAACCCACTGAGGGGGATATAATATTTAGCCCCAATGAGGAAGAACAGATAATAACAGGTTTAAGACCAGATGAAATTGCAAAACTTGGCATATGTAGGACTTTCCAAAATATTAGGCTATTTAAACAATTATCTGTATTAGACAATGTATTTATTGGCAATCATTTAAGGATAAAATCCAATGTTTTCTCTTCTATATTAAGGCTGCCTACTTATAGAAAAGAAGAAAAAGAGATGCTTGAAAAATCTATTTATCTATTGGAAAAGGTAGATTTAAAAGATGAAATGGATGAAAAGGCATATTCTCTACCTTATGGAAAACAGAGGAGGCTAGAAATAGCTAGAGCTTTAGCAACAGAGCCAAAACTATTGTTATTAGACGAGCCAGCAGCAGGAATGAATCCTCAAGAAACTAGGGAACTTATGGGATTTATAAAGGATATAAAAGAAGAATTTGATTTAACCATATTCCTTATAGAACACCATATGGAAGTTGTAATGGGCATATGCGATAGAATTTTGGTTTTAGATCATGGTACTTTAATAGCGGAAGGCGATCCAGAGTATGTTCAAAACGACCAAAGAGTTGTGGAAGCCTATTTGGGGGTGGAGTAGATGCTAAAAGTTTCAAATTTACATGTTAGCTATGGTGGAATTAAAGCTCTTAGAGGCATAGATATCTCCATTGAGGAAAATAAAATTGTCACCCTCATAGGAGCCAATGGTGCAGGAAAATCCTCTACATTAAGAGCAATTATGGGGCTTGTAGAAAAAGCAGAAGGAAAAGTAGAATATAATGGAGAGGATTTAACTAATCTTCATACTAAGGATATAGTAAAAAAAGGAATCGTGTTGGTACCAGAAGGAAGAAAGGTATTTGATAACTTAACTGTAGAAGAAAATTTAATTCTAGGGGCGTATACTAGGACAGATACCGAAGAAATAAGGAAAGATGTAGATAAGGTATATGAAATGTTTCCAAGACTTAAAGAAAGAAATTGGCAAAAAGCAGGGACCCTTTCAGGAGGAGAACAGCAGATGTTAGCCGTAGGAAGAGGCTTGATGGTACGACCAAAGATTTTAATGATGGATGAACCTTCCTTGGGACTTGCTCCACTTCTTGTAAAGGATATATTTGATATAATAAAAGCTATTCATGCCCAGGGAAATACTATTCTTTTGGTAGAACAAAATGCTAAAAAGGCCTTAGAAATTGCTGATTATGCCTATGTATTAGAAACTGGAGAGTTAGTCCTTGAGGGAATTGGTAGTGAAGTATTGAAGAATGATAGGGTGAAGGAAGCTTATTTAGGTGAAGCAAAGTAAGGGTAGTATAAGACCTATTTCTCTAATGTTTAAGGGGGATAGGCCTTCTTTTTATAATTATTTAGATAAATGTAACCATACTGTAACTATATAATGTAATAAAGGTTATATAATTAAGATGGAAATGTATAGTAATTTGTAGAGGAGTGATAAAGTGAAAAAGGTAGTTTTATTTCTTCTAATATTTGGGGTAGTAATGTCTTCAGGAACTTCTGCCTTAGCAGATATGGAAGATATATTAGGTAATCACTGGTCTAGTAAAGTAATAGAAAAGGATTTTTTAATCTATTATTTTCCATATTTAGCTAAGGAGAACTTTAAACGTTTTGATCCCAATGGGACAATAAATGAAGATGAGTTTTCATTATCCTTTTCATCTTTGTTAAAAAATAATGGATATTCTAATACTCCAATAGGGTTTAAGGTTGAATTAACTAGAGCTAAAATGGCAAAATTCATAGGCAACAAGTTAATGGAAATAAAATTAATTGCACCAAGTAATGAAAAACTACCATTTACAGATATTGGACAAGTATCTACTGAAGAACAAAAGGCAATAGCTGCACTATACCATTCCAATATAATACAAGGACAATCTGAGACTATTTACAATCCTACAAGAAAAGTTACCCAAGCTGAAGCCATAATAGTTCTTCAAAGAGTAAGTAAATTATTTGACAAAACAACTAGCATTCCATTTAAACTGTCTGGAGCTGTACAAACTTATTCAGGAAAAGAAGGCATAACTTTTAAAACAGAAGGAGATAAAGTATTAGTAACTATAACAAAGGAGTTTCCAACTCCCGGATATTCTATGAAAGTAGAAGAAGTTTTAAAACATAAAAATGATTATAAAATTCGTTTAAATATAACTCCCCCAAAGAAAGATAGTAATCAGTTGCAAGTAATAACATATAAGACAATGACTATAGAAATAGACAAAGAACAATTAGGGAACCCTCCATACAATTTTGTATTGGAGGGTTTTTTGACTGATATAGATAAACTTTGTATGATATAATGTATAAATGTAACAAATAATAAAGGGGAGAGGAAATTCGAATGGCAAGACGTAAGGAAATAAAAGAGCTATACTATATTAGGGCTATAGCTGCCATGGGAATTTTAATCATTCATGCTTCTGGCAGCTTTGCAGTTTATTCAGAATATGGCTCAAAGGCTATGTACTTAGGTATATTTTTAAATCAATTCTTTAGATTTGGCAGCCCTATTTTTATGATGGTTTCGGGATTGGTTTTGTTCTATAATTATAGATCTATAGATGAATTTGATATTAAAAAATTCTACAAAAAAAAGTTTAAGTTTATATTGATACCGTACATAATATGGTCTACTATATATTTTATATATACATCGTACATAAATGGATTATCTATAACAGGGAGGAGATTAATAGGCTTAGGTAGGGGAATATTGTTAGGAGAATCTTTCTCACATCTATATTTTATTTTTTTAATATTCCAGTTTTATATCATATTGCCTTTACTAATAAAGTATTTGGCTAAGCCTATGGAGGAAAAGCCCTTTAGAGTTTTCACTTTATTTTTCATATTCCAGGGCATGGTGTTAATATATGGATACTACTTTAAAAATCCCAATGCAACTGGTATAATAGGAATGTTTAATCTATACTATTGGAAAACCTTATTTAGTTGGTGTTTCTATTTTATAGCTGGAGGATTAATAGGAATTCACTATCATGAAACTGTTAAATATATTGAAGAAAACATAAATAAAATATTTTTAGGATACATAATTGTAACTATTATTTACATAGGACAAGTCTATATGAATATTTGGGCTAATGGTGGAAGAGATTTTTATGATAGATTTGGTTCTATTAGACCTCAAACTATGATTTATGCTATATTTACTATGCCAGTTCTCATTTGGTTGACTAGGAAAATGGTAGGGAAATTTAATGGATTAAAAAACTTTGGAACCTATTCCTTTGGAATATATTTTTCTCATCCATTAATATTAGAAACATTAAAAAGAAATTTAATGGGTTACTTTCCCAATCATATAGGATTTAGCAGATTATCTTCTATAGTATTAATATGTGGATTAGGTCTTGTGTTAACTTTTGTATTTGTACTTTTGATTGGAACATTAGAAAGTAGATGGATATTAATAGGCAAAGTTCCTAAATATAAATTTAAGAGATTGAGAAAGGAAGAATATGTATGACAAACACCCGAAAAGTCGCCCAGTCAGCAGCAATGATTGCGATATTTACTTTGATTAGTAAGTTCCTAGGATTTTTAAGAGAAATTTTAATAGCTTCCAAATACGGTTCAGGTTATGAAACGGATACTTATTTTGTTGCTATGACAGCCACAGTGATTATAATGACCACCATAGGGACATCTTTAAATACCACTTTAATTCCAATATTTACAGAAATAGAAGAGAAAAAGGGTAGACAAGGAAAATTAAAATTTCTAAACAATGTGTTGAATGTGGTGTTCTTTATAACTATAATATTGGCTATTCTGGGATTTTTCTTTTCTCCTATGGTAATTAAAATATTAGCTAAAGGCTTTACTGGGAAACAATTTGATTTAGCGGTGAAATTAAATAGAATAGGTTTACCCATTATTATATTTTTAGGATTTACCTATACTTTTTCTGGATATCTTCATAGTAGTGAAATATTTGGGCCACCGGCTATTATGGGAATTCCCTATAATCTTGTATTTATAATATTTATATTTGCCTTTGCGAAAAAAGGGTATATAGAGGGTCTAATGTTGGCCAGTGTTGCTGCAGCCTCTACCCAATTCTTAATCCAAGTTCCAGCAATTAAGCATCAGGGTTATAGATATAGTTTAGATATTGATTTAAATGATAAATATTTGAAGAAGTCATTATTATTGGTCCTTCCCGTATTGATAGGTTCTGCAGTGCAGCAAATCAATACGGTAATAGATAAAACTTTGGCTTCTAGTCTAGTAGAAGGAAGTATATCTGCCCTATCCTATGCCTCAAAGATAAATGATCTTATAATATCTGTATTCGTTATGGCTATTACCACCGTTATATTTCCTATGTTATCTAGGGCATTTTCCCAAGATGATGAAGGACAAGTGAGAAAGATAATGGGAGAGGGAATCAATATAATATTAATAATAACTGTACCTGCAACTATAGGGATATTGATATTAGCCAAACCTATGGTAAGGATATTTTTTGAGAGAGGTGCTTTTAACGAAGTAGCAACTCAAATGACCTCAAGTGCATTGATATTTTATTCTTTAGGATTAGTGGGGGCATCTTTAAGACTTATGTTAAATAAGGTTTATTACTCATTTCAAGATACAAAAACACCTATGGTAAACGGGGCTATAGCTGTTGGATTAAACATAGTGTTAAATCTTATTCTCGTAAGATATATGGCTCACTCAGGATTAGCTTTAGCCACAAGTATATCAGCTACTTTTACAACTTTATTGTTATTTTTAGATTTAAGGAAAAAAATAGGGCCTATGGGGCTTAAAAAATACTTAATATGCTTTGCTAAAACTTTACTTGCATCTATAGTAATGGGGGTCGTAGTATATGGCTTGTTCTTTGGACTAATGCCGTTATTCCCTAATAAAAAGATAATAGAATTAATAGGACTACTGATATCAGTGGCAATAGGAGCCTTAGTATACTTTTTATTGTGCTGCATATTAAGGGTAAAGGAAATAAGAATACTCTTGTCAGCTCTAACAAAAAGGGCGAGAAAATAACGAAACTTAATAGGGTTATAAGACCCATACACGGGAGCTAATTTTTTAGTTGGCTTTAGTGTATGGGTCTTTTGTTTCAAGATCTAGGGAAACATTGTTTATTAATTAACATTATGTCTAAAAATTAACAATATTCCACGTTTGCCAAATTTTCCGAACAATGATAAAATATAAACTATTATTAACAATAAGACGAGCATAGGAAAGGAGAGTTTATATGGCAAAGAAGAGGAATGATGCATTGATACTTGGAGCAGCGCTGTTTTCTATGTTTTTTGGGGCGGGTAATTTGATTTTTCCACCCTTTTTAGGATTGATATCGGGAGATAAGTGGAACTGGGCCATGGTAGGATTCCTTTTAACGGGTATAGGATTGCCCCTTTTAGGAATCATAGCTTCTGCTAAAGTAGGGGGAGGTGTAGATAAACTAGGGAAGAAAGTATCCCCGATTTTTAGCAAATTTTTAGGAATTACAGTAGTATTGGCCATAGGACCATTGTTGGCTATACCAAGGACTGGAGCTACTGCATTCGAAATGGGGATACTACCCATGTTTCCTAACGCAAATCCCATAGTATTTTCCGTTATCTATTTTGGGATTACTTTAGCTCTCGTTATAAAACCCACAAATGTAATAGATAAAATAGGGAAAATACTAACGCCAGCACTACTTATATTATTAGCTTTACTTATCATAAGAGGGATTGTCTACCCCATGGGAGAGCCGATTGAAGAGGATATAGTGAAACCATTTTCTGATGGGTTTACACAGGGCTATCAAACAATGGATGCATTGGCGGCAATTTTATTTGGAGGCATTATATCTGCTTCTTTAACCCAACGTGGATATGATGACAAAGAACAAATGTCAATGACCAAAAAAGCTGGCATAATTGCTGTAGCAGGTCTAACCTTTGTATATGGGGGCTTAGGATATTTAGGAGCTACGGGAGGATCATTATTTTCTAAGGATATTGCAAAAACCGATTTAATAATGAATATAGCTAATAATTCATTGAAAAGCTTTGGAGAATTGGGGCTAGGGTTGGCTGTATCTTTGGCTTGTATAACTACAGCTATAGGGCTTACCGCTACTGTAGGCCAATATTTTAACCAAGTAAGCAAAGGAAAGATTAAATATGAAACTATAGTAATAGGGACTATCATATTTAGTACTGTTATGTCCTATAAAGGTGTAGAGGCTATAATATCTTTTGCAGAACCTATATTGGTATTTATGTATCCTATGGTAATAGTGCTGGTTTTATTAACTGTGTTTCTGGGGGATTATATCAAAAATGATAATGTTTACAAGTTTGCTATTTATGCTACATTAGTAGTAAGTGCCATTGATTCATTAAGTATGCTAGGAGTGAAGGGAAATATAACGAAACTTATATCTATGCTGCCATTGGCATCATCAGGCTTTTCGTGGGTAATACCTGCTATAATAGGCGGAGTAGTAGGCCATTTTATAACACCTAAAGAAAATATTCCTGCTGAATTTTAATAAAATGAAAAGGGATGGTTACCATCCCTTTTCATTACTTAAAGTTATGAAGTTTTTATTCTTTTTGCTTCTTCTTCAGATACCATATAGGCAGTTACTCCTTTATGGTCATAGCTTTTAACAGTTTTTATAGCTTCGTCTTTAGACATAGGATGAGAAAACTTATCATCAATTACAACGACAAATTTTTGATCCATATATATCTTCCTCTCGTTTAATTATACCAATATTATTCCCTAAAGGACAAAATAATATTCAATTTTTTTAAAATTAAAAGAAAAGCAAAAATAACCATCCCAATTGCTTAATATATATATGTTATTAAGATAGTTTTAATGGTATAATATATAGCAAAAGTTTATAAAAGATTTTAACCTTTACCCGTTTTTTATCTTCTAAGTAGGATACGGGGTAAATATTTTGGCTGCCAACTAATTTAGATTAATATTAAAATGATGTAAAATCAAAGTTTATTTTTAATAAGAATTTTGCAAATTATATAGTAAATATGGAGGCGTGTGATCATGTTAAAACTAATAAAAAATGGGGAAGTTTATAATCCTAATTACCTAGGCAAAAAGGATATATTATTAACAGGTGACAAAATTGGCTATATAGGAGATGAATTAAATGTACCAGAAGATTTTGTGGATATAGAAATTATAGATGCTGATGGTAAATATGTAGTTCCTGGTTTTATAGATTCCCATGTTCATATATGTGGAGGTGGGGGCGAAGGTAGTTTTAAAACCCGTACGCCAGAAATACAGCTAACGGATATTACTACTGGGGGAGTTACAACAGTAATAGGAGTTTTAGGTACAGATGGTACTACGAGAAATATGGCGAATTTAATAGCTAAGGCAAATGGGCTTGAGGAGGAAGGCATTACAACGTATATATACACTGGATCGTATCAAGTGCCTATAAGGACCTTAACTGGTAGTATTCAGGATGATATCATATTAATTGATAAAATAATTGGTGTAGGAGAAGTAGCTTTATCTGACCATCGTTCAAGCCAGCCAACTATTGAAGATTTCTCAAAGATAGCTGCAGAGGCTAGGGTTGGAGGAATACTATCTGGAAAGGCAGGAGTAGTGAATATTCATGTTGGGGATGGAAAAAGACAAATTAGTTTCATAGAAGAAATTGCCGAAAAAACTGAAATACCAATAACTCAATTTATTCCAACCCATATGGGTAGAAACCCAGAGCTATTCGCTGAATCCATCGAGTATGCTAAAAAAGGTGGAATCGTCGACTTCACTACAAGTACCAACGAAAAATTTCTAGAGGAAGGGGAAGTGAAATGCAGCAAGGCATTAAAGATATTATTAGATGAAGGAGCATCACAGGCCAATATTACATTTTCATCAGATGGACAGGGAAGTATGCCAGAATTTGATGAAGATGGGAAATTTATAGCTTTAGGGATAGGAAAGGTAACTTCCCTATACAAGGAAGTTAAGGATGCTATTTTGAAAGAAAACATTTCTATGGATACAGCCTTAAGAGTTATAACTGCAAATCCTGCTGATGCATTGAAATTATCAAATAAAGGATATATAGAAAAAGAAAGGGATGCAGATATAGTAATTCTTGATAAGAATACACTAGAAATAGAAACTGTTATAGCAATGGGAAAAACTATGGTATCAAAAGGAAAACCAGTTGTAAAAGGAACTTTTGAATAAGATAATCAGAGAATTTTTTCCTATAAGAGGTAAATCCTTTGAAAAATAAACTGTTGATTAAGAGTTTAGAAATTAACTTTTTTTAGATTAAAGTTTGGATATATTAAAATGGAAAGAGGTATTTAGATGACTGAAGTAACAAAAAAGAAAAAAACATTTAAGGTACCAGATACCTATGTCATTATATTCTTCATAGTATTTGTAGCCGCCATAATCACTTATATTGTTCCAGTTGGCAGGTTTGAAGTAGAATATATGGTATATGATGCAAATAACAATATTATTGCAGAGATTCAAGATGGAGAAAGCTCTAAATTTACCGTAGATGGGAAAGAATTTATTTTTGATGCTACTGGGGAAGACGAAGCCACATTAACACAAAAAGATGCTAAAGAGCCTTATGGTGCCATAAAAAAGACCAAGGCAAGCGCACTACGGTATGAAGATAATGGCACGATGAAATTTAAAGTAGTTCAAGAATATGGCAGCTATGTCAGCAATGGGGAAAGAAAAGGAGTAAAATTATTTGAAAGTAATGGAGAAATTGGTTTCCTAAACTATATGTTTGAGGGTTTAGTTAAGGGAGACAAATGGGGATCAGCAGTTGGAGTTGTTGCATTTATACTAGTAGTTGGAGGAGCTTTTGGTATAATTCTTCGAACAGGAGCTGTGGAAGCGGGAATAGGAGATGTAATATCTAAAACTCAAGGAAAAGAAGTGGCAATAATACCATTGCTTTTTATATTATTTTCACTAGGTGGTGCAGTATTTGGAATGGGGGAAGAGGCTATTCCATTTGCAATGATAATTGTACCATTAGTTATTGCTATGGGTTATGATGCAGTGGTAGGAATAATGATTACCTATGGAGCAACTCAAATTGGATTTGCAACCTCATGGATGAATCCATTTAGCGTAAGTATAGCTCAAGGTATTGCAGGGATTCCTATTATGTCAGGAGCAGGATTTAGAATATTTATGTATATAGTGTTTAATATCGTTAGTATTTTATTTTTAATTAAATATGCCAAAAAAATCAAAAATGATCCAAAGTTATCTGTATCTTATGATTCTGATGAGTATTACAGGAAAGATTTTAAGACTGAAAAAACAGAAAAAATTGATTTTACAGTAGGACATGGGTTAGTTATGTTGGTAATATTATTAGGTATTATATGGGTAATATGGGGCGTAACTAAGTATGGATATTATATACCTGAAATAGCCACTATATTTTTTACCATGGGACTTGTATCAGGAATTATTGGAGTAATATTCAAATTAAATAATATGACTGTAGACGATATAGCTATTTCTTTTAAGAATGGTGCTCAGGATTTGGTGGGTGCTGCTTTGGTTGTAGGTATGGCTCAAGGAATCGTGTTGGTATTAGGTGATTCCTCACCTTTTAGTGATTCAGTGCTAAATACAATATTGTATGGAATGAGCAAAGCACTAAAAGGATTGGCGCCTGCCTTTACTGGATGGGTTATGTATGTATTTCAATCAATCTTTAATTTCTTTGTTGTATCCGGATCTGGACAAGCTGCAATAACAATGCCTTTAATGGCACCTCTTTCGGATTTGATAGGCATCTCCAAGCAAGTAGCAGTATTGGCATTTCAATTAGGAGATGGATTGACAAATCTAATTGTACCAACTTCTGGCTGCTTGATGGGGGTACTAGGTGTTGCAAGGCTAGATTGGAGCAAGTGGGCAAAATTTCAAATTAAGTTCCAATTGATATTATTTATTTTAGGATCTATATTTGTTATAGGCGGTGTTCTAGTAGGATTAAGCTAAGCAATATAGGGAATGTGGACGATTATTTTTGCTTTATAAAACAAAAGGCAAAAATAATCGTCCTTTTATTTTATAAAAATATTGACCAATGGTCATTATAGTAGTATAATAAAAACATTGAAAGTGACCACTGGTCACTTTTACTCTGCTTTAAGGAGGCGGGATTTTGTGTCAAAAGTTGAAAAGAATAAGAAACAAAAGGAAAATTCCCTTTATGATGCAGCCTATGATTTATTTACAACAAAAGGAATAAATGACACAGCTATAAGCGAAATAGTAAAAAAGGCTGGAGTAGCAAAAGGGACTTTTTATCTGTATTTTAAGGATAAGTACGATATATTGGATAAAATAATTCTTAATAAAAGCAGCCAAGTACTAAGCGAGGCCATAATAGAAACTAAAAACAAAAACTTTACAGAATTTGAAAAAGAACTTCTGTATTTTATAAATTACATCATTGAATTCTTTAAAAAGGATAAATTGATGTTGAAATTAATATACAAAAACCTATCTTGGGGGATATTTAAAAAAGCCTATAGGGATTATGAAGAAATTCAAGAAATATACCTTATGTTTGAAAGGGGCTACGAAAACACTTCTCTTCCAAAGGAGGATATTGAAAAGATATTATTTATAATAATGGAATTAACAGGTTCAATATGTTATAGTTCTATAATTTTAAATGAGCCTGCTAATATAGATGAAATGAAGCCAATCCTTTTTGACACTATAAAGAAAATAATTTAGGAGATGATTATATGAATAAATTTGGACTTTTCGTGGCAAAACATAGAAAACTAGTCTTAATAATTGCTACACTGCTATTGCTGCCTTCCCTATATGGAATGGCAAAGACCAAGATTAACTATGATATCTTAACCTATTTACCAAAAAACTTAGAATCAGTAAAAGGGCAGGAGATACTAGATGATGTATTCGATAGTTCTGCTACAGGGATGCTGATAATTGAGAATATGGAGTCAAAAGATGTGTTGAAGGTCAAGGAAAAAGTAGCAGAAGTAGAAGGAGTAGAGGATGTTACATGGGTAGATGATTTCCTAGATATTAGCATACCAAAAGAGATACTGCCTGATGAATTGCAAGAAATGTTCTATAGAGAAAATTCTACCTTGTTGATGATTAAGTTTAAAAATGACTCATCATCCCCTATAACTCAAGAAGCCATAGTGGATATAAGGAGTATATTAAATAAACAATCTTTCTTAAGTGGAATGGCAGCAGTATTAAAGGATACAAAGGATTTGGCAGATAGACAAACACCTATATATGTAACTTTAGCTGTAGTTTTAGCAACTATAATACTTATATTAACTTTAGAATCAACAATTATGCCTTTTATAATATTGATAAGTATAGGATATGCCATATTATATAATTTTGGGACCAATATAATCTTTGGAGGAATATCCTATATAACTCAATCCTTAGCAGCAGTATTGCAGCTGGGGGTTACATTAGATTATTCCATATTCTTGCTTCATAGATATGAAGAAGAATGTGGAAACTTTGATAACAAAGAAGAAGCCATGGGACATGCCATAGCTAAAACCGCTTCTTCCATAGCAGGGAGTTCTTTGACGACTATTGCTGGATTCTTAGCTATTGCTGCAATGGAACTTACCATAGGAAGGGATATAGGATTGGTAATGGCCAAAGGAGTAGCATTTGGAGTGATTTCAGTATTAACTGTATTGCCTTCACTTATGCTAATATTTGACAAAGCCATAAATCGTTTCAGCCATGGAACTGTGCTACCAGAGTTTGGAGGATTGGCAAAATTAGTTACAAAACATTATAAAGTATTTATATTGATTGGAATATTGATATTCTTGCCTGCTTTCTATGGAGAGAAAAATAATGAAGTTTACTATAATTTAGATGAATCATTACCTGATGATTTGGAATCCATAGTGGCTTTTACAAAATTAAAAGATGATTATAATATGATGACAACCCATATGGCATTAGTATCAAAGGATGTACCTAATTACAAAATAAAAGAAATGATAGGAGAAATCGAAAAAGTAGAAGGAATAGAAAATGTTCTATCATATCAAAAATTAATAGGGCCAAGAATGCCTGAAAACTTTATACCTGATGGGATAAAGGATAGATTTGAAAAAGGTGATTACAAGCAAATAGTCATTAATTCAAAATATAAAGCAGCTACTGATGAAGAAAATGCACAGATAGATAAAATAGAAAAGATAATTAAAAAATATGATAGCAAAGGAATGTTAACAGGAGAAGGAGCTCTTACTAAGGATTTAATAGGAATTGCAGATAGCGATTTTAAAAGGGTAAATACATTATCTACCTTAGCGGTGTTTGCAATAATCCTTGTGGTATTCACATCAATCTCCATACCTATATTTTTAATTCTAGCTATAATGTTAGCTATATTTATCAACATGAGTGTTCCATATTATCTAGGCCACTCCATACCATTTATAGCTGGAATAGTAATAGGCTCTATCCAACTAGGGGCAACAGTAGACTATGCAATATTATTAACCACTAGATTTAGAGAAGAAATATCAAATGGTCATGGAAAATTTGAGGCTATGGAAATTGCGGTTAAAGAATCTGCAAAATCTATAATTACCAGTGGGCTTACTTTCTTTGTTTCAACTATTGGAGTAGCAGTTATATCCGAAATGGAAATAGTAAGGAGTTTATCTGCTATGATAGCTAGAGGAGCTTTGATATCTACAGGGATAATACTATTTATTCTACCAGGAGTACTAATAGCTAGTGAAGGGTTCATAAGACTTACATCTAAAAATTGGGGTAAGGAAAAAGCCCAGAAAGGAAGGATTGCATATGAAAACAAATAAAACAATAATCAGAGTATTGACCATAGTAATGGTTCTAACCTTGTTAAGTTCAAGCATTGTAACTGCAGAGGGAAGAGTTTCTAAAGAAGAAACCGTCTATGCAAATTTGAACAATAAAGGAGAAGAATTAGATAAAACGTCGAGTATATGGCTACATTCAGATGGTAGCTTAAACAATATAGAAGATGAAAGTATATTAAAAGAAGTAACAAATGTTAAAGGCGAAGAAAAACCAACTGTAGAAAATGGAAAATTAATATGGAAAACAGATAAAAAGGATATATATTACCAAGGAAAAGTAGGAAAAGAATTGCCAATACAACCAGAAATAAAATACTATTTAGATGGCAAAGAAGTAAATCCAGAAGATATAGTTGGAGAAGATGGTGAAATAAAAGTTACCATAAATATTCTCAACGAAGATAAACGCAGTATTCACTATAAAAATGGTGGAGCAAAAGAAATCTATGCACCCTATATGGTTGCTACAGTAGTGGATTTACCAATGGATAAGTTCACCAATGTAAAGATAAGTACAGGGAAAATTATAGCAGATGGCAGCAATCAAATAATCACCTTTGTATCCTTACCAGGGTTCAAAGATAGTTTAGGAGTAGGAGAAAATTTAGTAGATTTAACGGATTACTTAGAAATAAAAGCAGATGTAAAAAATTTTGAAATGAAACCAATAGCTTTTACGGTTACATCTGAAATACCTGAAATAGATGGATTAGATGATGCTAAAGATTTAGATGAATTAATAGATGGAATAGACAAAATTAAAGAAGCTAGCGAAAAATTATCTGAATCAACACAAAAACTATATGATGGGCAAATGGGATTAAGCAGTGGAATAGATGAATTTGTAAATGGAATGGGAGCTTTAAAAGTTGGTTCTAATTCACTACTTGATGGATCATTGAAACTAAAAGAGGGTATAAATGGGGCTTATGAAGGCAGCCTAAAGGCAAATGAAGGAGCAAATACCCTATCCCAAAGTGCTAACCAATTAGGAGAAGGCTTTGTAGGACTAGGCAATGGGACAGTAGAATTTAGTGATAAAGCAGCAGAGTTCTCTGAAGGAGCTAAAAAAGCAGCTGAAGGAATAGGAAGTATTCCAGAAAGCACCCAAGCTTTAAGTGGCGGTATGGAAGAATTAATCCAAGGGACAGAAACATTGAAAAATGGTCAAGATAAATTGACTCAAGGATTGGGGAAAAGCGTAGAAGCATTAGAACAAATCAAAGCAGGAAAAGAAAAAGAAGGAAAAACAGTAGGCTTATTATTAAAAGGTGTAGATGGGCTAGAAACCATAGCTAATACTGTGGGGAAAATCCCTGGAGCAGATGGATTAGCTGCAAAGATGTTAGAAGGATTAGAAGGGCAAAGACTAGCCTTAGAAGGAATCGAAAGTTCTAGCGATGAATTGATATTAGCATTAAATCAAGTAGAAGAAGGATTAAAGGAATCAGAAGAAGCCTCAAAAGAATTATCCCAAGGGATAGAGAATGTAAATAATGGACAAAAGAAAACAGGAGGAGGCCTAAATGAATTAGCAGAAGGAACTAAAGGATTAAAAGAGGCCTCTAACCAATTAGTAGAAGGTAGTACTGGACTTCAACAAGGGGCAAATAGTTTAAATGAAAATGCCCTAAAGGCCAAAGAAGGAGCAGGTAAATTCTCCCAAGGTTCAAAAGGATTAGCAGAAGGCACTAAGGGGCTAAGCACTGGACTAGGCGAGTTAAATACTGGAGCAGGTAAACTATATGGTGGTATAAATGAGCTATCAAAAGGTACAAATGAACTAGCACAAGGTGGCGAAAAGCTTAAAGATGGTAGTCATCAATTGACAGAAGGAACAAAGAAATTAAATGAAGGCATGAATGAGTTCCATGAAGAAGGAATTAAGAAAATTAGCGATAAAGTAGATAATAGTAATTTGGATATAACAAAGATACTTGAAACTAAAGATGAATTAGTTAAAATATCCAAAGAAAATGTTACTTTCTCTGGTAAATCTGAGGATATGGACGGAAACCTTAAGTTTATCATGAAAACTGAAGGGGCAAAAGAAGAAGAAAAACAAGAAGAATTGGATGTAAAAGCAGAATCAAAAAAAGAAAAAGGATTTATAGCTTGGTTAAAAGGAATAATAAAGAAATAAAGACAGAGTTCGAGACCACTAAAGAGTGGTCTCGAACCGTTTTTATTATTTATTTTCCATATTATCATATCTACCGATACCAAAGATAATGGTAACAAACATTACAGCTAACATAGCATAAGAATACAATACATAAGGTGTTATTTCAATAGCTGTCAATGGATAAGCACTATCCTTAGCAAAACCGATAGTATAGATTATTGCAGGAGTCCATGGTAGAGAATATACTAAAGTATTGGACTGAGCATCTAACAAATTAGCAGCACGGTAAGGGCTTATGCCGTAACGTTTTGAAAGTGGCTTAGCAAAAGAAGGACCAACGGCTAATATTGCAGGAGCATTAAGTCCCATCAAACTAGAAAGAAGAATAACCATAGCGCTTATGACAAACTCTGCGCCTCTAGGGCTTTTAGCCACATTTCCTAAAGCATTTAACAATTTAACATCCCCATGGCCAGCACGCATGATTTCAATGGAGCCAAATAACAATAGTGCAAGAACAACAACTTGCATCATACTATTAATACCTGTATAAATAACCCCATCAACAGTTCTATCTAGTCCAGTACCTGAAATCCTTATTAAGGCCTCTTTAACAACATCGGGACTGGGATCTACTTGAATAAAATCCATAAGGCCTGCCAATATAGCTGTACCACTACCAAGGACTGTACCAATAGTTGTTGCAATAATAATATCTCCAGTTTTAATTGCTATCCATATGGTAAGGGCAACTGGTATGAGCATAAGTAAGGTTTTTGGATCATATTGGACTACATTGGCAGCAGAAACGGTGCCTTTATAACCCGAACCGATAATTATAATGCCTATAATAGTTATTAAACCTGCAGCTAAGGCATATTTTAAACGAGACTTTACAACACCAGGAACATCAACACCCAGTGAAGTAGCAGAACATATAGTAGTATCTGAAATAGGTGCTAGATTGTCTCCAAAGGCCCCACCAGATACTATTGCTCCAGCTAAAAGGGCAGGGTGAGCACCTAATGCAATTCCAGCAGGATATAAAACCCCCATACCAGCAGCAATAGTACCAAAGCCAGTTCCAGAAGCTGTTGCAAATATTGCTGATGCAATAAAAGATACTATAATGAAGGAAGTGCCTTCTATACCAATAGAAGCAGCAAGACCAGCGATTCCATTTGCTAATCCTGAAGTACGAAGGATTCTAGAAAATACACCTGCAAAAATCCAGCAAACAATAGGCACAATAGCATCTCTGCTAGCCATACCATTTATTATAGTATCAGCATATAGCTTTTTATCCTTAGCAAAGAAAAATGCAACTATTAAAGCTGTATAGGCAGGAACCCAAAGGGCACCATCAGAAATGGATCCAAAATAGAATGTAGTTAAAATAATCATTACTAGAAACACTACAAACGGTAAAAACGAAACCCATTCCCCCCCATAAAACTCAAGTTTTTTTGATTCAATATCCATGTTTTTTCCCCCTTAAGTATTTTAGAACCCATTTTAATTCACAACTTAATATTATACAACAAATTAAGTCTTATACCAATTAAAATGTATGATAAGCTTCCCTCCTTTAATTGCTATAATGTTCAAAAAAATACAAACTTATCAATACTATATACTAAAAATGAAAATGGGGAAGACAGGTTTAATCTATTGATAAAATTAATTTACATATCCCTGTTAATAAGTTAATAAAATAGGTATATAATATGATATAATTCATTATAAGACAAATTTACAAACTATGGGCGTAAAGCCCACTCCTTTAGCCATGGGAGTTTCAGCTCAAATGAGCTTAGTATAATGGGAGGGATAATATGAGTATTTTAACAAGATTTAAAGACATCATGTCCAGTAATATGAATGCTTTATTAGATAAAGCTGAAGAT
>DHBY01000071.1 GCA_002398845.1 Firmicutes bacterium UBA4916 | reverse complement strand
CCAAGCTTGACATTTAACTCTTAGATATTTTAAAATAGACTAATGATTAGTATTAAATAAAAGACTAAAAATAATATGTGAGGTGGAGAATTGAGATTTATAATACCAATAATAGTGGGGGCAATTATCGGCTATATTACCAACTGGTTAGCTATTAAAATGCTTTTTAGACCTTATGAAGAGAAAAAATTTTTAGGGCTCCATGTACCCTTTACGCCAGGGCTTATTCCTAAGGAAAGGGATAGAATAGCACGTAGTGTAGGGAAAACCATAGGAGAGTATCTTTTATCTCCTGAAATAATTATAGGAGCATTGTCAAAGGATAAAATGGATTACCATATAAAACTTTGGGTTGAATCTAATATAAATAAATTAAAAGAAGAAGATAGAACTATAAAGGCATTTATTATGGATTTGAATTATGGAAATATCAATAGATTATTGGAACTGGTTGAGGGAAAGATTACAGAGTCTATTTGTTTCAAATTAAGGGAAGATAAATTTCAACAAAAATCAATTGATTTAATTGAAGAATATATCTTTGATAGATATAGCAATACTTTTCCTACAGTAATAAATGAAAATTTAGAATTATTGTTAAATGATTTATCCTCCTCAAGTGAAGTAAGGATGATATTAGAAGAAGCCATATGCAATAAGGTAAATCAATTATCTAATGATGAAAGACCGCTAAATGAAGTGATTCCAGAAAATATAATTTATGAAACGAAAGCTTTTATTAGTGATCATAATGAAGATATTGTAAATATATTAGAAAGTCTTTTAAAGGATCCTATAATAGAATATAAAATTAAAAAATCAATTAATACATTTGTTCAAAAGAATGTAAGCAAGGCAATAACAATATTTATAAATCCTGAAACCATATCCGAGAAGGTATATAGGACCATTGTCCTAAATTTAGATAATGATGAAGTTAGTAGAAATATTGAACTTATAATAATAGCTGCTTTTGACAAATTCTTAGAAGTTAAAGTTAAAGACATAAGTATGGGTATTTCACAAAAAATTGATGATAAAGAAATTTCAAATATATCTAAAGGAATATTAACATATATCACCAATAGGGAGAATCAAGATAAAATACTTAATATAATAGAGGAAAAAATTAAATTACATGAATCAGATATACAAAATACTGCATTGAATTTTATATCTAAAGAACTCAAGGCCATTTTAAATTCAGAGGCTATGTATAATAATATTTATTTAATTATACATAGTAGTATAGAAAACTTGCTTAATAGGCCTATTTCATCATTTATAGAAAACATAGATGAAACTTCAATTAAAAATATTGCTAGTTTTATAAAAACCATATTTAGTGATTTTATAATGAATAAATTACCTCATATTATAGAGTTATTCAATATATCCAAGGTGGTAGAAAGACAGATAAATAGTTTTGATGTTGCCTTTGCAGAAGAATTGATAGTTGAAATAGCTAATAAAGAGTTAAAAGCAATAACTTGGTTAGGAGCTTTATTAGGTGGAATAATGGGAGTTGTATCTCCTTTATTGCAGATGATTAAATAGAATAAAAATCATACAAATACTATACCATTTGATGGCATAGTATTTATTTTTTATAAAAAGCCTTAAATAAAGATTAACACTTTGTTTAGGATTTCATAATATGTATTAGGGATTAAGGATGAATCCTACGCAAGCTTACTTTGTCTTGCCATATTTAGACCTCTATTGCTACGTTTTTGTGCTTAATTAATATTGGGGAGGTGTTATGATGAACGAAACAAAAGGTGGTTTATTTGGTAGAGGATGTGGTGGTGAAATGGATACATCGCTACTATTTTTCTTTTTACTACTAGTGATTATATTCTGCAATTGCGATTTCTTCTAAAGTTGTAATATCTTTTAATTCGGGGCTTAGCCCCGTTTTTTTTTGATTTAGCTATATATTCCAAGCAATCCATACATAAAATGTTGAAAATTTAAAGAATTGGTAGTAAAATAATTTTGTTATCCTTATATAAGGTGGTGTTAAAAATGAAACTCGTTACCTTTAATCCATTTAGAACCATTGGTATTTCAAATACTACCTATATCAAACCAGAAAATATTTTTAAAAAGATAGATAAAATAAAAGAAGCAGATTATATACTATATCCTGAATATTGGCAGGTAAATTCTTTAGTTTATGGACTAAAAAAGAAGATATTTCCTAGTATTAGCACATATCAACTGGGACATAACAAAGTTGAAACTACCAGAGCATTATGGGCAACCTTTCCTAAAAATGTGCCTTATACCCAAATTCTAAATAAGGACATTGCAGATGTAGAAACTATTGAAGAAGAATTTGGATATCCATTAGTAGCTAAGGAAATAAAAAACTCTATGGGCAGAGGGGTTTTTCTTATAGAGAATAGACAGGAATTAAAAAATTATATTGAAAATAATGATATCCTATATATTCAGGAAAGACTTCCTATAGATAGGGATTTAAGAATAGTATATGTTGGAAACAAAGTAATAGGAGCCTATTGGAGAATAGCTAGTCAAGGTGAATTTCACAACAATATTGCTAAAGGAGCTAGCTATGATTTTAATAATATTCCTTTAAAAGCTATTGAATTGGTAGAAAAGGT
>DHBY01000028.1 GCA_002398845.1 Firmicutes bacterium UBA4916 | reverse complement strand
AATAGCTTAATTTTTAACTTTAATTGAAAAATGGCTTATTTTACAGTTTAGCTAAGGTTAATGTAGTACATTAACCTTAGCTAATAAGCTTTTCTAGCTCTACTAAAAACCGAGAAGGT
The DNA here is from genome assembly GCA_002398845.1 of Firmicutes bacterium UBA4916. Lineage (GTDB taxonomy): Bacteria > Bacillota > Clostridia > Tissierellales > Tepidimicrobiaceae > Mt11. The sequence goes on along the minus strand of DHBY01000028.1, from coordinate 3,694 downwards.
TTAACTTCTTTATCATTTCTATTATTTATGGTAATCAAGTTTAAATGTGTCTTTGCTCTAGTCATACCTACATAGAATAATCTTCTTTCTTCTTCTAAGGGCTCAGCATTTCCTTTTATAAATTCATCAATGCTATTGGTATTGGGAAAATCTCCATCAATTAAATCTACTATATAGACATTTTCAAACTCTAATCCCTTTGCAGAATGTATAGTGGATAAGGTTATTCCATTTTTAACCCCTTTAGACTCACTACAAAGATATTCTAAATACTTTAACCGTTCAGTAAGTTCATTTAAATCCTTAGTTTTAGAGGCTATCATCTTAATAAAATATAATATGGTCTTTAATGAATCCAAAGTATGTCCAAATTTCATACAATTTTCTCTTAAATAATCCTCATATTCTAAATTTTTTTCAATATAAAGGATACCTTCATAAGGAGGCATCTTGGATAGTTTCTTAAAATCCAATTTTAGCTCCAAAAAATTCTTTCTATAAAACTCATTGATTCCCGGACACTCTAATAATCTGTTAAATACAGATTGGTTATAGCTTAATGTTTTTATATAGTTTAATTGTTTTTTGGATATAAATCCTTTCATCTTAAAATAAATTTTTTCAAAACACTCTATATTAGAATTGTCTTGGGATAATAGGAGGAAATTCAGTATATCCTGTACCACCCAATGATTAAAGAAATTAATCTTTATATCCTTCATATAAAAAGGTAGATTATTTCTATCTAAATATTCTATAATCCCAATGGCTGAAATATTATTTCTATATAAAATTGCCGAGTTACCATAATCTTCTTTGCTTAGAAGTTCATTAATTAGATATTCATATTGCTCTTTTAAAGTATTTACTTTAATAATATTTATTGGCTCAACAAAGTTATTTTGAGTGAATATGTTTTTATCATATCTTAGGGTATTTTGTTTAATGAATCTATTGCATACTGAAACTATATTTTTAGAGGAACGATAATTTTGTTCCATATAGAATACCTTGCCATTTTTATATACCTTATTAAAATTAAATAATCCTTTTGGATATGCCCCTCTAAAGCCGTAGATGGATTGATCATCATCTGCTACTACAAATAGATTATGTTTTGGATGAGCTAGGGCATGAATAATCTCTATTTGGGCTTTAGAAGTATCTTGGCCTTCATCTACTTGGATATAATCAAATCTATTTCTATATTTATTAAGTAAGTATTTGTCCTTTTTTAAAATTTCTAAGGATAATGTGAGCATATCATCAAAATCTATTAGATTATTTGACCTTTTATATCTTTCATAGGTATCAAATATATTTTTAAAATTATTTATATCAATTTTAAATTCATTTAGAAATTCTTCTGGAGTTATAAGCATATTTTTAATATAACCTATGGAATTTATAAGGGTATCTAGCTTTTCCTCCGTAATATAGTCATTATTTATAGAAAAATAAATTCTTTTCAATATATTATATTTATTTAATTTATTTTTACTATCTTCAATGAGAACATATCTAATTCTATTTTTATAAGTATATTCCCTTATTAAACTATAAGCAAAACTATGAATTGTAGAAAAATGAACAGGTATATTGGATATATCTCCATATAGTTTATTAAATCTATATTTCATATCTCTAGTCGAAGCCCTACTAAAGGTAATGGACAATATTTTTTCAGGACCTACATTATTATTCAATATTAAATTAGCAGTCCTGTGGATAAGAACAGTAGTCTTACCTGCCCCAGGCACTGCTAATACCAAGGCAGGACCATCTATATGATATACAGCTTTCTTTTGTTCATTACTTAAATTCACAAAAACACCACCTTATTTGCTTATAATCTACTATATATTATCATAAATATAATCTTTAAAAAAGTTTTAAATACCATTGACAATAGGTCTATTATGATTTATACTGAATATACTGTACTAGTACGAGTAATACACATAGGACACGGGAGGTGAGATTGTGTTCAATATTGATATTTCTAGCAGTACGCCAATATATGAGCAATTAGTGGATAGTATTAAGGAAGGAATACTCAAAGGCTTATTAGAGCCAGGTGAAAAATTGCCTTCTGTCAGAGAATTGGCTAAGACCATGACTTTAAATCCAAATACCATACAAAAAGCCTATCAGGAACTAGAAAGGCAAAAGGTAATAGTAACCCTAAGAGGCAAGGGTACCTATATTTCTTCAAATTATAAGCCAAGAAAGGATGAGGACAAATTAATGGAAGTAAAGGAGCTATTTAAAAAAGGGATAGTAGAGGCTCATTATATGGGGTTTAAAAAAGATGATATCTTAAAAATAATTGATGAATTATTGAAGGAATTAGAGGGGGTGGAGGTCGATGATTAAGGGATTAAAAATAGATAAGTATTTAGGTGGAGAAAAGATATTAGATAATGTAAATATAAATGTAAGTAAAGGTTCTATATATGGATTAATTGGACCAAATGGAGCAGGAAAGACTACCTTAATAAAAACCTTAGTAGGAATATACGAACCAGAAAATGGAGAAGTGCTTATTTCAGGAGAAACTATCAAAGAAAATACAAAGGTAAAATCAAGGCTAGGATATGTGGCAGATTATCAAAACTTCTATCCTAATTTTAAAGTAGGAAAAATGATTGAATTCTATAGAAACACATATCCATTATGGAACGAATATAGATACAATGCTTTAAAAAAGGTATTTAAATTAGATGAGAAAAAACGGATTAGGAATTTATCCAAGGGTATGAAAACTCAATTATCCTTAATGCTAAACCTTTCTATTACTCCTGAAGTACTTATATTGGATGAACCTACATCAGGATTAGACCCAGTTATAAGGAGAAAGGTTCTAGACATTATCATTGATGAGGTAAGTACCAATGAAACAACTGTACTTATATCAACTCACCATCTAGGAGAATTAGAGCAGATTTGTGACCATATAGGTATAATCCATGAAGGGAAAATACTTATGGAAGACAGTATTGATAATTTGAAATCCAAGGTTAGAAAAATTCAGGTAGCATTTAAAGACGGTATCCCTGAAGAAATTAAAAATAGCAAAGATATATTGAAAATAGAAAATAGAGGAAAGGTATATGAAATAATAGTAAATGATAATATTGAAAAATTAATGGTTGAAATAAAAAAACACAATCCAATATTATTAGACACCATAGATATGTCCTTAGAAGAAATATTTATCTATAAAATGGGAGGTGTAGGATATGTATTTGAAGATATTGCCCTTTAATAAGACCCTTTTTAAAAAGGATTGCAATATGGTTAAGATAATAGCATTTCTCCTAGCAGCTATATTGTTTGTAAGTGTAACTTTTTATGTATTATCTCGCTTTAACTCTTTGAAGAATTTAGAAAAATATTATACAGAAGAAGGAATTGAATATAATAGGGATGATATTATAGAAGGATATAGAGATAGCATAATATGGAGACTTACAGATGAGGAAGTAATGGCAGTTTTATTGGTGTTAGTATCCATTTGTTTAGTTGCTATATTGTTCGGAGAAGAAAAAAGAAATAGAACTTTTGAGGTATTATCTGTAATGCCCTATACAAAATATGAGATATTTTTCAATAAATTGTTAGCAGCCTTATTAGCTATAGTTTTACCTTTTGTTATTAATGGATTGATTATGATACTAGCATTAGGGGTTTC
>DHBY01000094.1 GCA_002398845.1 Firmicutes bacterium UBA4916 | reverse complement strand
CGGACGGTTCTTTTTGCAGTCCATATTTTTCCACATACATGGCACAAAATCAATATCCTTCACTGCCTTGGTTTGTTTCCATAGGTATACAGAGCCCTCTGGCTCAGGATGGCATGCTCAAATATTGATGTTCATTATCAAGGTATTAAGTTATCATTACTGGATATCTTTGCCTTGCCCATGGCTTACAGCGTATGTAATTTTTGGTAAGTGGTTTACATATTACATTTATTCCTATATAATAAGTTTTATTATAAATCAATGCAGTGGCTGAATCCTAATTTTAGGTACGAGGGACACAACCTAAGGGGCTACCCCCCAGATGGAAAGCTAACTTCGAGAACGAAACTTAGGAAGGAAGTGCATACACATGAAAAAAGCAACACATATTTTATTGGTTGTTTTAATGCTAATGGCATTAGCTATACCAGTATCTGCTAGTGGGTATTCTAGAACATTGAAACTTGGATGTCGAGGAGAAGATGTTCGAATGATGCAAAAAACACTAAATCAAAAAGGCTACTATAATTATAACATAGATGGAATATACGGAAAGATAACAAAAAAAGCAGTTATAAATTTCCAGAAGGACCATCACATAGGAGTTGACGGTATTGCAGGACCAAAAACCCAAAAAACCTTGAATGCCAGTTCTACTGCATCAAGAGGAAAGGCAACCACTAAAAAGTATACTTCTGCGGATGTCTACTGGTTGTCACGACTTATCGAAGCTGAGGCCAGTGGAGAATCCTATAAAGGTAAAGTGGCAGTTGGTAATGTAATATTAAACCGAGTCAATTCTAAAGAATTTCCAAATACCGTGTATAATGTAATATTCGAGTATTATGGAAATATTCCCCAATTCAGCCCTGTAGCCAATGGCATGATTTATAATAATCCATCTAAAGATAGTATAAATGCTGCAAAGGATGCTTTAAAAGGCGTAAAGCCAGTTGGAAATTCCACATATTTCTTTAATCCATCTAAAGCAAAAGGTTCTTGGATCGTAAAAAACAAAAGCTATGTAGCAAGTATTGGTGGACATGTTTTCTATCAATAAATCAATAGGTAGGGACAGTTATTTTTGCTTTCAAAAGCAAAAATAACTGTCCCCTCTGTTTCTTAATTTCCGCTAAATAAATAATTGTATATCATATTTGCTGCATCTTCTCTTTTTAACTCCCCTTTAGGATTTAAATACCCCTTATCCCCTTGAACTATATTGAGCCCATAGGCAATGGATGCATATCCTTTTAATTTTGGGTCTATATCCTTTGTATCTTTGAATAAGTCCTTGTATATTTCACTTGCATCTGCAACCTTATCATATTTTAAGGCTCTTATTATATATTTTATTCCTTCTTCTTTAGTGACTGTTCTTTCTGGAGCCTGCTCATCTTCTTTTAAAATTCCTATATTGATTAGATAATTATAAAGATTACCCTCTATATTGTCTAAATAATTATAATAAGGATTATTGGCCTTTGCTAATAGATATAGAAAATCTTCTTGATTTATTTTTTCCTTTGGTTTAAATTCTTCTCCTGGTAAAGTTATTCCATATTGAGCTAATATATTTATCTTTTCTTTTGCATAGCTTTTGTCTATATCCTTATAGCTAACTACTGCTGATAGTTTGAAAGGTTCGCCCATATTATTTAATATAGTCCCCGTCTTAGCATCGATAATTGCTGGTTTATCACTTTTTAAGCCATATACTAATCTAGCTTTTTTCTGTTCTTTTGAATCTTTACCCTCACCATAGGTGCTAGTATATTTTAATTCCATACCTATATCATTGAATAATTTATCATAAGCTTTATCTACTGATATTAAATTGTCCTTTGGAGGAAATTCTCCCTTATTCCAATTAACTCTATAATCCACTATATTGCCATTAGTAGTATCTACTGCAATGGAGATACCATCATTTTCTACATAGGCATTGTCAATTTTTCTAATAAAATTAAAGCTATAGGATCTTTGCTCTTCTAGGCTTTCCTGGTTTCCAAAGTTTTCCCTTAGTTCTACCAACTTATATTTATCTGGATTCATCTTATTAATATATTTTTTTGCAATATCCAAAGCTTGTTCTTCATTGTATTGAACCTTATTACTAGGATCATCTGAACCGTATCTATATAAAGATTCCATTTCCTTAGTTTTGGCATTTATTCTTATGTTTACATATTGTTCTTTAGGGTACGACCCTTTTCTAAAATCCATATTCCAACTATAATCGCCATCATATCCCCAGTTATTATAAAGATTGATATATTCTAATTTGAACTCAGAATCCAATCCTAATATTTCTCTACCTACTTTTTCTGCCTCTTTTTGAGAGATAATGCCTGAAATATCCTCAATGGCTTTCTCTTCATCTGGATTTAATTCCTCTGGTCCTGCATTTCCGCCGCCGCTACCCATATCCATGTTTTTTTCATAAAAAGCATAATCATATAAAGATACTACCTTACCATCTTTTGCATCGATTCCTAAACTCATATTTAATGGTCCATAAGCTAAATATGTTTTTAACTTTTCTCCTACATGGGTTGATTTATACAATAAATCTAATCCTATCTTTTCTTTGTAAAATTCCTTGGCTCTTTCTAAAGAAATTATATCCTTTGAGTCTGAAAATACTAAGTTCATATCCCAATTAGTGTTATAACTCCTTACTTCACCATTGGAATTATCTATATATAGATTAATACTATTATTATAATATGGAATGCCTTTTTCAGTTCTTACAAAATTATAGTTATAGCCATCAGAATTTACATTTAAAGGCTCTGTCTTGTCAATGTATTTTATATTTCCTGCAAATTTAGGAGATACTTTTTTTATAAAATCTTGGGCTTTCTTTAATCCTTCTTCTTTACTTACCTTTGGTAATTTAGGTTTTTGTTCACCAGTTCTTGGACCCCATTTACCATAGTTTATTACCATTCCATCTACTGCTATTGAAACATCAATACCACCTAGTTTTCCCTTACTATCTGACCAGTTTAAGTAAAATATTGTTTTTCCATCATAGGAATTTACACTATGGCTAAACTTGTCATATTCCTTCCCAATATTAAATAATTCTTTACTTTTAATGATGGCTTCTTTTAATTGTTTATCATAGTTTTCCGCTGCAAATGAGCTAAATGGAATAAACGTTAATATCATAGCCAAAGCTAGTAAAAATGATATCCTTCTTTTCATATATATCCCCCTCCTTTAAATTTACGGTGCCGAATGCTTCCAATCTCTTTATATATATTATACATTAGTATTGAAAATATAAGTTACAAATACATTACGATTGAAGACTTATTTTAATTATATTTTCTATGTTTGTAGTCTTGCCTAATCCTGTAGTTCCAACTACGGTAAAAACCTTCATCTATTTCCTCCCATTTATCTAGTAAAATTAATAATGGCAATATAGGCAGTAAGAATGATGCTTATAAAAATTATTAAATAATCCCATTTAGACATTTTTAAAACCAAATAGCTAGTACGATTATAATAAGCCCTAAATCCTCTCATTTCAATAGCTATTGAAAGTTTTTCTGCTTTTAATATAGTTCCTGCTAATATAGGGGTGAATATATAAGAGTATATACTAATCCTTTTTTTTATTGGAATATTATTGATTTCGATTCCCCTAAGTTGAATTGCAATCAAAGAATCCTTTACCTCCTCAGTCAATATAGGTAAAAACCTAATCCCAAGGGCTACCATAAAAGCTATATCATAAGGCAATCCCCATTGAACAAAGCCTTGGATTATTTCCCTTGAATTTGAAGTACCAATAATTGCAGCTGAAAATATTATTATCATCATGCGTAATATGAATTGAATACCCTTTCCTAAGCCGCTGGTACTTAAAACCTTAAATCCTCCAATGAAAAGGAGGGCTTTTCCCTCAGTAGAAAATATGCTCTGTATTATTGCAATAATAAATATTAAATATAAAAGTTTCTTTATATTTTTAAAACTTCTCTTTATATTTACATGAAAAAATTTAGCAATCAAAAAGGTCAATACTAATATAAAAATAAGGGAAAAAATATCATTTATTATTATACCTAAAGTGGAAATACAAAGTACAACAGTCAATTTTGTCCTTGGGTCAAATTTAAATCCTTTGATCATAAATGATTTCACCCCTATGAATATTTATCACTCTATGGAAAAGTTCTTCCACAAAAAAATGATCATGACTTATAATGGTCATCCCAATGCCCTTTTTATTTAATTCTTTTAATACTTTAATTAATATATCTTTCCTTTCCATATCAAGTCCAGTCGTTGGTTCATCTAATAATAAATACTCTGGATCATTAATCAATATTGCAGCAATAGCAAGCCTTTGCTTTTCACCTTGACTTATAAGTAAGGGTGAAGATTTCTTTAAATATTCTAATTGGAATAGTTTTAATAGTTCTTCGACTTGGTTTTCTACATAATCTTCGTTAAGCCCCTTTAATCTAAGTACAAAGCCTAATTCCTCTTCTACAGTATTTGAAAAAAAGTGTTTTTCTGGATTTTGAAATAGATATCCTATTTTAGAACCTATTTGAGCTAAAGTCATATTAAGAATATCTTTATTTGAAATATAAACTTGTCCATCTGTAGGTCTCAAAATCCCCATGATAAGTTTTCCTAATGTAGTCTTACCACTTCCATTTGGCCCTAATATAGCTGTAACTTCATCCTTTTTTATTTTTAAGTTTATATTGTTAATTATTGGATTTTCTTCTTTATATTCAAAATATAGATTTCTTAACTCTATGAAGTTCAAACTATTCACCAACCTTTAAATTCTCTTAACTTGCCATTTTGTAATTCCAATACTCTATCGGCTAAATCTAAGGTATCTATATGATGTTCCACCAAAACTATGGTTTTTCCGCCCCTTTTTAAGTTTAATATAATATCCTTTATTCTTTTCTTTCCATCATCGTCTATTTGGGCTAAAGCTTCATCAAATAGTAGAATATCTGGCTCCATAGCTAAAATTGCAGCAATAGCTATTAATTGTTTTTGTCCTCCTGACAAATTATTAGGGTTTTCATACCTATAATCCTCCATATTAACCATTTTAAGTACCTTTTCTATGCGATTCCCTATTTCTTTTCTTTCTACCATTAGGTTCTCGGGCCCAAAGGCTATTTCATCTTCAACAGTAGGTAGAAAAAGCTGAGTATCTGGATCCTCAAATACTATCCCTACCTTTTTACTTATATCTATTATTTTTAAATCCTTAATTTCCTTTCCCCATAGTTTAACTTCACCATTAATTTCTCCTTTACGAATATGGGGTATTATTCCACACATTATATTTAATAAAGTAGTTTTCCCGCCGCCACTTAAGCCTACTAAAGCTAATATTTCTCCTTTGGATATAGTTAAATCTACTCCCTTTAATATGTAATCGGAGTTAGCATTATATTTAAAGTATAGATTATTTATTTCTATAGGATTTGTCATTTTACTTCCATCTCCACAACAAATTTACACCATCTTTGACTAAACTCATCTTTTCTAACAATTATTTGGTAAGGGCCGCTGCCCCCTTCTTCTTTACCTTTTAAAAACTTTCCATTTAGCTTATATACTAAATATACATTATCTTTATCCATTACTTCCTTGGAACTTAAAGCTATTGTGTATCCATCTATTCCCTTTACTATTATCTGTTTTTTATCTTCAATATTTATTCCAGCTTTTTCAATAATATTCACTAAAGGTATTCCAGTATAGCTATGTTCTTTTGGATCACTATCACTGGTGTCTAAAATAGCGGTAAATTCTTCTTCACCTAAATTAGCTATATCCTCAAAGTTTAGCTTAGTCTCTGAACCCCCGCCTTTTATAATAATTTCTGCATTTTCATGGGCTTCTCTATTGTCCTTTACCATTTCCCTATTTATAAAGGCAAAAACTCCCGTAATAATTATTAGAATAAGTATAATAATTCCTATAGTTCTATTACTCAAATTGATTCCCCCCATCTATGATTATATAGGGAACTACCATGTCTTCATATCTAAATTCTCCATGATCTCCTCCATCCTCTGTAGAATGCATACCATGGTCAGCAGTTATTATTACTTTACCATTCCATTTGGATACTATTTCCTCAACATATGTATCTACTTTGTTAATAAACTCCATAGTTTCTAAAGATAAATCCCCATAGTTATGACCTGAATCATCTATTCCATGGAAATGTGTAAACACAAAATCATAATCCTTTTCTATTGCCTCCATAGTAGATTTATATACTTCATCATCAGTAAATCCATCTCCTGTATTATCCAGATTTAACATTGGTTCAATTTCTGTCTTTAATATTCCTATATCTCCTTCAATATATATTGATTTTTTCCCTAAATCTTTAGCCACTTTAAAAATAGAGTCTACTTTCAATTCCCTCTGTTTTCTTGAATAGATTCCATTTTCTATAGGATATAAGCCAGTAATTATTGCAGCTAAACCTGCATTTGTTACTGGTTTATATACGGACAAGGCTTTGGTAGCTTCTGTTTGTTTTTCTAAAAATGGTAAATATCCATTTTCAATAGCATATTTATATTGGTGGTAGCCAAATCCATCTAATAATATAAACAGTACATCTCCTTCTTCTAAATAATTAGACATATAATAATAGGCATCGGTTATACTGCCCTTAGGAGGATTAATCATAACCCCTTTTACGTCCCTAATTATCATTTTGCCATCCTCATTTGTATAATCTATGTCATTACCAATTGCTTTGAAATATCCATCTTCTATATATTCTACCTCACCTAATCCTCCCATAGCTAAAGCCTTTTCAAACTTTTCATCTATAATATCTTCTAATTTAAATGCTTTTCTTTGAGTATGTGCCTGGATCTTTTTTATATTGTTCTCACTATCAATTATATTCATTGCAATATCCTTATCATTAGGGGAAATAGGATTTTCATTGTCGGGGGCAGGTTTTGAACATGATGGTATTGATAATATTATTAGACTTAATATAAAAATAAGTATAATGTATCTTTTATTCATTATATCCTCTCCTATTGATAAGATTTTCCAATGCTTGATTCTTCCTCAATTTATTAAATATTCCATAGGCTATCAGCCCACCTATTCCCCCTGATAAAGAGGCTGCTGCCAAAGTCAATATCAATGGTACTAAAGGCAATCTAAAGAAAACTATATTTACTAAAAATGTTCCACTAATATTAGCTAATATTCCAGATATAAAAAAATCACCCTTTTGAAATTCTTTATTTCTAAGCAATAATACATAAAAGTCCACTATCAATCCAGGAACTATATAGGTGATAAAACTTACAATTCCATGGCTTCCATATATCCCTAAACTCACTACCATAATAGCTTGAACCACGGATATTAAAGTGGCAACTCCCTTTTTCCCTATTAAACCAACCCCTAATACTATCCACATCATATATAAACCACCTGCAACAGCCCCTCCTGGAATATAAAGGGGACCGGTTATAATATGGGCAAGAGGTGTGATAACAGGTTTCGTAGCTATTCCTAAAGTTGCCATAAGGGCTATTATGATTATTTCAAATATGGAAAATTTGCTAACCAGTTTTTTAAGCATAATATTGCCTCCATATAATTAATATCTTAGCACCGTTACTCTAATATGATTTCATATACATGTTTTATCCAACGCTGACTAAAGGGGTCTCGTCTTATAACTAACTGAAAAGGGCCATTACCACCTTGTTTCTTTGATTTTAATGGTTTCCCATCTCTTTCAAAGGTTAAATAAACATTACTCGGTTCATTTATCTCATCTATACTTAAAATTATTTTATATTCATCTATAGCATTAAAGGTGATTTTTTGGGTATTAGATATATCTATATTTAATGAGGAAAATAATTTGGACATTTCAATGCCTTTGTATTCCGTTTCAACAGGTTTTTTTCCACTACTCCTTACTACGGCAGGAAAACTAATGGAATCAGGATGATTGTATATAAAATCACTATTAACAATCTGTTGATTTTCTCCTTGAACAATGTTTATAGATACATCTTCTTTTTTAGAAATGCTAAATATGAGTATAATTCCAATTACAGCTACTATTGGGATAATCTTTTTAATATTCATAATGTCCTCCTTATTTTCTTTCCAAGGCTTGGCTTACTCCGCTTTTAATCCCATTTAAAAGCCCTCTGCTCGTTACTGTAGCTCCACTTATTGTATCTACATTTAAATTTTGAGTTTCAACTATCTCTAAAGAAATTGTTCTAAATACCTCTTCATAATATCCAGTAGTTTCTTTGTGATTAATTGGTTTTATTTGGGTTACCTTATTATTTTTTACTACTACTTCTACCTCAATGGTGCCTCCAAAACCAATACCCGTTCCCATATATACCCCATCCTTTAAACTACCTAAGTCTGCAATAGAGTTAAGTTCACTATTAAAATGGATTAGTGGAAGAAAAGTATAAATACCAATAAACAAAATAAGGCTAATGATTATGTACTGTTTTTTTTGCATATTTAATCCTACAAAGCTTAATGAATAACCTTCTGTGCCCTTTAAGCATTTGGCATCTACACATTCCAAACATTTAATGCACTCTGGAGAAATTTCCAGACCTTCTGGTCTTTCTATATGGACAGGACAATTCTTTAAACAATAAGTACAGCTATTACATTTTTCATTGCTATTAATCTTCAATGGCCCAATGGCAGATAAAAGGCTTTGAAAAGCCCCAAGAGGACAAAAACATCTGCAAAATACCCTTTTAATAAATAAGGAAGATAATATTATCAATAACAGTACTAAAAACCCTATTTGAAGATTTAGCCCTAAAAAAACATTTAGATAAGCTAGCCAAGGGGAATAAGGGGAGATAATATTCCCCATTCCTAAAATACTAAATACCAAAACCATTAATAATACAAAGTATTTAAATATTTCAGGATTAAAGCCTTTCCCCTTTGGCAGCTTTCTTTCCCTAATTCCTAGTTTTGATCCTAAATATTTAAAGAAATCCTGCAAAGCTCCAATTGGACATATAAATCCACAAAAGAATCTGCCCATTAATAAAGCGGTAAGGGATATTCCAATTGTTAGAGCAATTGACTTGGATATTCCCCTCCATCTATAGGATGGATCTGTAAAGAAAGATTTTAATGCACTCCAACCTCCGTAGGGATTAATATTCCCAATGGATAGAATTTTCCAATTGATAAAATCATTAATATATAGATAATATATTATACAAATTATTATCACTAATATGGTAATAGCTATTTGTATAAGGTTTCGTTTTTTTAGTTTCATTTCTTTTCAATCCTTATTACATCTTTCATAATTTCTCTTTCCCCTTGACAGAGAATGACCTGATCTTTATCTTCCACTATATAACATATTAACATTTCCTCTAAGGATAATTCTACTTTGGAATCATCTTTCCCTACTACTATAAATCGATTTTCATCTGTCCATCTCATATCAGCAGTTAATAAAACATCTTCTAATAATAATCCTTCTTTTCCATTTATATCCTTTGTTCTAACTACCTCTGCCATTTTTTCTGGAAAAATTACTGCATCTTTAGTTGTAGAAAAATGGGTCATATTCTTTACATTCATGCCAAGTTTAAAATTTGGTGCTATATTCATAGGAGCATTTTTTCCCTCAACCTTTATAAAATATCTTTGCCTAACCAAAGAAATAGTCTCATTTTTAATTAAACCATCTGAAGCAGCCATAGTAAAAAATCCTTTTTCATCTACAATATCAAACTTATTTAAAATTTTTCCTACCTCAATGGACTTGTCCTTATTTCCATAATACTCATAATAATAGGGTTCAATATCCTCAGTTAAAGGATTAAATATATGCACCTTGTCAATATCCTTAGGGGATATTTCACCATATAAATCGATATTTGAAACCATTTTTACCCAATAGGGCCCCAGCTCATTTGGTATGGCCACTCTTACAGGCTTTTCGTCTTCCTTAAGATCTTTCTCATTAACCTGCCATACTAAAATAACATCATTAGATTCTAGTTTTTCTTTATCAACCATTGTATAATAACCATCTCGACCAGTTATTCCTATTCCTTCATAATCCTTTAAATCTATGCCTTCACTTTCCAAAACATGTCTAAGGGTTGGTCCCTTTACCTTCATGGTCGTTTCCGTTCCGGCAGTATTGATTAATACTACTTCCATCTCTACCTGTTCATATTCCTTAATTTTTTCCGCATCTATTCTTATAGAATTATCATCCCAGTTTATAGCAAAGCTATTGGTATCTTTTCCCCACATTTCCTGAGGTATTACATCGGCTACCCCTTCCATTTCTATATTGTTGACCTTATACTGATAGGCACCAATTGCTGCATTTACAGCATTAACTACTGCCTGAGAACTTACGGTTGCTCCTGTTACTTGAACTATGTCTTCGGGATTTTCTTTGTCTAATACTACAAGGTTTAAGTATTTATCGATTGACATATTTTTGAATCTTTCCAAAAACCAATCTGATTCAATATGCCCAGCATAATCTAAAGATTCTTCATGGTATAATATTTCAATTCCAATCAATTCATCATTATCAATGGCGACTAAAACATCTATGGGGCCATTATACCCTACGCAGCTAACCACATATGCTTTAACTTCTCCATCAATTTCATAGGCTCTCTTTACACCGGGGAAGTTTAAGGAAATAAACATATCATCGGAAATATCCTTTATTAGTTTTATCTTTTTCCCTTCAGGATAAAAGGCTTCCACCTTGAGCTCCTCCCCAGATGCTGCATTATTGAAGAAAAAAAGTACACCAATTACAGCTATCATAATGATTATAAAAATTAAATAAAACTTCTTGTTCTTCATCATATCCTACCTACTCCACTATTATTTTATCAATATTTGATACCCATTGGGGCTTATTTACATCTCCTGGTTCCTTCTGACCTACTACCAATTTAAATGGAGGTCCTTCTTCAGAATCATACTCTTCTCCATTTTCTTCCCAAGCAATAATCATAGGAAACTTTGCATCGGGATTAGTTTCATCAATATAATCCTGCTTTTTAGCCTGTTCAATTGTAAACTCCATTTTATATCCATCCGTTGCAACAATACTAACCTTTGTTGCAGCTGAGGACACTTGAGACTCTTGGTCTAGCAATTCCCATAGATTTACTCCTTTAAATTTTGTGTGATTGGTAGTTCCATAATTATTGATAGAATAGTATTCTCCTTGAAAGATGATGCTTTCCATAGCCTTTAAATCGCTTAAGCTCAATTTTAATTCATTTCCTACATTTCCCTCTATCTTCAGGATATTAGCTGTTTCCTCTACTGGTTCATCTTTAGTATCCTTTACAGTTTCTACTTTCTCAGTTGGTTTCTCTGTGTTTTGTGGGGATTCTTCTTTCTTATCTTTATCTTCTTGGTTTTCTTCTTGTTCCTGCTCTTTTTCCTCTAGTTCTTCTTTTGTATCGGCCTCTTCCCTAGTTTCTTCTTCGATTTCAACTTGGTTGATTTCCTGTTCTTCATCCATATTTACTTTGATTTCATTTTTCTCTTTTTTTGAATTACATCCTGATAAGCTTAGGGAAATAGCTAAAATAATAATAATAAATAGGTTTATGGTTTTAAATTTTCTCATAGAACCCTCCTAAATGTGGCAATAGAAACAAGTCCTATTGCCATCTATTAATATTTTAAGTATCTCAATAATATTACTGCAGCCTCTGCCCTTGTAGCATTAAACTGTCCTCCAATAGTATTATTAGATAATCCATTGACAATTTCTGCATCAATTACTGCTGCAACTGAATTTTTCGCCCAATTATCTACTTCATCATTAAAATTAGATAATGTGTCCTCTACCTCTTCATTGGTCAATTCTTTATCTAAGAAAGTAGCTAATATATTGCATATCTCCTGCCTTTTAATTGGTGAATTTGGTTTCACATCACTAAATGGTATATTTTCAGTCTTAGATGTTTCAAGGCCTAATACTCTAGTCATAATAGCAACAAATTCAGCCCTAGTAATATTATCATCTGGTCTAAATTTATCACTGCTTCCATTTATATAGCCCATGGTGGCCATTTCTTTAATTTCCTTTTTAGCCCAATGGGATTCAATATCCTTAAAAGTTTTTCCTTTTGTATAAACTGCTGCTCCACCATTTGTACCTACCAGTAGATTATCCTTATCTCGATCTATAAAATATACATTGTTCCACTTTTTAGCAGGAAATTGATTAGATGCATCAATTTTTTCTGTTACTTTGCCAGTTCCTTCAGTTTTGATTAAACCACTAGCAACGGTTCCAATATAAAGGGTTTCATCATTTTCTTTATCCGCCAAAACTAATCTTATATCATCATCCTCAGTTATTGATGGATATAGTTCTTTTGCTGTATAAACTGTCCTTTTGCCATTTAGTATATAATCCACTTCTCCATGGCCAAATCCTGATGCATTACCAGATCTTACAACCCAAACTCCACCTTTATTATCCATGGAAATGCTTCTTACCCAATTTACATTGAAATTGGTATTGTCGAAACCTTCATAGGTTGTAACAGTTCCATCGGCTGCTAAATGTTGGTAGCCTCCAATATAAATAGGACTTTCTTCATCTCCTTTTACATCAGGATAATAACCTATCCAAGCCCCTCCTTCTCCATCAGGCTCTAGGGCATCTACAGAATAAGGCAAAAGCCCCTCTTTCTCAGTATATACTTTCCAATTATTATCCTTGTCCACATATACAGCACCATTTTGTGTACCTATCCACAATCCGCCATTTCCGTCTAGCTCTAATTCTTGAACAAAGGTTTCTGGAAGCAGTGAATTATCTGTATTTAAAAGTTTCCAACTTTCATTAGTTTTTACCAATATACCCTGAGGTGTTATAGGTCCTCCAAGGGTAATCCACAGCTCTTCATTTTCCCTTTGAACTATGGCATAGCATGTATCTACCTTAACAGTACCTGCATTTTCAGTTTTTATTTCCTTTATAGTAGTCCATTTTCCTGATGGGGCCCTCATAGAAAGACCTCCATTATTGGTGCCAATCCATAGATTCCCATCTTTATCATATTCCATGCTTCTAACACTTGCCTCTGGTAATTCCTTACCAGTATCATTTTTATAGGTAATCCATATATTATCGTCTTTGCCTATATCTAAGTCTTTTTCAGGACCAATAAGCTCTGGTAAGTCTAATTCCTTTACATCCTCCATCTTTGGTTCTTCATAATCTCCACTTCCTACAACAATACAATCTGTCCATTTTATCCACATGGATTTACTTTCCTCAATTATTAATCTTAATGGGCCGTAAGCATTGTTATTTACATATCCTATATCGCTTTCATTAGGCACCAATGGATACCCATCTACTCCATAGGCTAATATAATTTTCTTAACTTGATCCTTAGAGTTTAGTACCCCTTCCATAACCTGTTTGCTGCTTCTTAAAATCTGATTATAATTCTGCCCGCTAAAGACCCTTATACTTGGTATATCAACATCATCTTTTAGTCCAACCACCTTAGATATTAAGTCCCATAAAGCTATTCCTTCAAATTCACGGATGCCATCACCTGTGTATGTATCTCTTAGTGCATATTTTGTCATGGATTCTAATTGTCTTAATGTAAAGGTCATAGGTTCCTTTACCTGAGAACCTGTCACACGAAGTACTGGCATATCCAGATATTTAGTATAAACTCCTTGATTATGGTTCCAAGCTGAATTTTTGTCTATACCTTTTTGAGTACTCTCACCCTTGCCAGTTTCTCCTTGTGTTCCTGTTGATATTGGATTTCCTCCTCCAACTATAATTTCTTTTAAAAGCTGAACTTGATTTGAACCATTTGTATCGTTATAACCTGTTTTTCCAAATATAACCCTAAGAGGTCCTCCATCGTTGCCAAGGCCAGAGTTAAAACCATCCTCAGTTGGTCTTATAACATAAGGATATCCATTAAATCCATAGGCTACAAGGACAGGCATCCCTGTATGAAGTGGTTTTTCGTTAGAACCATCAAAAGTGCCATCCCCTATATCTTCTGCATTTTTCTCATAATATCCATATAGAGAATTGTCCTTTATTTGTCCAATGGTCATAGGAGCAAAATTATAATTATCAGCTGCTATAAACTGAATACTAGTATTTTCATCGATATTAGGATCTATCCCTGCTTTAAGAAGTAAATCCCATAGAGGAACTCCCTTATATTTATTGTAATACCAAAAATATTCGCTATTGGAAAGACTATATTCATCTTCATATTTAATATCTTCCATTGCTTCAATATCCGATACTTTAAATTTAGCTTCCTTATCCATTTTATCTCCATGAATAATTATTTCATAATTTGTATATTTATTATCATCATAGGGAGGATAGGAATGTTCATAAATATTTTTGGCATCCTTTTCCTCAATATAGATATATGCTACATTGGAAAACTCTTTTGCTTTAGCCTTATCCTGAGGATAAACTAGTTTAAAGCAGCCATTACCATTTCGTTTATTAGCTTTATATCCTACATCTGTATCCGAATATACAAGAGGAACATCATTGATACCATAGGCTATTAGATAATCTTCCACTTTATCTATTGGTACAGTAATTATTGGTTTTCTGGATTTATCTTTGAATATTACATTCCCTGCATTGGGCCTAGTTTTAACATAATTATCAATTAAATGCTTTGCACTTACTCCTTCATATTTATTTTGAATAACTTTTCCATCTAACTTTTCATAGTATGTATCTTGTTTTTGCCCACCAATATCCTCCTCTATCTGTCTTAAGGATATTGCCCTATAGCTTTCAACTCCAGGGCCTTCAGTAGTAAAAGTTGCTCCTGTTATAGCATCAATATTATAGGGTGCATCATCATAACTAATATGCTTATAGGATGAATCTAGGTCTATTCCTTTATTGCTCTCATTAGATGGTCTATCCTCACCAATAGTTATTTTTACAATATCTTTTCCCCATTGAGATAGATTCATATCATCTATATTAGTTTGTCCAAATACTACTTTAGGAAAACCCTTGTCCAAATCCTTATCTGATAAAGCCTTATCCTTCCATTTTATTGGTGGTGAAAAACTATCCTTTGAATAATCAGCCAATACTGCTGTGTACTTGGCTATCATGGGTTCAACTTTTACTTTACTTGCCTCTGTAAAATTACTAAAACAATAGGTATTCTTTAATTGACTTATAGTTTTTTTAAATTCAAATCCATCTGAACAAGTAAATTTAACCTCATAGTCCTTATCTGCTTTTAAATTACCTTTACCAATTAATTCAAACAAATCATAGCCCTTTGCTTTAATGATTTTATGGAAGTTAAAGCTATTATTTGCAGAGTAAATCTTTTCCACCATCTTGTATTTTGACCAATCAGATTCTTTAATACGTACTTCTTCATTAACTCCTGTACCTGTAATCAGTAGGTCTACGGCTGCAGCCTCGGCGGAATCAATAAAGAAGGCAATTTGAGATAAGACCATTCCAAATGCCAATAAAGCTGCAATAAATTTTATTTTTTTACTTCTAGCATAAGATTTCATAAAAACCTCCTTTTGATTATTCAAAAGAGCGAAAGCTATTGCCATCGCTCTTTGTCCATTTCTTCCATTACTAAATTTTACTTAAATAAAGCATTATATACAATAACAGCTGCTTCTGCTCGATTAATTACCTTTGTAGGTTCGAATTTTTCTGTGGCTATATCAGCAAATACTCCTTGGGATTCTAACCAAGCTACCTCATGTTCTGCCCAATTTGGAACTAAATCCTTGTCTTGATATTTTGATTTTCCCATTACGAACTTTTCTAATTTAGCTTGTGGTACTACTTCAGCTATTACGGCACCTCTTCCAACTACTTTTGCTATTTCCTGTCTAGTTATAGTTTGATTTGGTTTGAAAGTTCCATCTGTATATCCTTTAAACAAGCCTGTTTCAACAGCTGCTTGTACATATGGAGCAAACCAATCATTAGCCTTTACATCGGTAAATTTACTAGTATATTGGACCTTATCATATCCTAAAGTTTCAACCATAACTTTACAAAACTCAGCTCTGGTAAATTCTTTTTCTGGAGCATATTTACCATTGCCTACTCCATTAATTATCCCTTTTTTTGCAAGCTCTTCTATGGCAGTTGCTGCAAATTTATATTCTTCTGTTATATCAGTGAAAACTATATCTTTTACTTCTTCTGTTTTAGGTTCTTTCTCTCCTGTTGCTTCAATAGGCTTTCCTACAGTTATTTTAACTACCATCTTATATACTGTACCAAATTCTCCAGGTTCTTTAAGCTTTCTATAGACAACTATATTGTCTGTTGCTTTACCATCGATTTCATAAGCCAAAACAAATTTTAAATCTTCATTAAAAATATCTTCTAATGTCTGTGGATCAACTGGATATCCATCAGATGTTTCAAAAATTGCCTCCGCATTTTTTGCAGTTACACCTGCTTTTTCTTTTAAAACATAAGCAAGGCTAACCCCTTTAACTGATACAGTTTTTTGTCCTGATTTACTATTGTATATGTATTCATCATTAATTTGAGCTTCTTTCGGCATAGCCTTTAAATCAGCAAGAGTTAATTTTAGTTCTGTTTTAACGCCTTCTCCTGCTATTTCAACTACAAGATTTTCAGCATTCTCCGCTAATACAACTACTTGGGACAATATCAGTACCATTGCCAACACTAATGTAACTAATCTCATTTTTTTCTTAAACATAAATACCTCCACCTTTCTAATTTTAATTTAATATATAAAACATTAACCTAATTAAAGACACAAAAACAAAACAGCATCCCCAATGGAAATGCTGCACTGCAAATAATTCTCTCCTTTCCATCAGGAGGCCTTACCGTTTCCAGTAAAACCCTATCGGCAAGTCAACCATGAATTGAATTTATAGGTCAAAATGCTCGGAGATTTTTATATTTGGTACTTATTACTTTACCATAATTGCCAATCCATGTAAAGTAATATATCTGATAACGTCAAGTAATTGTTAAAAAATAATCATGCTTTCCCAGACAATAAAAAAGCAGTGCGATAAACTTATCTACACTGTTTTATGCTATGACTTTTATTCCTTTATCCCCTAAATTAGATATTCTAGACTCAACTTCTGTTAATATATCCATCATATCTTTAGAAACTTTTACGGCATCATTATAGTATTTATTTGCACTAGATTTATCATTTTGTTTTACCGCATTTATAACCTTATCTCCTATGGAGTGAAACTCATGATGCAAGAAGTCTACTTTTTCCCATAGTTTATTTATTTCAGGATGGTCTATTTTAATTGCATTATAAAAATGCCCAAAAGCACATCTATTGGCATCTATTTGAATAGGATAAATTCTCATTTCATCTACTATTTTATTTAAACACCTTAGCCATTCTTGATGAGATTTTTTTGCTTTATTTATAACCTCTTCTAATTCCTCATTTGTAATAGAATATCTGCCACCTTCTAGCCCTTTAAACATTTGCTCCACTATGGACGAAAGTTTACCATCGATTGATGATATTTGGCCTGCAAACTCTACACTTTGAGTAGCATCCTCGTGAATTGAATAAGTCATATGGCTTAATTTTTCTGCATCTTGAGATGAAGATTCCATAGCTTGTTCTATTTCATTGGCGGATATTCTAATGCCTTCCATAGAATTATCTATATCTTTTACATCTTTAACAGCTAGTTTCAGAAGATCCACATTTTGGCCAACAGTATTAGATACTAATTCAATTTTTCCACTCATTTCTTCTGTAGATTTTAGGGTTCTATCTAGGCTTTCCATACCTTCTTTAGCAGCACTTTGTATACTATCCATAAATTGTTGCATACCCTTTAAATTATCCTTAGTATCATCAGCCAATTTTCGTATTTCTTCAGCTACAACAGCAAAACCACGACCATGTTCTCCTGCTCTTGCAGCCTCTATTGCAGCATTTAAAGCCAGAAGATTTGTTTGTTCTGCAATTTGTTGTACAGATTCTACAATTTTACCAACTTCAACAGCTAAGTCTACCAATTGTTGTATCTTTTCAGACATAATTCCTGTATCTTCTACCACATCATTTTTTAAACCCTCAACCTGGGATAATAATTCTATACTCTCATCATTTTTTCTTGCCAAAGACTGCGATCCCTCTGAAAGATTATTTAATGTCACTGAGGTCTGGTCTATAGATTCTTTTACTTGACTCATAGATGCAGTAGTCTCTTCTACAATTGCAAGATTTGACTCACTAAGAGATTCCATCTCACTAGCAAAGTCCATTAGCTGATATGAAATATGGGACATTCCTACATCAAAGTTACTTAAAGAGCTAACAATGTCTAATATGCTCTTTGCTGATTTTTCCGTTATAGATTCATTATTTAATAATTTTTGAAATTGATCTAATAGCTGAGTATGTATAGAATATTCAACATTAGGACTTGAAACCTCCTTACCTTCTAAAATATCTTCCACATATTTTATAATACATATAGCTTCTTCACATGGTTTTTTTGAATTTCTTTTAAACATAAATTCACTCCTCATAGTATATATATTTTAATATTATTTACCTGTCTAAATTCTACGAATATTTTTAAAACCATATTTATTCCATGTAATATATAATACCACAAAATTCCTATTTAAAACAAACAAAAAGACCCCACACAGTTAAAATAATGTAAGGCCCTATATATTGTCATCTTATAATGCAAGTATAAATTTTTATCGTATAGCTTTTAGTTTTGCTATATCAAAAGCATTTTTGGTGGTCATTATTTCCATTGTGCTAAGATCATGACGAAGTTCTTTTACTTCTTCAAGCACTGTTTGGATTTCAGTATGAAGTTCATTTGCAAGAAGATTAATATCATC
>DHBY01000010.1 GCA_002398845.1 Firmicutes bacterium UBA4916 | reverse complement strand
ATATGATGGAATAGTTCATGGGTCAACAGTATTTCAAATAAAAAGTCATAGTTTAAAAATTTAATATTCAATTTTTTATAGGCTGATTCCATTTTTTTAATAGAACGAGGATACATAATAATCTTTTCTTTATCTTCATTATATTTTCCCCTAAACTTTACTAATTCAAAATCATATTCATCTTTTTCAATTTCTATTTTTACTTTCAGTTCATGGCATATTTCTTCTATGGATAGGTCTTTATATTTATTTCTAATTTCCTCTGCTGCCTTTCTGCCTATTTTAATGGGCTCATCTATATAATAGCCTATTTTATCCTTTGGTATCTTTTTAAATGTATCATCCTCCATTAATTCTGCCATAGACATTATTTTCTCACTAGCTTTAGCCATAATCCCTTTGTAATTCAAATAATCAGCCCTTTCTAAATAAAATCCTCTTCTGTGTTTACTTGAATCCCATTGTTCATAAGTAGATTAGCTGTTATCCCATTGCCGCAAATTAACTTATTGGAAAATGTACCATCATATATCCTACCTTTTCCACAGGATGGACTTTTAGCTTTTAATATTGCCTTATCTGCACCAACAATTTTGGCAATTTCTAATGTTTTCTCAGCACCTAGCTTAAACTCCTTTGTACAATCCTTCCCATCTTTGTTGACTACCCTTATCTCTCCATCTTTTATTACAATCTCACAAGGCACTCGTGGAGTAAGAAGGCCTCCAAGTACTTCAGGACAAACAATTATTGCTTTTCCTTCTTTAACAAGATTAAGTACTTTTTCATTTTTATTGCTTCTACCATCATATCTACAATTAACACCTGCAAGGCAAGCACTTACAATATACAAAGACTATCACCTTCCTTAATTTTATTTTATTTCATCCAATAGTTTTTTTGTTTTAGTGTTTATAGATTCTATATCTGCCTTATCTATTAAATTATCCTGAATATTATATTTTTGTTTAAGTTTAATAATTCTTTGGACTTTTTCATCTAATTCTTTTTCGGTTATATTGCCATTTTCTACTTTTTCTTTTATTTTATCTATAACTTTCAACTGGTCCTCATATCCATGACATACTAAAACTATATCACCACCAGCTTTCAAAAACTCTACAGCTGCATCTTCTATGCTGTAATTTTTCATAATAGCCCCCATAGTCATATCATCGGAAATGACCACACCATTATATGAAAGCCTTTCTCTAAGGATATCATTTATTATTGCTTTTGAAAGGGTAGCTGGTTTATCACTATCTATTTTGGGAAAAAGTATATGTCCTACCATAATTCCATCTACACCTTTAGCTATTCCTTTAGTGAAAGGCACTAGTTCTAAAGATTCTAATTCTTTTAGTTCCTTATTTACTACAGGAATATTTATATGAGAATCGGTAGCTGTATCACCATGACCTGGAAAATGCTTTATTATAGATACAATGCTCTCCGAGTTTATTCCCCTCATTACCTGCAGCCCATTGTTTACTACAACATCTACAGTAGAGCCAAAGGCCCTGTTGCCTATAACTAGATTTTTAGGATTTGAGTTTATATCCAATACTGGTGCAAAATCCATATTGAAACCTAAGGATTTAATCCTCATACCTAATATTTTACCATATTCTAAAGAAACCTTTTCATCATTTATATCCCCTATTTTTTTAGCACTAGGCATTTTTAGAAACTCATGTGATAATCTATGTACCTTTCCCCCTTCTTCATCCACTGATAAAAACAAGGGTATTGGATTAGGGTTATTTGTTTTCTTCAATGTATTTAATAGTTGGGTAGTTTGTTCTACATTGGCAATATTTTCTTTAAATAAAATCAATCCACCTATGTGGTTTTTTTCTATCATATCTTTAACTTTTTCATCCATTACTGTCCCATTAAATCCAACTATCATTAACTGCCCTATTTTTTCATCTATGGCCATATGATTTATCATTTCTTCTATTTCATCTTTTTCCTCCACTTTATCTATTTCTTCTTTTCCTATGTCTTCCTCCATTTGATTCTTATCATTCATATTTTCCTTTTCATCGCTACTGCAACCAGATAAAGCAAGCATAAGTACTAATAATAAAATCCACGGCGTTATTCTTTTGTTCATGTTTTTTCCATTTCCTTTCAGATATTAAGAATCCCCCTAGACCAATCTTAATATAGTTTCCCTTTTGTTTCAACAATTAATACAATAAAATTCCCATAAAAAATGGGACAAAAAAACCATCTCCACTGTCCCAATGAACAATGTGGATGGTCCTTTTTGTCCCATCTTAGTCTAATAAATAATCTACAATATGGATGATATTCATGCAAATTATAGATTATTAAATATATTATTACTTAGCTGCTAATATAAAAGCATTGAATATTTTTAAAAACTCTGGATGTCGTTTTGCTAAAGCCTCTGGATGAAACTGCACTCCAATCATAAACCTATCATCAATTGCTTCTACAGCCTCTATTATTCCATCTTCTGACACAGCAGATATTTTGAGATTATCTCCTAGTCTTTTTACTGCTTGATGATGATATGAATTTACAAATATCTTTTCCATTTCAAATATACTATATAGTTTAGTATCTTCTTTTATATTTATAGAATGATATAATTCATCTGATGGTAGAGGATTTGGGCAATGCCCTAAGGAACCTGGTACTTGTATATTTATATCTTGATATAAACTTCCACCTAAAGCGGCGTTCATTAACTGAACTCCCCTACATATTCCGAGTATAGGTAGTTTCTTTTCATAAGCTTTCCCAAATAATCCAAATTCGTATTTATCCCTTATTGATGATATGCGATTTATTTCTTTTAAAGGATTTTCACCATAGCTTAATGGTGAAATATCGATGCCTCCTGTAAAGACTATTCCATCCATTATATTAATATAAGCATCATAGTCTTTTTCATCATTTACAATTGGTATGTTTATAGGAATACCTCCTGCGGCAAATACAGCATTTATATAATTACTATTTATCGTATGATAACCTTCTAAATCCTCTTCATATGTTGTTATTCCAATAATAGGTTTCAAAATTATATCCTCCTAACATCTTTTATTTTCTAAAATGCACAGGGGACAGTCCCGAGACCACTGAAAAAGTGGTCT
>DHBY01000040.1 GCA_002398845.1 Firmicutes bacterium UBA4916 | reverse complement strand
AAAATCCTTTCTTTTATAATTAAATCTTCTTTTTCTTTTCTAGCCCTTTCACATTTATTTTCCAAAGTATTGATTATCTGTTCTTGTTTTGTATATATGCTATTTATATGGGATAGATTTGGAACTTTTTCTTTTATATTTAATAATAATTCTTTTTCTTCGTTTTCAATATTTTTAATTCTTTCTTGGAAGATATCTTTTTTAGTAGAAAACCTATCTAATTCTTCTCTGTACCCTTTTAGTTGTAATTTAAGTTTATCTTTTTCATTTTTTAATTCCTTTATTTTCTCTTGGGATTCTACTGAGTATCTTTCAATAAAGCTAACCTTATCCGACCATTTTGGATATTCATCTTCTATTTTTTCAGTTTCTGGATTTGAAAGTATTTCCCTATTTATTGTATCCATATGTCCTTTTTTGTTTTTTTTATTCTCATCTAATCTAATTTTACTTTCAAATAATTTAGCATATTCATTATCTATATTTTTTTTATCTAATTTAAGTTTTCCTAATTCTTTTTCGATTTTTTGTCTTTCATCCTTTAACATACCTATTTCTTCATTTAACTTATCTATTTCAAGTTCAAAGTAACTTTTTATATGGGAGGAATTTAGTTCTAATTCTTCTTCTATAATATATGTTTCTTCATCTTTTTCTAAGTTTTCTAATTGACTTTGATATAAGATAATTTCATCTTCTAATTTCTTAATGATTTTCCTATATTTAGCTATTTTTAAATTTTGTATTCTAGTTTCTTTAGTATCTAATTGTTCCTTAAAAACTTCATAGTTTTTAAGAGTTTCTCTGTATTTACATTTAGATGATGAAAGCTTGTTTTCTAATAAAGCTAATTCATAGGACTCTTTCATCCTATCTAATTCATTACATTCATATTTATATTTGTCTTGAGCATTTATATTATCTTCTAACTTAATTTTCGTATCTTTTTCTTCATTAAAAATATATTGATATAAAGCTTTACCATATGATTTTTGCTTATTGAATTCTTCTTCTGCCTTATGATACTCATTATATTTATTTACATATCCTTCAATTTTATTTTGAATTTGTTTACTTTCATCAATACTTTCTTTAAGATGCTTATGCTGTTTAAAATGTTCTCTTTGCTCCTCAAAGGTATTAACAAAATCCTCCGTTCCGTTTCCAGCCATTGCTTCTTCGACTACCGGGATTAAAAGCTTATCAACAAGATTATCAGTTGTTTTACATCCTTCAAAAAATTTATCTATTCCACCTTCTTCTCCGTTGATAATTCCTATTCTTCTCCATTCTTTGGGTATTATTTTATAGTTTTCTTCAATATATTTATGGTATGCTTTTATAGTAGGAAAAATTTTAGCATTCATATGTTCTCTAGACATGGATTGATAATATTCTCCCATTTCTTCTCTACTTGCAGGTCGCTTATTCCCATTGACAGTATCTTTTACAAAGGGAATGTTTTCTATTGAATTTTTATCATTATATCCATATTCATATACATATTTATATGAATCCAATTTTCCATTGTTTAAGTATAAAGTTACAGCAGTCAACGCATATTTTCTAGGTTTTTCATTTATAATCCATTCTATAGCTATATGACAGGAAGTTCCTTCAAGGGATAAGGTGTCTCTTATTTTCCTATCCCCTAAGTCTGTGTGGGGTAATATAGCTTGAAGGGCTATCTGTATAAATGTGGTCTTTCCCCCGCCATTTTCTAATAAAATTGCCCCATTATGTCCATCAAATTCAAATATTTCATCATTGTATCTTTTATCCCCATTATCATATATGGCATTAGTAAATCTAATCTTAGATATGGCTGGCATCCGTGTTTTCTCTCCTTTCTCTTTCAAGTCCATACATGAAATCCAATATGCCTCTATTGTATTCATAATCCATATAGTATCTTTGTATAATAGTCTTTGATTTCTCTGTAAGTTCTATTTCATCATTTCCTATATCAACTATAAGGGCTTGGTCCTCTAAAAAGTTTTTCACTGTGTTTAAAAAACTAAATCTGCTATTGGTCCTAGCATCCTGTACCTTTACATCTTCCCTTAAATCATCAAGGGCATTCCATTCTTCCAATATACTTACCCAATTATATTCATATTCTTTTTCAAATTCTTTTAATTCTTCTTTATCTATTTCTTCTAAAGTTGTCATATAATCGTTGACTGATTTAAGCCAATTATCCATAGGTAAAAAACTTCTTGTTGGTTCTAAACTTTGATAGCTATCATAAAATTCACCAAATAAAATAATTATTGTCACATACATTAAATATATATATAAATTTTTTTGTTGTTTAGAAGGAAGGTACTTTCTCCTTAGTTCTTCGTTGGATATATGAAATGGAGAAGTAACAGCTATAGGGACCATATAGATATATTCCCCAGCTAAAATAATAGTACAATCTACCTCATGGGCAAATTCATTTACCAATTCTCTAATTTTATCATCGACTATATAGGATCTAATTTCATCTTTATCTTCATAGCCTTTAAGGGCTAGTTTTGAATAAATATTAAACGCTTCCATAATCTCTTTGCTTTTGAATTCCATTATCTTACTCCTCTAATTTAAAAATCATATTTTTTATTTTAAATCTATTGTTTACTTCCAATATATTTTTGGTTTCTACTACTTTAAAGCTTTTGCATTTACCAATTAAAAGTTTTGTTGCTTCTTTGAACAATCCACTATGATTGGTTTCATCTTTATCTATGGATACTGGGGATATTTGATGTAGGATTATCCAAAAGTCATAGAAAATTCTTTCATCTAATATAGAATTATAATTTAATCTCATATAATCTATAACTTGAGCCAATTCTATTTCTTTTTTTTCTCCTAATATTTCTAATATAATTTCCATAATCTTTTTGAAATTATGTATCGTAATCTCCTTGTATTCATTTAATACTTCTTCATCTATAGGCTGAATAAACTCATATGCCCTTTCTTCATCTTTTTCTCCCTCTACTCTCTGCTCATTAAAAACAGTAATAGGTGACCAAGAAGTATGCATCCCTAAAAATATAAATGGTTTGATTAATTGCCTTGATGCCTCTATAGGTAATGGTGTGGAAATAAGCCTATTGGTTATCTCTTGTTTAAAGTTAAAACTTTCTAATCCCATAAAATATAGTGATTCTTGGGCTGCTTCTAAGGCAGTTACTTTTAAGGAAATACTCTCTGTAAGCAATTTTCTATGTTCGCTATGAACTTTATCCAGTTCCGTATCTATTTTAATAATTAATTCATAAGCTTTTTTATCTTTTTCATCTTTAATTTCATATTCCATAGCATTTTTTGTATCTTTAACAAAGGATTCTAATTCATCAAACTCTTCATTTTCCCTTACAAGTCTAATATTTATGTCTTCTACTAATTCCTTATATCTTTTATAAGTTTCCTCTGATACGATATTTCTATTTATATCATGTTTAATTTTAAATATTCGGTCTTTTAAACTTTCTACAGACAATCTCATTTCATCTATCTCTCTTAGTGCTCCTACAAATTCTCCCTTTTCTAATTGTTTTCTAAGTAAAAGTTGACTTATGGATAGTTGAAACTCACTAAAATACTCTCTTGTAGCAAAAACTAATTCTAATCCATTTTCGTCTAATGTATAATATTGGGTGTTTGATTTTATATCTGATTTACTTGCTTTCAATATGGAATAATATATAGTTTCTTCCTGTCCATTTTCCCAATTATAAAAAGTTTTAGAGTTTCTTTTTCCACTTGATGGGCGAAAAACATCTATTATATTTCTAGCTACTTTTTGAAAACCTTCTATATCTAAATCGATTTTTCCGTTGTTTATTTCATAAAAAAATTCTGCTAGTTCATTTACTCCTACTTCTTTGTTTCTTATAATCATATTTTCAAAGAAAAATAAAAGAGTTATAAAGCCTAGGCTGGCATAGTCAATAATATTTTCGCTATTATCTTTTTCCCTTTTCCTTCCTAATTCTACTAATGGTTCATAAATAGAAAGCCTAGCAATTCTTTCCCTATAGTTTTCTAAAACTTCTTCAGGTCTAATCTTCACTTTATTTTCCTCCATATTGCCTGCAATTCTTCCTTATCTAACCCCTCTTGAGGATAGTATCCACCTTTTTCTAAAGTATTCATGATTTTTTCTTTATTGTCTTTATTAAAATTAAGTAAAAAATTATCTATTGCTTTTCTATTAGGCTCCTGATTTTCTTTTCCATAGGAACAGGGCTTTTTTAGCAAATACTCATAAAAGTCTACGCATAATATGATTGGTCTTCGTTCATTTAATCCATGCCAAATAGATATACCTTCAAAGTCCAAATCTCCAAAGTAATAAATCTTATTATATTGATCTTTTAAACCTAATTGTTTTTCGAATACAGATATTCCTCCTAGCACCTTCCATCCTGCTCCATAAATTAGAGATGTAAATTCTGTATTTTCTATATCATCTAATAGGGCATAAAATGTAGCTTTGTTTTCTACAATTAAATGTATATGCTCCTTGAAACTACGAATTTTATTTTTATTAATAGCAAACATTAGTGGATCAGGTACAGGATTTATTTTTAAATGCTCTAATAAGCCTATTCTTTCTAAAATTTCCCTGCCACCATTTTCATCTATCCATTTTTCATTACCTGTTATTTCATAAGAGCGTTCTGGAGCAGTTACTTCTTCTTTAGGAAGTCCTTCTTTTTCTAAATAAAGATTGATTCTCTTTATATAAGGTAAATCTTCTTCCCATATTTTTTCATCTAATGTAAAATATGATTGTAAATTTATATTTGAATTTAATTTTAATTGATAGGAAGCTATTTCATTGATAAGTTCTTTCCTAAAATAAGATTTATTTATCCTATAGGCATTGGCTAGTGGGATTTTTTTATTATTGGTTTTATATTTTTTTACAGGAGACAATATATCCATATCCGCAAATTCATTCATGGTATTAGCAAAATCAATATATTCAATATCCCCAGATAAAATCTCCTCTATTTCTGTAAGATATACTATTTTATTTTTATGATCTTTTAAAAAGTTTAATATCATGTTTTTCATCAAAATCACCTATTTTGAACTAATTTTCTTCAATTAACATTATATATTAATTGTAGTGAAAAACAAAGTATAATAATAGCATACCTTGAATGTTATTCTGAAAACCAACACCATTGCTCAAATTAGAACAATGGTGTTGGTTTTTAGATTTTTATTTATATTAACTAAGTATCTCTTGTTCTTCTTCTCCTTCATCTTTTTTATCCTCAGGTATTAATATATTTAATAATATTGCAACTATACAGGCAATAACTATTCCTGAGCCACCAAATATTAGTTTTATAGCCTCTGGAAAGTGTTCCATAGCTGCTGGTACTGAGGATAATCCCATGCCCTTTAACTATGGCTATATTTGTGGGAAGAAAACCAAAGCTAGTTCCCATTATAATAGGTAATCTTGCCCCGGTATTCCCAATTAGATGGGTTTGCATTAGGGGGTTCCTACTCCTGCTAAGAAACATAGCAAAAACATGCTGCATGCCTAGGGGAATAGCTTCTTTTAGTGGCGGTACCCCATCTACTTCATACTTACTAGTACTCTTTGGATTCTTAATTGAATCTAGCAATTTAGACATTTACATTCCTCCTATTAATAATTCCCTATTTTTAGCGAAGGTGAAAATTTCTTTTCTACCTCATATTTGTTAATTTCAGGCTACTATTAATTAAAAATGTATGTATTAATATTATGTGAAACTACTTGAATTAATTGGAAGGGTTAATTAAATTTAAATAGCCCCTTTAATCATTGATTTTATCCTTCCTTCTTTACTTTTAAAAAATTTCATCTCCTATATAATAGAAGCATTTTTTAGCAATCCTTTAAACACCTTTTCCGGTGTAGCAGGTAAATCTCTAATCCTTATTCCAGTAGCATTGAATATTGCATCAGTTATAGCTGGAGAGACAGTATTTACAACTACTTCTCCAATAGACTTAGCTCCATAGGGCCCAGTTTTTTCATAACCTTTTGCTAAGTCTACGGTAATTTTTCCAATATCCATTCGTGTTGGAAGCTTATATTCCATAAATGTATCCGTCATCAATCTACCATTCTCATCATATTTAACTTCTTCATATAATGCTAGACCAATCCCTGTTACTATACCACCTTCTACTTGTATTCTTGAAAGTTTCGGATTTATTGGCATTCCACAGTCCACTACTCCTACAAAATGTATTAAATCCACTTTACCTGTTTCAAGATCTACTTCTACCTCAGCAAATCCTGCCATATATGGAGGTACATTTTTCTCTGGTACAAATGAACCCGTTGTAGATAATTGTACAAACTGATCATTATAGGTTATTCTTTTAGAAAAATCCTCTAATGAAATTTGTTCATGATTCTCTTGGTTTTTGATTACCATTCCATCAAAAATTATATTGTCTATGGTTGTATCAAAATGCTTAGCTCCATGTTTAATAATCAAATCTTTCATCTTTTCAGCTGCATCTATTACCGCATTCCCCGTGGTATAGGTTGTACTTGATGCATAAGCTCCAGAGTCAAATGGTGTTAGATCTGTATCAGAAGAATAAACTACTATCTTATCTAAACCGACTCCTAAAGTTTCTGCTGCAATTTGAGCAAGAATAGTGTCACTTCCAGTCCCCAAATCTGTTGCCCCAATTAACAAACTAAAAAATCCATCGGTGTTTAGTTTAAGGGTAGCAGATGCCATATCTATTTTAGGAAGACCCGACCCTTGCTGAGCAATTGACATTCCTACTCCTCTAACCTTATTGTCACTAATTTTCACCCTAGGATATTTGCTTTCCCATTCTATCAATTCTTTTCCCCTAGATACACAATATTCAAGCATGCAACTATCCATATACATAGGTTTATTTCCCCAATCCTTAGTTATCATATTTAGTAACTCCGTTGTTTCTCCTTGTTTTATCATGTTTATATCCCTTATTTCTGTAGGATCCATATTTAACTCAATGGCTAGTTCATTTACAGCTGATTCTATTGCAAATGTTCCTTGAGTTACTCCAAACCCCCTTAAAGCGGCCCCTGGTACCTTGTTTGTGTAAACAGCCTTTCCATAATACCTATATGCTTCTATCTTGTTATACAAAGGTAGTACTTTCTCACCAGCTGCAGCTATAGTAGTTTGACTATGCTCCCCATAGGCACCAGTATCAGAAATACCTACCATATCAACGGCCTTAATCTTTCCATCCTTTGTTGCCCCGAGAGTAACCTGAAATTTCATTTCATGGCGAGTATTAGTCCCTCTAAAAACTTCTTTTCTTGTATATACAATCTTTGCTGGTTTACCTGTTTTTAAAGTTACCAACGCAGGATAAAATTCTGCATTGACTGTTTGTTTTGCACCAAATCCCCCTCCGATTCTAGGCTTTATGACTCTTATTTTGCTCTCTGATATTCCTAATGCAGTTGATAAAATTCTTCGCACATGAAAAGGAATCTGTGTAGACGTGACTACAACCAGCCTACCGTACATATCTATATAGGTGTAGGCCCTTTGGGTTTCCATCATAGCTTGGGCCTGTGCCTGAGAACTATAAGTCCTTGTGATTACTACTTCAGATCCCCTTAATACTTTTTCAACATCTCCCAGTTCCAAATTTACTTGACAGGCAATATTTCTATTTCTATCAAAACCTATATCTGTCATTGTAAATATATCCCCTTCAGGATGAACTAAAGATGTATGTCCATCTGCTTTTTCATAATCTAGCACAGGTTCTAATACTTCATATTCAACTTTTATCAGTTTCATAGCCTTTGTGGCAGTCTTTTCATCAATAGCTGCTATTATTGCAACTTCATCTCCAACATGTCTAACATATTCATCTAATATGAATTTATCATAAGGTGAAGGCTCTGGATAACATTGTCCTGCTCGCGTATAGGCCCTTCTCTTTATATCTTTATATGTAATAACACATTCTACTCCTGGGACTTTTTCTGCAATTTTTGTATTAATTTCTTTAATCCTTGCAAAGGCATAGGGGCTTCTCAATACCTTAACTATTAAGGCATCCTTAGGTGCTAAGTCATCAGTATAAACAGGTTTGCCTTCAACTAATCCATTGCCATCAATTTTTGAAAAAGATTTATTTACAATTTTCATTATTTTTCGCCTCCAAATATTTTTTGATGGCTCTTAATTGACCGATATATCCTGTACATCTGCATAGATTTCCATTAAGATAGTGAAGTATTTCTTCATCTGTTGGTTCCTTTACAACCTTTTCCATATATAAAATGTTCATTATTAATCCTGTACTGCAGTACCCACATTGTTCTACTCCTTCATCTACAAGAAATTGACCAACCTTACGTGCCTTTTCACTTACTCCTTCAATAGTTGTTATCTCATGGCCAGCAGCTCTTGCGGAAAGCATCACACATGATAGAATTGCTTTCCCATCCATATGGACTGTACAACAACCACATATTCCAGTATCGCAGCCTTTTTTTACACTTGTATAACCATTGTTTCTTAAGGTATCGACTAGATATTCATCAGGTAATATATCAAAAACTTTATTAATACCATTTACTTTGATTTCAATCCTCATAGCCTACAACCTCCTTCAATGCCCGTTTCACAAGTACATAACAAATTTGTTTTCTGTAGGCACTACTTCCCCTAGTATTAGTTCCAAAGGCAAGTTCTTCTGAGGCAATTTTTGCAGCTTCTAATATATCCTCTGGTGATAGATCTTTACCTATGCCATTTAAATAATTCATGGACTCTAATGCTAAGACGGCAACCTTTGGTCTTGCCCCCACTGCTATTCTATATTTTCCATCTAGGACAGATATAGCCACATTTAAAATTGCATAATCTCCTTGGGAGTTTCTCATAGATAAAAATGTTGCTTTTCTATCATCCTTTTCTATGGATATGCTTTCAAGTATATCTCTTTCCTTTGATCCTTTCTTTAGGAATTCCTCTAATGGAATACTCCCCTGCTTATATAAATTTACAGTTGTATCAAGGGCTAATAACCCAGTAATAAAATCGGAAAAGCCATATCTCGAATAAACAGTGCCTCCTACAGTAACTATATTTCTTAGCTGGATACCTACTATTTCACTAACGGATTTTGATAAAACATCATTATAGTGTTGCTTTAATAATGGAGAATACTCTATATCTCCAAAGGTAGTCATCGCTCCTATCCTTATAAGTTTATCTTCTTCAATGATATAATCTAGTTCTGATTTTGATAAGTCAATAGCAGTAAATATGTTTTTTGATCCCATTCTTATAAATGCTCCTCCACCAAAGAGCACATTGTTCCTTTTTTCTAATAATAAATTATAAGCTTCGTCTATACATTTAGGTGTAGAATATTCTTTTATAGTTATCAATTTATTCACCTCTTAATTCATCATTTTACATAGGACATAGTTCTACAAGCAGTAAATCTTATTAGTTCATCTACATAATATTCCGTATTATACATTATTGGATAACCTTCAATAGTATATTTAGTTACATCTACTCGTAATATTGGAGAACCCTCATTTAAGTTTAATATATCTGCAATTTCTGATGTTACTAGAGATGGTATAATCTCCAAGAAATCATGACTAATTTTACAATTACAACGGTCCTCTACAAAATCAAACATAGACTTTCCTAGATCTTTTTCGTTTATTTCTTTGCTTTTTAAAAATATCTGAGGAATTCTATTTATGCAATACGCAGCTGGAATAATATTGGCTAGAAATCTTTTCTTTACTACTAATATCTCATCTTCTGGCTTTATATGAAGAATGTTTGCATATTCTTCATTACATTTCTCCCAAAAATATGATATATTATCTACTTTTGATTCATAGCCACAATCATTAATAAATTTACTAAGCTCTCCAGCATAATCCAGGCCTCCTGATAACTTTCTTGCAAAGCTAGTAATAACTGTGCTACTTCCTTGACTTTTTCTGATTAACCCCTCACTTTCTAATACTGTTAAAGCTTCTCTAATGGTTAACCTACTTACTCCCATTTCATCGGCTAATTGTGATTCTGGTGGTAATTCCATAACTTTATAATCTTTATTATTCAGAATATAATTTCTCAAATAATCAACTACTTGTTGTACTGCGGTTTGCTTATGAACCTTTGATCCCGTCATATTAATCATAGATATGCACCTCTACTTTCTTTGTTGGGTTTTTAATTATGTAAAATTTTATTATTGCAACTTATCAGATATGTATATAAGTTATATATCATATAAGAAATTGTTAAACTTTATTAAAGTTTAACAATTTCTTATCAATCTATAACTTTTCCCTATCCCCCTTTAGAGTTTATTTAATATTATATTTACTTTTTCATTTGTTTTTAGATATGTTTCTATTTTTTTTGCTAAATTTATATATATTTCTACTTTTTTCTTAGTGTTTTTTTATATATTGTTGGAAATTTACTACTGTAGAAAATATACAAATAGTTTTTCTTATATTTACATTTTCATAGCAATATAAAAGCACCGTCCTAAATAGCAAAGTTTAGGATGGTGCTTTTATATTAACCTATAGACTATTATAAAAATTTTTTGCTTATATCTTAAATTTTTGTATTAATGAATTAAACTCTTCGGCTAGTTCTGCCTGGCTTTGGGCTGTTTCTGAAATTTGTTTCATTCCATTATTAGTTTCATCCATGCTACTAATAATATCAACAGAACTTGCCGAAGTTTCTTGTGAAATTGCAGACATATTTTCTACTGCTGAGCTTACTTGACTTGTTGCAGCAGATAATTCTTCTGACATAGATGCTAAATTTTCGGCCATTTTGCTTATATAATCAGCCTCATGATAAAATTTATTTCCAGCTTCAACAAGTCCTGTGAATTGTGGTCGAACAAACTCGTTAATAAATTCTAATACTTTACTGCCACTATCAGATAATTTATCAAACGCCTCTTCTACTTTTTCAATTACTTCTTGAATAGTAGACACTGCTTCTGATGATTGCTCTGCAAGCTTTCTTACTTCTTCTGCTACAACGGCAAACCCTTTTCCAGCCTCTCCAGCCCTTGCTGCTTCAATAGCCGCATTTAAAGCTAACAAATTGGTCTGTTCAGCAATTTGTGAAATGGTATCGGTCATAACTTTTATCTTTTCAACTACTTTTCCTTCTTCAATAGCATCTAATATCACTGCTTCTCTCTTTGTATACAATTTTGTCAATTCCTCTGATGATTCATTTCCCTTTTGCTTAACATCTGATGCCAGCTTGTAGAATTTGCTTGCATTATTATTGCTATCTAAAGCCCTTTGAGATAATTCATTTATACTTGTATTTATTTCCTCTATAGAGGCGGTAATTTCTTCCGCAGAAGTGCTAGTTTCTTGAGTAACTGTTGCAATTTCATTTGATGAATTATGTATTTTTTCAAATCTTGCTGTCATTTCTTCAACTATGGCAAATAGTTCTTCTGATGAAGCACTTAAATTTTGAGAATCATAAATAATATGCTTAACAAGTCCTCTAATATTTTCTTGTGCTTGATTCAAGGCTATTCCTGTTTGCCCAAATTCATCTTTTCTAGTAATCTTAAGCGGAGTTTTAAAATCGTATTCTGACATTTTTTGAGCAAAACTTTGATAGGTATTAAGAGGTTTTACTATGTCAAAAGTAATGATAATTCCTGATAATATCAGAAAAGCAAATCCAACTATCATAAGTACAATAGAAAGATTTCTTGTTCTATCATAGATTGAATCGTTATTAACATTAGATTCATTAGAAGTTTTTAAATTTAAATCTATCAATACTTCTATTTTATTTTGGATGTTTTCTTTAGCTTTTGTAATTGTAGGGATATAATTTATAGCTTCGACTGTTTTATCTTTTTTTAAAAGTTCTATAAATTTATTACTT
Organism: Firmicutes bacterium UBA4916; assembly: GCA_002398845.1. Classification (GTDB taxonomy): domain Bacteria; phylum Bacillota; class Clostridia; order Tissierellales; family Tepidimicrobiaceae; genus Mt11. The sequence goes on along the minus strand of DHBY01000040.1, from coordinate 1,804 downwards.
TCTCCTATGTAATCTTCCAAATATTTTTTTATTCCGCTATAAAGTTCTCTTTCATTATCACCTAAATCCAGTTCCTCATACTGAGCCATGTTTTTTTCAAAATTAACAATTGCATCACTTATGTTTTTTAGTGATGCATTTTTATTAGACTTTTCGTTTAAAAGGAAATTTAATCCCCCTGTACTTATCTTCCACATTTCTTGATTCATATCATCTAATAAATATACTGACATAAGATGATTATTATACATATCATCACCATTTTTATTAATTTTGCTTAATGAAATTATATTGTTTAATCCAATAAAACCCATCAGCATGCCAATAATGAGAAATACTGCTAATAATTTAGTCTTTATTTTGAATCTTCCCAAAAACTTCATTTTGATTCCTCCTTAGATAAATTATTTAAAAACAAGCTGTTACTTCACTGGGATCCATCGGTTTCCCAAATAGGTATCCTTGGATTTTATTGCAGCTTAATTTTTTTAAGCAATCTAACTGTTCTATTTCTTCTACTCCTTCTACTATAATGTCTAGCCCTAATTCATCGGCTAATTCTATGGTTTTTTTTATTATAATTAACTTTTTATGGTCCGAATTTATGCCATTTATAAAGGATCTATCAATTTTTATTCCATCAATGGGAAAATGAATCAGATGATCTAAAGAAGAATAGGCCATACCAAAGTCATCTAAATAAATTTTTACACCGAGATTTCTTAATTTTACTAAATTTTTTACAATATATTGTTCTGATATAGATAAGCTATATTCCGTAATTTCTAAGCATAAAAATAGTGGGTCTATTTTTGTTTCTTCTAGCACATTTTTCACAAAATAAAAAAAGTCCTTATTAGCTAGTTGTTTTCCTGAAACATTAATAAACACATGTATATGATTATAACCAAGTTCATGCCATTTTTTTAATTGTCTACATGCTTCTTCTATTACCCATTTGCCAACATCGTTTATCATACCATTTTCTTCAATACTATTTATAAACAATGAAGGAGGTAGCATCCCATATAAAGGGTGCATCCATCTTATCAATGCCTCCACAGCATATGTTTTGCCTGTAATTAAATCTATTTGTGGTTGATAATATAATATAAATTCATCATCAGCTAAAGAATTTATTATATCCATTTCTACTACTTCTTTCATTACAACTTCTTTATGCATATTAAAATCAAACATTTTATATTCATCTTCAATATTTTGCTTTGAGTAAAATAATGCAATATCAGCATATCTTAAAAGAGGCTCTATTTCATCACTATCTTCAGGATAAACAGCTACACCAATTTTAAATTTAATTATAATTTTATGCCCCTTAAATTCATAAAATCCTCTAAATTTAACTAAAAAACCTTTTATTATTCTTTCAACTTCTTTTTTATCTTCAATATCCCATAGTAAAACCATTAAAATGTCTCCACCAAATCTAAAAACTTTTCCACGTTCTTCTATGTATTTCTCTAATTCTCTAAAAATATATAATAATAATTGATCACCATATTCATATCCAAATATGTGATTATATATTTTAAAATTATTTATGTCTATAAGACAGATTGCAAATTTATCTTTATCTTTAACATAAGTTTCTATTAATTTTTTATAAGTATTAACCGAAAAGTTTATACTTGGTAACTGATCCATACTACACTTTTGTTTCCTATATGGGTTCTCCATTTCTTCCCTCCTAATAGGATCATAATATTTTACTTAACTATAATATATTTTGACTTTTTAATAAACAAGTTATATATTAGTCATACAAAATAAACATATTGTACAA
>DHBY01000031.1 GCA_002398845.1 Firmicutes bacterium UBA4916 | reverse complement strand
TTTTGCACGTATAGTAAGAGCAGCCGTACTTGGAGTAAGGGATCAGGAGTTTGTTGAAGCAGCAAGGGCATGTGGTGCTAAAAATTCTAGAATTATTTATAAGGAAGTATTGCCAAATTGTATGGCACCTATTATCGTGCAAGGTTCCATAGCTATAGCATCTGCTATACTTGTTATAGCATCCCTTAGTTTCATAGGTCTTGGTGTACAACCACCTAAGCCAGAATGGGGATCAATGCTTGCAGGTGGAAGAACTTATATCCGTGATTCGAATTATCTTACTGTTTTTCCAGGAATTGCTATTGCATTAACTTCGCTTGCTATTAATCTATTGGGAGATGGGTTGAGGGATGCCCTTGATCCAAAGTTAAAACGATAGTTATTGATTAATAGTATAAGGGATGAAAGGAAGGTAAAGATGAATAAAGCAGATTTTGTTCTTAATATTGAAAATTTGGCAGTATATTATGAGACAGAAGATGGAACCGTAAAAGCGGTAAATGGGATTGATATTAATCTTAAAAAAGGGAAAACCCTTGGGCTAGTAGGAGAAACAGGTGCAGGAAAAACAACTACTGCTTTATCCATATTAAGATTAGTACCAGATCCACCCGGAGTTATAAAAAGCGGGAAAATAGAACTTGAAGGTAAAAATATCTTTGAATATACAGAAAAGGATATGGAACTTATTCGTGGAAACACTGTATCCATGATATTCCAAGATCCTATGACATCTTTAAACCCTGTTTTAACAGTAGGAGATCAAATTGCTGAGGTTATAAAAATACACCAAGACGTTAGCAAAAATGAATCCTATGAAAAAGCTAAAGAGATGCTTGAATTAGTAGGAATACCTGGAGATAGGGCAGGAGAATATCCACATCAATTTTCAGGTGGTATGAAACAACGTGTCATTATTGCTATAGCACTTGCTTGTAATCCTAAGGTGCTTATAGCAGATGAACCTACAACAGCTCTTGATGTTACAATTCAAGCACAGGTACTTGAACTTATGAAACAATTGCGTGATAAATATGATACTTCAATGATTTTAATAACTCATGATTTAGGTGTTGTAGCTGAAATTTGCGATGAAGTATCTATAATGTATGCAGGAAGTATTGTTGAGCATGGCACATTAGAGGATATATTTGATGATTATTATCATCCTTATACTAAAGGCTTATTTGATTCATTACCTAATATACAAAAGAGGAATGAGCCATTACGCCCTATACCTGGGCTTGTACCTGATCCATCAAATTTGCCTACAGGATGCCCTTTCCATCCAAGATGTGCTCATGCCAAGGAAATTTGTAAGACTAAATTTCCAGGGGTAACACGTATTAGCGACACACATTATGTTTCCTGTCTTGCTTTTGAAAAGGATAGTGGAGTTAAGATAGACAGGAGGGGAGACCATGAGTGAGATATTATTGGAAGTTAAGGATTTAAAAAAGTATTTTAAAGTTAAAAATGGAATGCTTCATGCGGTAGATGGCTTAAGTTTTAAAATAGAAAAAGGAAAAACACTAGGTATGGTTGGAGAATCAGGATGTGGGAAGTCCACATGTGGACGTACTATTCTTAGACTTCATGAACCAACCTCAGGTGAGGTATTGTTTGAAGGAAAAGATTTAGCGAAGCTTAATAAAGAAGAAATGCGTGATATGAGAAGGGAAATGCAAATTATATTTCAGGATCCATTTGCATCTCTTAATCCAAGGAGAACCGTAAGTGAAATTATTGCAGACCCCCTTTATCTTCATAAGGTATATAAGACCAAAGAAGAGGTTCACAAGAAGGTGTTGGAGCTTATGGAGGTTGTTGGATTGGCAGAAAGATTGGTCAATACCTATCCACATGAATTAGATGGTGGTAGAAGGCAAAGAATTGGAATTGCAAGGGCATTGGCATTGGATCCCAAATTTATCGTTTGTGATGAACCTGTATCAGCATTAGATGTATCTATACAGGCCCAAATTCTTAACCTTCTTAAGCAATTACAAAAAGATAGACAGCTTACGTATATATTTATTACCCATGATCTATCTGTTGTAAACTATTTTGCAGACGATATACTTGTTATGTATTTGGGGAAAATGGTGGAAAAGGCTCCTTCAGAAAAGTTATTTGAAAAGCCTATGCACCCATATACTAAGGCATTGCTTTCTGCAATACCTATTCCAAGCATACACAATCGTCCTAAGCGTGTGTTGCTTAAAGGAGAAATCAGTTCTCCTATAAATCCAAAACCAGGATGTAGATTTGCAGCAAGATGTGAGTATGCTAAAGATGAATGTTTTAGTAAATCACCAGAATTTTTAGAGCTTGAACCAGAACATTTTGTAGCATGTCATTTATATAAATAATCAAAATGCTGACAGAGGGACTATCCCCATGCCAGCATTTTTTTATGGATTTTTGGAATAATGATATAGATGATGAGGTATGGAATAGGGTATCCATTATCAATCTTCCCATGCCAACTTTGTAATTTAATGCAGCCTAAAATTCAGGTTTTGTAATATAATCAAAATAAGCCCAATTAAAAATTTGTAGAAATATATATAATAATGTCGTTTTATGTGGTATAATATAAAATATATTAAATATTTATATAATTCATTGATATTATATGGAGATGTTATATCGGTTGAACTATATTTCGAATATATGGGAAATGGGAGAATAGGAAGTAGATTCATTGATGATAAAGGAGTAGAACGTACTTTTGATAGCTCTATATTTAATACAGCAAAATTGACAATAGCATATGTATTAGATATTTAAGACTATAAATGAAATTTATAATTATAATTTATAATTTAAATTGAGGAGGCATATAAAATGAATAAGTTTGGTAAAAGGCTAATAGCATTTTTAATCGCCGGTGCAATGATCTTCTCTCTTGCCGGATGTGGTAAGGAAGAAAAAAAATCAACTGGGGATTCAACTGGAAGTTCAACTAACAGTGCAAAAACTGAAGGCGATACCATTACAATTGCTTCAAAAGCAGATTTAACATCACTAGATCCTCATAAAATGAATGATATTGCTTCAGCACCTGCAATTAGGAGTATATACGAGACACTTATTAGGCTTAACCCTGAGACAAATGAATTTGAACCATATCTTGCAGAATCCTACGAATATGTTGAAGGTAGTGATAAGGATATAAAATTCAAATTAAATGAAGGTATTAAATTCCACAACGGAGATCCTTTAACATCTGAAGACGTTAAATTTTCATTAGATAGACAACACAGTTCAGGAAATGCTGGACATCTTGTGTCAGATATAGATAGTGTAGAAGTTATAGATGATTTAACATTTATCATTCATTTAAAACAACCAACTTCTACAATTATATCATCATTAGCTCATATGTGTTGTTCAATATTAGATAAAGAATATGTAGAAAAAATGGATGCAGAAAATAAAAGCCTTGATGAAGGCCCAGTAGGAACTGGACCATATATGTTTGACAAATGGACTCTTGGAAGTCAATGGTCTTTAAAAAAGAATCCAAATTATTGGAATGATAAATTTAAGGCACAAGCAGATAGATTAGTTTGTAAGGTTATACCAGAAGAGACTTCAAGGACAGTTGCATTACAAGCAGGTGAAATAGATCTTTTATTAAATGTTCCAAATGTTGATATTGAAAATATAAAAAAAGATAAAAACATTGATTTAATGGAATATCAATCCACTGCACTTGAATTTTTAGCATTAAACTGTAGTAAAGAGCCATTTAACAATAAAGCACTTAGGGAAGCTGTAGCATATTGTGTAAATCGTGATGATATTATACAAGTTCAATTTGATGGTCAAGCAACCCCTTGCTATACTTGTATAGGGCCTGCAGCTATAGGTTATACAGATGATGTTGAAAAACGTGAATATAATATTGAAAAGGCAAAAGAAAAGCTTGTAGAAGGCGGAAAACCAGATGGATTTAGCTTTACAATTTCCACATTTGGAGATACTAGAGCTCGTGCTTGCCAAGTTATTCAAGCAGCATGTAAAGAAGCAGGCATAGATATTAAGATAGAAACTCTTGAAAAGTCGGCATATTATGACAAGATAGGACATGCTAATCATGAAGCAGCATATACAGGTTGGAATGCAAATGCTGAGCCAGATAATACCTATCGTCCACTTTATGGTAGTGCAACAATTGGTACAGGTGGGGCAAATGCCTCTTGCTTTAAGAGTGATGAAATAGATAAATTAATAGATGAAGGTTCAAAACTTACTGATAATGATGCTAAAGTTAAAAAATATGAAGAAGTAGCTAAAGTTGTGGCAAAAGAATGTGCTGTAATACCTACATGTTCTGAAAAAGGACATATTGCTAAAAGGAAAAACGTAGATGGAATGATTATATCTCCAATACAAATGCATGACTTTTTCGGATTACACATCGTTAAATAATTTTATATTATTTGGTCAATTGCAAAATTAAATTAGACTTTGCAAGTTTAAAGTAGATAAATTCTAAAGGTAAGTAAAATACACAAATTAAAATAGTTTAATTTCACAAAAACGGGCTTTAAATAGCCCGTTTTTGTGTTATAATAATACCACATTTTTTATCGTTTCATAATTTCAGCTAATTCAGAAAAATTGGTATGATTATGATATAATTTAATAAAGAATTTTATTAGAGGTGGTTTAGATGGATAAACATATGATAATTAGTTTAGCCTTGGTTTCAATTATCATTATATTTTTCATTATGAGGTACATACTATCCAAACTAGTGGATAAGCGTATTACAAATTATCAAAATGATCTTATGACAAAGCACTATAGCGAAGTTGAAAATATCTACAAAGAGATGAGGGGCTGGAAACATGATTATCATAATCATATACAATTGATGAAGGCTTATCTGGAATTGGAGAAATATGAAGAGATGGATATATATTTAAATGACTTAGACAGGGATTTAACCGATATAGATACAGTTTTAAAAACGGGAAATCTTATGGTAGATGCTATTTTAAACAGTAAATTATCTTTAGCCATTAGTCAAGACATAAAAGTAAATGCAAAGGCAACAGTACCTAAAAATCTTCAAGTAGCGGATATAGATCTATGCGTTATAATTGGAAATCTAATGGATAATGCTATGGAGGCTGCAATTAAACTTGAAAACCCAAGGGATAGATTTATAAGAGTATATATAAGAGAGATGAAGGGACAACTTTATATTTCTATAGCTAATTCTACGGAAGGAAATATAAAAGAGTCAGGCTTAGAATACATATCTACAAAGCTAGGAGCAAATCACGGCTTTGGTTTAAAAAGAGTGGATAGTATAGTAAATAAATATGGAGGTTTTATAAATAGACAGTCAGAAGAAGGGGTATTTGCAACTGAGATAACTTTACCTATATAGTACCTTTGGTGTCGTAAAAGGGACCATTGGTGCTATTTTTATATAAAAAATAGTATTTGTTGCTATTATATAATTGAGGTGATATAAATGGTGGATACAAATATAAAGAAAGAAAAACCTAAATATTCCACTTGGGAAAATACAATTTATCTATTAAAAAATCTTTGGAAGTGGGATAAGTTATTGTTTTCATTATCCCTAATACAAATTCCTATTACGGTAATCATACCTTTATTGGGAATATACATGCCTAAGGCATTGATTGATTCTGTAACGGAAGGCGTATCGGCTAATCAACTGATGATAAATATTGGTATACCTATTTTAGGAATAATTATTTTAAAGACCATATCTAAAGTAATACTAAATGGAACAATAGGTAAAAAAATTTCTCACAGAATGAAATATGTAAAACTATTAGTTGATAAGCAACTGGATACAGATTTTGAAAATATAGATGGGCCAGAAGCACAGCAAAGGTTTACCAAAGCAAATATGTCCTCATCAGCCAATAGTTCTGCTACTGAGGCAATAATAAAGTTAAGCATAGAATTTTTTTCTAATATCTTAGGATTTGTATTATATGCAGGAATAATATCTACTATTCATCCTTTTATACTTATATTTCTTATCTTATCCGCAGCTATAAATTATTTTGTAGGAAAATACGTAAATAATTATGAACATAAGAATAAAGGCAATCTAGCCCCAATAGAAAAGAAACTTAGATATATAAGATTTAAAACAGGTGATTTTAAATCAGCAAAAGACATGAGGCTTTATAATATGTCCCCTTGGTTTCAAGGGATGTACCATAAACTTTTAAAGAAAAGAATATATTTTCAAAAGAAAAATGTAAATCGTAGATATTTTGCTAATATTATTGATGGAATATTACTTCTCATAAGGGATGGTATAACCTATGGATTTCTTATCTATTCAGTTTTATATAAAAATATGCCTATAGGGGATTTTGTACTATACTTCGGAGTAGTTGCAGGCTTTTCAGCATGGCTAACGGGAATTGTAAAGAATCTAAATGAGTTAAACTCCATTAGCCTTGAAACCAATGACTTGAGAACAGCATTAGAGATGGAAGATAGGATGAATAGGGGAGCTGGAGTAGTTTTACCAAAACCCTTCGAACTACCTTGCGATATAGAGCTTAAAAATCTTTACTACAAGTATCCCAGTGCAGAAGACTATACCATCAAAGGCATAAACCTTCATATTAAAGAGGGAGAAAAACTGGCATTAGTGGGGGTTAATGGAGCAGGGAAAACCACCTTGGTAAAACTTATATGTGGACTATACACCCCTACAAAAGGTGAAATATATATAAATGGAAAGAAATCTAATCTTTACAATAGGGATGAATACTATACCTTGTTTTCTATAGTGTTTCAGGATACCTATTTATTGCCTGTATCTATAGAAAAGAATATTGCCTTGGAGTCAGAAGAGGATATTGATGATGAAAAGATGGATAGAGTTCTTAATATGTCAGGACTTATTGAGAAAACTAAATCCCTGCCAAAAGGAAGAGATACCCTATTGGTTAAATCCGTATATGATGAAGCTATAGAACTATCAGGAGGAGAAACTCAAAAGCTAATGCTTGCTAGGGCTTTATATAAAGATGCACCTATTATAATACTAGACGAACCCACAGCAGCCTTAGACCCTATAGCTGAAAATGAAATATATCAGAAATATAATGAATTGACCAAAAATCATACTAGTATATTCATATCTCATAGACTATCCTCTACTAGGTTTTGTGATAGGATTGTGTTTATTGAGGATGGAAAGATAATAGAAGAAGGGGATCATTATACCCTTATGGAGGATGGTGGAAAATATAGAAAGATGTATGATATGCAAGCCCATTATTATAAAGATAATATAGGTGGTGAAGAATATGCAAAAGAACAAATTTAAAAAGAATATTAAAACATTAAATACTGGTCTTAAGGAAATACACCAGCTGCAGCCTTGGGTATTACCTATCACCATATTTGATGCTCTTTTTAAATCCTTAGCTCCCTTCATAAATATATATATGACAGCAAGGATTATTGATGAACTTTTAGGCTCAAAGGATATAGAGAGGCTTAAGTTTTTAGTCGGCTTAACTATAGGATTAAACTTAATAGTCCATTTAATATCTACTGGATTAGATCATTTGAGAATCATACTTAGAAGTATTATGATACAAAATCAAGACATGAAGATGAATGAAAAAACAATAAATATGGACTATGAACATGTTGAAAACCCAGCGACACACAATCTTCGCACTAAGATAAATGAATCGGAAATGATGAATGATGGAGGTATTATAGCTCTTTTAGGATATTTAGGGGATTTATCTAGGGGGCTTATTACAGTTATTACATCCATCATACTAGTTATAGAATTGTTTAAACCAAATATAGCAACAGATGGGTATCTATCCTTCGCCAATACAAGACTATTTTCCTACGGATTTTTAGCAATAGCTTTAGGAGGAACTATATTTAATCTATATTTAAATACTATATCCGATAAGAAAATGTTTGGATATTTTAGTGAGGTAATGGATTTAAATAGAATTTTCATGTTTTATTTTTCACAAATTGAAGATTATAATGCTGGAAAGGAAATAAGATTATATAATCAACGGCATATATATAATAAAGAAGTAGAATCATTTATACAAGGTGCAGATAAAATGTTCAGAAGTTTTGAAAATATGAGTACTAAATATGGGGGAGTAAGTGCGTTTATATCCTCATTAATAGGTGGATTGATCTATATATTTGTTGGACTAAAAGCCATAACAGGAAGTATATCCATAGGAAGTATAGTTCAATACACAGGAAGTATAACTCAATTCATATCTGGAAGTACGGAGGTTTTAACCTCTATAAATAGCATTATAAACAATAATCAATATTTACAATTATATATAGATTTTTTAAATATAGAAGGAGAAAAATATAAGGGAACATTACCTGTAGAAAAACGAGATGATGATGAATACGAGATAGAGTTTAGAAATGTATCCTTCAAATACCCAGGGACTGAAGAGTATGTACTAAAAGATGTTTCTATAAAGCTAAATATTGGAGAGCGTTTAGCCATAGTAGGTATGAATGGCTCAGGAAAGACCACCTTTATTAAACTTCTTTGCAGACTATACGATCCAGATGAAGGGGAGATACTTTTAAACGGCATAGATATTAAAAAATATGATTATGAGGAATATATGAATCTATTTTCTATAGTATTTCAAGATTTTAAACTGTTTTCCTTCTCCTTAGGTCAAAATGTAGCGGCAGCAGTAGATTATGATGAAGAAGAAATAATAGATGCTTTAGAAAAGGTTGGTTTTAAAGAAAGACTAAAAACTATGCCAAAGGGAGTATATACCCCACTATATAAAGATTTTGATGAAGATGGAGTAGAGATTTCAGGTGGAGAAGCTCAAAAGATAGCCTTAGCTAGAGCATTGTATCGGGATGCACCTATTATCATATTGGATGAACCCACAGCAGCATTAGACCCTATAGCAGAGTTTGAGATATATTCTAAATTTAATGAAATAGTAGGTACAAAAACCACCTTCTATATTTCCCACAGGCTTTCATCCTGTAGATTTTGTGATGAAATAGCAGTATTCCATGAAGGACGTATAATTCAGAAGGGAAATCATGAGGAATTATTAAAGAATGAAGAAGGAAAGTATTATGAACTATGGCATTCACAAGCAAAGTACTATAATGATGAGGCAAGCGCTTAAATAATAACTAATCTAAAGTAAAAAACTCTACAAAAAATTGTAGGGTTTTTTACTTTAAGGACAACTAAAACATTTTGTAAATCTATACAGAAACTATCTAGCAATGCCTTTTAAATTTCTAAGTATCTAAGTAATAAACAAATAGAATATATGCCAAGCAGCATAAATATTATCCTCTCAGTTCCACTACCAGTCTTAATTGTAATAGGAGAGGAAACGTTGACATTTAAAGGATAAAATAATTTTATGCCCTTTGGAGTAAAAAAGTCTGCTATTAGATGAAGTGCATAACCTATGATAAAACCAGAATATGCATTAGGCAAATCATGTTTTAATGTTACTACTCCAACTATAGATGCAGATGCTAGAAATCCTAATATACTATGGGTAAATCCCCTATGGTTTGATATTCCAATGAGAAAAGATACTATTCCCAAAAGTAAGAAATACCTTATCCCTTTTAAAAAATATAGGTACATAAATATAAATCCTAAAGATGAATAAAACAATGCTCTATAAAAGTTGTTATTAATTAACAATAATTTTTGATTTAATTTCCCCTTAGGATGATCTAAATCAGGAATTAAAGAGCCTATTACAGAAGTTAATACTAGAACTAGTTGCTCTTCTGGCGGCTGACCAATGGATATGGTTAGCGCTGTTGCGATTCCTATTGCTACATGTGTTTTTCCAGTCATAAATGCTCCTTTCTAAATGTCTTCAAAACTAGCTATGATTTTAAGGGACTTTTATATTATAATATCTTTCGAACACACATTCAAGATAAATAGTAAAATATAAATTCCCCTGCCTTTTTCTTTGCCTAAAAAACTTAATGACAAATAAATATTGTAAGTGGTAAAATATAATTACTGTCTAAAATAGGGGGTGATATTAAAATTAGTTTATGGATAAAATAATATAAAGCGCCAGAGCTCACTTGAGCTGACGAGGACATGGTTTATCGAAGTTTCGGCGGGTGCCATGGGGTGAACTACCATCCTTAAGGCTATACAAAACCTGTAAGCAATTATAGGGACAAATATAGATAGGTAGTATGAATCCATGATAGGAGTGATTTGAATGTGCGGTATAGTAGGATATATTGGAAACAAAGATGCAGAAGATGTATTAGTTGAAGGATTAGAAAAACTAGAATATAGAGGTTACGACTCAGCAGGGGTAGCCATATTAAAAGGAAAAGACATTGAACTTAGAAAATATAAAGGAAGACTTTCGGTCCTTAAAAAAAGTTTAGAAAAAGATAGAATCGAAGGTAATTTAGGAATAGGCCATACTAGATGGGCGACCCACGGAGGACCTTCTGATGTAAATTCTCATCCCCATATGAATTCAGGTCATGCCATAGCAGTAGTCCATAATGGTATAATTGAAAATTATTTAAGTTTAAGAGAAGAACTTATAAACAAGGGATACAAATTTTTATCAGAAACGGATACAGAGGTTATTCCTCATTTAATAGATTATTATTATACAGGAGATATAGTAGAAACCGTAAAGATAGTTGTATCTAAACTACAAGGTTCTTATGCTTTAGGGATTATAGACAAGAATAGTCCAGATATGCTCATTGCGGTAAGAAAGGATAGCCCGCTTATAATAGGCATTGGAGAAGGAGAAAATTTCATTGCATCGGATATTCCTGCAATCCTTAAATACACTAGGAAAGTTTATATTCTAGAAGATGGAGAAATAGCAGTTATAAAAAGAAATAGTATAGATATAATGAAAATAAATGGTACACCGGTAGAAAAGGAAATATATAATGTAAATTGGAGTTTGGAGGCAGCAGAAAAAGGCGGATATGAACATTTCATGTTAAAAGAAATATACGAACAGCCTAAAGCAATTAAAGACACCATATCTCCAAGGATTAAGGATGGAAGGATTAATACTAAGGAATTTGATTTAAGCAAAGAATATATTGATAGTGTAAATAAAGTTTATATAGTAGCTTGTGGTACAGCCTATCATGCTGGATTACTTGGCAAAATATTTATTGAAAAATATGCTCAAGTACCTGTAATAGTAGATATAGCTTCAGAATTTAGATATGGCAATTCCTTTATAGATAAGAACACTTTAATGATAGTAGTCAGCCAATCAGGGGAAACAGCAGATACTTTAGCAGCTCTAAGGCTAGGTAAAGAAAGGAAAGCCAAAGTTATAGCGGTAACCAATGTTGTAGGGAGTTCCATATCAAGGGAATCAGACTATGTATTCTATACTTGGGCAGGGCCAGAGATTGCAGTAGCTTCAACCAAGGCTTATACAACCCAGTTAGTCTCTTTAGCATTAATAAGCATAGATATGGCACTTAAGAAAGGTACTATAGAAGAAGTTGAAGCTAATAAGATATTAGAAGAAATTAAGAAATTGCCAAGTCAAGTAGAATTAATATTAAAAAATATAGAAGATATTGAAGACATAGCAGCTCATATATATAAATCAAAAGATGTATTCTTCATTGGAAGGGGAATAGATTATTATGTATCCATGGAGGGTTCTTTAAAATTAAAGGAAGTATCCTATACTCATTCAGAGGCTATGGCAGCAGGCGAATTAAAACATGGAACATTAGCTTTAATTGATGAAGGCACACCAGTTATAGCTTTAGCAACTCAGGATAAATTATTTGATAAGATGATAAGTAATATTAAAGAAGTAAAATCCAGAGGAGCTTATGTTATAGCTATAGCTAAGGAAAACAATAAGAAAATAGAAAAAACGGTAGATAAGGTTATATATATACCAGAAGTAATAGATGAACTAGCAGCAGTTGTATCTGTAATTTACCTACAATTATTGGCTTATTATGTAGCATTAAATAGGGACTGTGATATAGATAAGCCAAAAAATTTAGCTAAAAGTGTAACTGTAGAATAAATTATAAATACTCGTAGACTTTGCAAGAAGAAGGCAAATAGGACATAACGCAATTAGTACAATTATAAATACCAAAACTACAATATCATTTTATGATATGAAGGTTTTGGTACTTTTTTTATGTCTTTTTTACAAGCAAGTAACTATAATGCAAAAAATATAAAAACTTAATAGATTTTATGAAATTTAAACACCCATTTTGTTCAAGAAACAAATATCTTAATTAGGTATCATTAAACTAGATACTATTAAAGTAATAGTATATGGTATTTTAAAAACGTTTTTAATAAGCCAAGTTTAAAGGAAAGGAGTTTATTTATGGAAGGATCAAAAGATATAACTAACCTGGCAGCAATTCAAACTAAAAAGAAACTGTCAGAAGAATTTTTCAAAAAAGGAGTTCTTATTGCACTATTTTCAGGCCTTACGTATGGACTTTATTCTGCATTTTTAACACTAGGTATGACCAAAGGTGTTTGGAGTGACTGGTATGGTCCTAATACTGCAGCTTTATCTGCATTTACAATTACATATTTATTGGGTTCTCTTGGTGGAGCAGTAAATGATACTTGTAGTGCTATATGGGCAATGATATTTGCTGCTAAAAATGGTAAATTTGGAGATTTTATAAGAACTCTCAATACTACTCCAGGACGTATTATGATTTTAGCAGCTCTCGTAGGAGGACCTATTGCTACAACAGCCTATGTTATAGGCATTCAAATGGCTGGCTCAATGGTTATTCCAATTACTGCACTTTGCCCAGCTATAGGTGCTATATTGGCTAGAATTTTATTTAAGCAAAAATTAGACAAACGTATGGTTTTAGGTATTTGTATTTGCGTATTGGCTAGTTTCTTAATAGGTAGCACAAGTATTGGCGAGGATGCACCAGAGGATATGATCTTAGGTATCGCTATAGCTTTTATAGCAGCATTAGGCTGGGGATTTGAAGGCTGTGTTGCTGGATATGGTACTTCTATGATTGATTCAGAAATAGGTATTGCAATTCGTCAAACTACTTCAGGACTTGCAAATTTATTAATATTACTACCTATATTTGGGGCAATGGCTGGAAGCGTTAAGCTATCAGCTGATTTAGCAGTTCAAGCATTTGCAAGTGGTCCTGCAATGATTTGGTTTGTATTAAGTGGACTTTGTGCATTTGTTTCATTTATGACTTGGTATAAAGGAAATAGTATGTGCGGTACAGCACTAGGAATGGCTTGTAATGCAACTTATTCATTCTGGGGACCATTTTTTTGTTGGATATTACTAGGAGTAATAAACGGCATGGAAGGTTGGACAATACCTCCTATTGGTTGGATTGCAGCAATACTCATGATGTTTGGTATTTTGCTAATTGCAATGAACCCATTAGATTTATTTAGAAAAAAGGAGGTTAAGTAGTATGAAAAAGCCACTTAACTATGCTATTTTAAAATATTTTACAAAAGTCGATGAAGCTTGTGCAGAAGATGTTATAAAGGCATTAAAAGGTAAGTATGGAAATTATAAGGCTCTTAATAGAAAAGACGTAGTTTCAGCTTTAATGACAGCTGAAGCCAATGGGCTTTTAGAAGAAACTAGATTTGAAATGGATAAATCCAATAATTTAAAGATTTACTACCATGCACATGAAGAAGGTGCAGCAATAATTAACAAATATATTAAAGACTAATGGTAGGAGGGTAAAAAAATGAGATACTACGGTGAAGAAGCACTAGGACTTGTGGAAACTGTAGGCATGGTACCTGCAATTCAAGCTGCAGACCAAATGTTGAAGGCTGCTAATGTGGAATTAATATCTTATGAAAATATAGGTTCCACACTTGTAACAGTTATGATAAAAGGAGATGTTGCTGCTGTTAAAGCAGCTGTAGATGCAGGGGCCACTGCTGCTAGTAAAATAGGAAAATTAACAGCACATAATGTTATGCCACGTCCCATTAAACCCGTTGGGGATATCGTTTCAGTACACGATATTGATGCATAGAAATAATATGAAAGAGAGGAAATGCATATGGCTAATTTTGTAGCTTTAGGTTTAATAGAAACATTTGGTTTAGTTTTTGTTTTAGAAGCTGCCGACGCAATGTGTAAAGCCGCAGATGTAGAATTAATTGGTTATGAAAATGTGGCTTCTGGGTATATCTCCGTTTTGGTTGCTGGAGATGTAGGTGCATGTCAAGCAGCAGTAGAAGCTGGTGTTAGGGCTGTAGAAGAAATGGGCACTGAAGTTTACAGTTCGGTTGTTATTCCAAGCCCACACCCAGATCTAAAAAAGATCACGGACCGCTATTCTCTAGATAAATTACTACCTTAATAAAAATAAATTAAAATATAGAAAGAGAGGTAATTGATTTGGATATTCATGAATTTTCAGCTAAGTTTGAAGAAGCAACTAAGGATATGTCATCACAAGAAAAACAAGCTTTAATGAAGATGTTTAAGGGTATTTCAGATGAAATTGCAAAGGGGGACACAGCAAGTGGAAGTAGCTGTAGCCCATCTTCTACAAATGATGGTTCTATTCCTAATGGAATAACACCACGTTTAAAGAAATTAAAAGAAAATTATTTAAAACAAGTACCTTCTATTACAATTCATAGGGCAAAAGCAATTACAAAAATTGCTAGAGAAAATCCTGGTATGCCAAAGATTTTATTACGTGCTAAATGTTTCCGCCATTGTTGTGAAACAGCACCATTAGTAATTCAAGATGATGAATTAATAGTAGGGGCTCCTTGTGGTGCACCTCGTGCTGGTGCTTTTTCTCCTGATATTGCATGGAGATGGTTAGACGACGAATTAGATACAATAGCAAATCGTCCTCAAGACCCATTTTATATTTCTGAGGAAGATAAAAAGGTTTTACGTGAAGAAATCTTCCCATTCTGGAAAGGCAAATCAGTAGATGAATACTGTGAAGACCAATACAGAGAAGCTGGAGTTTGGGAACTTTCTGGAGAATCCTTTGTTTCAGACTGCTCTTATCATGCTATAAATGGTGGTGGAGACTCTAATCCAGGATATGATGTTATCTTAATGAAAAAAGGTATGTTAGACATTCAAAACGAAGCAAAAGAACATTTAAAAGAATTGGATTATGCAAATCCTGAAGATTTAGATAAGATTTATTTCTATAAATCTATAATAGATACTACTGAAGGGGTTATGATTTACGCACAAAGAATGTCAGATTATGCAGCTGAATTAGCTAGAAAAGAAACTAATCCTCAACGTAAGGAAGAATTAGAAAAGATTTCTGAAATCAATGCAAGAGTGCCAAAACATAAACCAAGCACTTTCTGGGAAGCAATACAATCAGTTTGGACTATTGAATCCTTATTAGTAGTAGAAGAAAATCAAACAGGTATGTCTATTGGACGTGTTGACCAATATATGTATCCATTCTTCAAAGCTGATATAGAATCAGGTCGTTTAAACGAATATGGAGCATTTGAACTTGCTGGCTGTATGTTAATTAAAATGTCAGAAATGATGTGGATAACAAGCGAAGGAAGTTCCAAATTTTTTGCAGGTTATCAACCATTTGTAAACATGTGCGTTGGCGGTGTTACTCGTGATGGTTTAGATGCAACAAATGAATTAACTTATTTATTAATGGATGCAGTTCGCCATGTTAAGGTTTATCAACCATCTTTAGCATGTCGTATTCACAATAAATCACCTAGAAAATACCTAAAGAAAATCGTAGATGTAGTACGTGCTGGTATGGGATTCCCTGCTTGTCACTTTGATGATACTCATATAAAAATGATGTTAGCAAAAGGTGTTTCCATAGAAGATGCCAGAGATTATTGCTTAATGGGCTGTGTAGAGCCACAAAAAGCTGGTCGTCTATATCAATGGACTTCTACAGCTTATACTCAATGGCCAATATGCATTGAATTAACTTTAAACCATGGTGTGCCATTATGGTATGGGAAACAAGTTACTCCAGATATGGGAGATTTAAATCAATATAAGAAATTTGAAGAATTTGATAAAGCTGTAAAAGAACAAATTAAATATATTACAAAATGGACTGATGTAGCTACTGTTATTTCACAACGTGTACACAGGGAATTAGCTCCAAAGCCATTGATGTCCATAATGTATGAAGGCTGTATGGAAAAAGGTAAAGACGTATCCTCTGGTGGAGCAATGTATAACTTTGGACCTGGGGTTGTATGGACAGGCTTAGCAACATATACAGACTCCATGGCAGCTATTAAGAAATTAGTATTTGATGATAAAAAATACACTTTACAACAATTAAATGAAGCATTAAAGGCAGATTTCGCAGGCTGTGACGATGTTAGAAGAGATTGCCTAAATGCACCTAAATATGGTAACGACAATGATTATGCAGATTTAATTGCAGCAGATTTAATTAACTTTACAGAAATGGAACATAGAAAATATAAAACTTTATATTCAGTATTAAGTCATGGTACTTTATCCATTTCTAATAACACTCCATTTGGACAAATGACAGGTGCAACTGCTGATGGACGTAAAGCTTGGACACCATTATCTGATGGTATCAGTCCAGCTCAAGGTGCAGATGTAAATGGACCTACTGCTATTATCAAGTCAGTTTCTAAAATGTCCTGCGATAATATGAATATAGGTATGGTTCATAATTTCAAACTAATGTCAGGTCTACTAGATACACCAGAAGGCGAAGAGGGGCTTATTTCCTTAATAAGGACTGCATGTTTACTTGGAAATGGGCAAATGCAATTTAACTATTTAGACAATGAAACACTACTTGATGCACAAAAGCATCCAGAAAACTATCGTGACTTAATCGTTCGTGTAGCTGGCTACAGTGCATTCTTCGTAGAACTTTGTAAAGATGTTCAAGACGAAATTATCAGTAGAACAATGTTGACAAGTTTCTAATATAAATTTATATGCTTGGGGTTTTCCCCTTGCATATGAAGGTATGTAAATGGGGGCTAGATGGTATGTACAATACTAATGCAGCTATAAATGAGAAAAAAGGATTTATATTTAATATACAAAGATACAATGTATATGATGGACCTGGTATAAGAACATTGGTATTTTTTAAAGGATGTCCACTACGATGTAAATGGTGTTCAAATCCTGAAGGCATGGAACCAAAATATAAAGTTATGTTTAAAGAAAATTTATGTTTAAATTGTGGAGCCTGTTCAGCTGTTTGTCCAGTTGGAATACACAGTATGCTAGATGGGATACATATTATAAATCGTGATATTGACTGTGTAGGATGTCGTAGGTGTGAAAAAACTTGTACTGAAAAAGCTATAGCTATTGTTGGTGAATATAAAACTGTTTCAGAACTTTTAGAAATCATAGAAGAAGATAGAGCGTTTTACGAAATTTCTGGTGGTGGAGTAACACTAGGTGGTGGCGAAGTATTAATGCAGGCAGATTTTGCTACGGAATTATTAAAAGAATGTAAACAAAGAGGCATTAATACAGCTATTGAGACTTGTGGTTATGCAAAGAAGGAATCTATACTTAAGATTGCTGAGTATACAGATTTGTTTCTTTTTGATTTAAAGCATATTGATTCAAATCGCCATCATGAATTAACAGGAGTTTATAATGAATTAATACATGAAAATTTAATAGAACTTTTAAGCAGAGGACATGATGTAAAAATTAGAATGCCAATGTTAAAAGATATAAATAGCAGTCAAGCTGAAATTGAGGGCATAAGTAAATTTTTAATGCCATTTAAGGATTATAAAAATTTTAAAGGTATAGACCTATTGCCTTATCACAAATTAGGTGTAAATAAATATAATCAATTAGGCAAAGATTATCCAATAGAGGGAGATCCAAGTTTAAGTAATGAAGAACTAGACAAAATTGAAAATTGGATTAAAAAATATGATTTTCCAGTTAAAGTCGTAAAGCATTAGGAATTAGGGGGATATTATGGGAGAACTTAGTGGAAAGTCTGTACAACGTGTTATAGAGGAATCAGTACCTGGTAAACAAGTTACCATTGCTCATATTATTGCTTCGCCTATGCCAGATATTTATGAACGTTTAGGGATAGACAATAAAGGTGCCATAGGGATTTTAACCATATCACCTTTTGAAGCCTCCATTATTGCAGCGGATATTGCTACAAAAACTTCAGATGTAGAAATTGGATTTTTAGATAGATTTACAGGATCTGTAGTTATTGCGGGAGATGTAGAAGCTGTAGAAGAAGCACTTATTGCAGTAAACAGTACATTGAAGGCTTTGATGGGTTTTGTCGTTGCTCCTATTACGAGAACCTAGAAATGAAGGGAAAGCCATGATAAATAAAAAGATAATGGTAATTGGACCTAAAAATTGCGGAAAGACTACTTTGATCAATGCATTACATGATTATGATGGACCTTTAAGGAAAACTCAGGATGTTATTTATGGTAAATACGCAATAGATGTTCCAGCTACCTTTGTAGAAAGTCCGTGGATGCATAAGCATTTAATTACCATTTCACAACAAGCATCCCACCTTTTGATCTTAGTAGATCAATCCAGATGTATAAATGTGTATCCACCAAACTTTGCTAAGGTATTTAGATGCCCTGTAATTGGGATAATAAGTAAAGCAGATTTGAATCTAGAAAATGAAGAACGATGTATCAGACAATTAAAAGAAACAGGAATTGATGAACCTTATTATAAAATTAGCGTTCCAAGTGGGATAGGCATTAAAACTTTAAAAGAATATTTATTACCTTATCTGAAATAATTTGTTCCATGGGAGGAATGAGATGACAAAGGGAAATTTTAATTATGAGTTTTGCGATAAATTAATAAGTGATTTTGAAAAAACATTAGAAAAACCTATTATAGAAAAATCTTCCGTATATTATACGGGGATTGATTTAGGTACTGCATGTGTAGTATTAGCAGTTTTAGATGAAAACTATAAACCCGTAGCAGGTGCTTATAGATATGCGGATGTAGTTAAAGATGGTATGGTAGTAGATTATATTGGTGCAATCGATATAGTTAGAGAATTAAAACAAGAAATTGAAGAAAAGCTAGGTACAGAATTGATTTATGGGGCAGTTGCTATACCACCAGGAACGGATGAATTAGATGGTGGAGCAGCTAAAAATGTAATTCAAGCAGCAGGATTTGAATTAACCAATGTATTAGATGAACCTAATGCAGCAAATAATGTTCTTAAAATAAGAGATGGTGCAGTAGTAGATATTGGAGGAGGAACAACTGGTATTTCCATCTTAAAGGATGGAAAAGTAGTCTATGTTGCAGATGAACCTACAGGTGGCACTCATTTTTCCCTAGTGATTTCAGGAGCATATAATATGGCTTTTTCAGAGGCAGAACTATATAAAAGAGATCCTAAAAATAATAAAGAATTGTTAATTGTATTAAAGCCAGTAGTTGAAAAAATTTCTTCTATTATCAATGGACATATTAAAGGATATAGTATAGAATCAATATCCCTTGTGGGGGGGACAGCTTGTCTATCAGGCATAGAGAAGATTATAGAGGCACAAACTGGCATATTAACACATAAACCAAAGAATCCCATGTTCGTAACCCCTTTGGGTATAGCTATGGGTTGTACACAGGAAATACTGTAAGGAGGAAATACTATGAAAATTAAAATCATCAAAACTCCTTCTAAAGGCACTATAGATATGCTTGCACATAGAATTGGCAATGGTATTAGTAGGGATGAAATTTCCACCGATGCAGTTGGTCTTGTACAAGGTGCAATAATAGAGATGATTTGTGCTACGGATGTTGCAGAAAAAGCAGCAGATGTCAGAGTATTAGATATTAGAGGAAATTGTCCACAAAATGCTATTATGATAGCTATATTTGGAGATACATCCTCTGTAGAATCGGCAATTTCTGCAATAAAAAAAAAGGAGAAAGAACTATGTTAGTGGCAAGATTAACTGATAGTATATGGGCAACTAAAAAACCAGAATCTCTAAATGGATTGAAATTTATGTTGGCTGAAGTAATTAGAGGTAATGACAAAGGGCAAAAACTAATTGTTGTAGATACTATAGGTGCGGGAATTGGAGATAAAGTCATAGTTTGTTTGGGTTCCTCAGCTCGTAGGATGTTAGGAAATGATGATATACCTATAGATGCAGCAGTTATTGGCATTATCGATGAAGATTGTAAATTTGATGAATAGGGTGAAACTTGGCACTATCTATTAAGGATGTGAAGAAATGAAAAAATTAATTTGTGCAAAGGATATTGAGATTGCAAAAGAACAGGGGCAAAAAGTATTTTATATAGACTCTAATACAATAGTTACTCCACTAGCAGAGGATGCAGCTAAGATAAATGAAATAGAAATTTCCACTAAAAAAGATAATTTTAAAGTAGAAAATTCTTTTAAAGATGATATAGATATGGATATGGTTTATAAAATATTTAAGATGATAATGGACAAGGGTCTATTATCTGAAATGCTAGAATTACTTTCTAATAAACCATATGATGCAGAAACTGATTCTGGAGGGCTAAAATTAATTCGAGGAAACACTGTAAAGTTTAAAGGACTTGAAACTAAAAATCCAAATGCTAAAGTATTTTATCAGGAACTAATT
Source organism: Firmicutes bacterium UBA4916 (assembly GCA_002398845.1). Taxonomy (GTDB): domain Bacteria; phylum Bacillota; class Clostridia; order Tissierellales; family Tepidimicrobiaceae; genus Mt11. Next base: position 270 of record DHBY01000031.1, on the reverse strand, counting down.
AGTAATAAGGACTCCTCAGTAAACACTGGATTTTTAAATATTGATAATTCTGAGTTTGATTGGGAAGTTACCTGTGAGGAAATATATTATATCATAGATGGAAATGTGGTAATTCATATTAACGGAAATACATTTACTGCATATCCAGGAGATGTACTTTATATTCCAACAGGATCAAAAATTACTTTAGCTTCTTCTGATAAGGCCAAATTATTCTATACTACCTATTTAGATAAATAGATATATTAGTTAAAAAATGAGGAGGATTAA
>DHBY01000087.1 GCA_002398845.1 Firmicutes bacterium UBA4916 | reverse complement strand
ACAGAGGGACGGGGGTGCTGTCAAGTTTAGAAAGGAGAAATAAAATGGAATATAATTTAATAGAAGAAAATGATAAAATAATAATAAAGGATATAAAAGATTTTGAGCCAAAGCATATATTTGAATGTGGTCAATGCTTTAGATGGTATGTAGAAGATGATGGTTCTTATACTACCATTCATCATGGTAAGGTATTAAATGTTAAAAAAGAAGGGAAAGACATTATATTTACCAATACAAATAAACTAGATTTTGAAAACATTTGGTATGATTATTTTGATTTAGGGACGGATTACAGAAAGATAAAAGAAGAGCTATCTAAGGATCCTATATTGGGAGAAGCTATAAAGTTTGGCGAAGGCATTAGAATCCTCAATCAAGATCCTTTTGAAACCACCATATCTTTCATAATTTCTGCTAATAATCAGATACCAAGGATCAAAAAATCCATTGAATTGATTAGTGGGGGCTATGGAAAGCCTATAGGTAGGTATAATGGCAGGGAGTATTTTTCTTTTCCTGAAGCAGAAGTATTAGCCCGTGTAGAGGAAAAAGAACTACAGGAAAATCGCAAGGTAGGATTTAGAGCGAAATATATAGTGAATTCATCTAAAATGATCGATGAAGGGGAAGTAGACATAGAGAAGCTATTGGATTTATCAACCAATGAAGCTAAAGAGATACTTATGAAACTCCCTGGGGTAGGACCTAAGGTTTCTGATTGCATACTGCTATTTTCTTTAAATAAAAAAGATGCTTTTCCTATAGATGTATGGGTTAAAAGAGTAATGGAACATTTCTACTTAAAAGAAGATACTAAGTTAAAGGATATATCCATATATGCCCATGAGAAATTTGGAGAATTAGCAGGCATTGCCCAGCAATATCTCTTTTATTATGCAAGAGAATTAGGAATAGGAAGTAAAAAGAAAAAGTAAGGTGAAGTATATGTATAAGATATTTGTAATTGAAGATGATAAAAAAATTGTAAATCTAATAGAGGATAGGCTAAATAGGTATGGATATAATGTAGTTACTGTAAAGGATTATTCTAATATTAAATCTGAATTTATGGAGGAAAATCCCCATTTAGTCCTTTTAGATATTAATCTTCCTAATTATGATGGCTTTTTTTGGTGTAGGGAGATAAGAACTGTATCTAATGTGCCTATCATATTTATTTCTGCTAGATTTTCAGATATGGACCAAGTTATGGCTATAGAAAATGGAGGAGATGACTATATTATAAAACCTTTTTCCTTCGATCTTTTGTTAGCCAAGATTAAGGGAGTCTTAAGAAGAACCTACGGAGAGTATGCAGAGAACCAATCAAAGGACGTATATGAGGTAGATGGAGTATATCTATATAAGACTCAAAATATAGTTGAGTGGAAAGGGGAAAAAATAGAACTTAGCAAAAAAGAATTTGCATTATTGTATATTCTTATCTCCAATTTAAACGGTATAGTCTCAAGAGAGGCCCTTTTAGAAGAACTTTGGGATGATATGGATTTTGTAGATGATAATACCCTGTCGGTTAATATTGCTAGACTTAGAAAGAGATTAGAGGATATAGGCATATATAATGCTATTGAAACCAAAAGAGGACAAGGTTACTCTATGGTAAAGACTTGGTAGGTGACTATATGAATTTTAAGGATTATTTAAAGGATAGATTATTATATATATTGTTTTATTTCACCAATACCTTTCTGGTTATAATTATAATGATGTTAGATTTAATCATCAGAGGAGAAAGGCTTAATAATTCAAATATAATTTATGCCTTTGTGCTATCATTTATATTTTTATTACTTTTAATTACAATAGATTATTTTAAAAAAAAGAAGTTTTACAAATCCATTAACAATGGATTAGAAGGGGATAAAGGGCTAGAATATATATTTAGCATTCCTGATAATAGTAATAGAGAACATGATGCCTTTAAGGAACTATTGACTAAGAACTATATGACCTATGAAAATACTCTAGATAAATATAGAAGAAATTATAAAACCCAAATGGATTTTAATAATAGGTGGATTCACCAAATGAAAACCCCTATTTCTGTTATTAAACTAATACTAGAAAATGAAAAGGTTAAAGATATAGACGAGAATACTAAGAAAAGTTATGAAAGTATAGAAGAAGAGATGGAGAAGCTATCTAATGGTTTGGAAATGGCCTTATATACCTTGAGAGTAAATGATTTTCATGAGGATTTTAAAGTAGAAGAAATAAATTTATTGGAGATTGTAAGAAGTGTCATTAACGAAAACAAAAATGCTTTCATAGTAAATGCCATTTATCCAAAGATAATTGCAGAGAAAGAACTAAAGGTAAAAACTGATAAGAAGTGGATAAAATTTGTCATAGGTCAGATTATATCCAATAGTATAAAGTATTCAAAAGTAAAGAAAAGTAAGGACAAATCCATAATTATTGGATTATATAGAGAGATTGATAAAACCATACTTTCCATAGAAGATAAAGGGGTAGGCATACCTAAGCAGGATATAGATAGGGTGTTTAATCCATTCTTTACTGGAGAAAATGGTAGAAGGTATTTAGAATCCACTGGAATGGGTCTTTACCTTTCTAAGGATATATTAAATAGATTAGGCCACGGCATATATGTAGAATCTACTGAAGGAGTAGGGACTACAATGAACATAGTTTTCTATCAAGGTAAGAGTATTTATAATCTATAAATATGAAATCTAACAATATTGTAAGATATAATTTGAATTTGAAAGGGAAATCGATAGAAAGATTTCTCTTGTTTTTTTATACTGTATATAGTAAATAAAAATTATTTCGATACAGGAGGTAAGAGAATGGCAGTGTTAGAAACTAAAGGCCTATCTAAAATATATGGTGGGAAAGGCAAAGGAATATCCGTTAAAGCTCTTGAGGATTTTAATATGACCATAAATGAAGGAGAATTTGTAGGAGTTATGGGACCTTCTGGGTCTGGGAAGACCACTCTATTAAACATATTGGCAACTATAGACTCTCCTTCTTCAGGAGAAATTCTGGTAAATGGGAAAAATCCCTATAGATTAAAAGAAGATGAATTGGCTATATTTAGAAGAAACAATTTAGGATTTATATTTCAAGACTTTAATCTTCTAGACACCCTATCTGTAAAAGAAAATATTATACTTCCTTTAGTACTAGAGGAATTTAATAAAGATGAAATTGAAAAAAAGGTAGAGGATATGGCTGCTGTGTTGGGTATAAAGGATATTTTAAACAAAAGGACCTATGAAATATCGGGAGGACAGCAGCAAAGGACAGCCTGCGCTAGGGCCCTTATAAATAATCCTGCAATAATATTAGCCGATGAGCCTACAGGAAATTTAGATTCAAAAGCCTCCTACGATTTAATGTCATCTTTGGAAAAGATAAATGGGGAGAAGAAAGCAACTATAGTCATGGTTACTCACGATGCTTTTGCTGCAAGCTTTTGTAATAGAATAATAATGATTAAGGATGGCAAGTTTTTCTTAGAATTAGTAAAGAAATCTAATAGACAAGTATTTTTCAAGGAGATTTTAGATTCATTATCCCTTCTTGGAGGTGGGTATAATGAAAATATCTAATATGGCTGTGAAAAATGTTAAAGGAAATTTATATAGATATATAATGTATTGTTTAAGCAATGCCTTTGCAGTTACGGCATTTTATATATTTGCAAATTTCGTATTCCATCCATCAGTAGATATTAAATCAGCTGGAGGCCATCCAGTAGCAAGGATGGGGGCAGCTAATGGTATGATAGTTAGTCAAGTAATAATAGTAATATTTTCTATATTGTTTGTAGGATATTCTACTTCCATATTTTTAAAATCCAGGGGAAAAGAATTTGGACTCCTTTCCCTATATGGAATGACTAGAAAGCAAATAAAGAAATATGTGCTTATAGAGAATACCATTTTAGCTATTCTATCAATAGGAATAGGAATATTAACAGGAGTCGTTTTTTCAAAATTGTTTTTTATGATAATGGAAGGATTTTTAAATATAAATTTACCCTTTAATATATCCCTTAAAGCATTAGGACTAACTAGTATAGCCTTTTTTGCTTTATTTGAGATAATTAGTACCCTTATGCTTTTTCAAATAAGGAATAAGGAAATAATAGAACAAATAAAATCTAGCAAGATACCTAAAGTTATACCTAAATTTTCTAAAGCTAAAGCCATATTGGGTGTAGTATTGCTTATAGTAGGTTATGTTACAGCTTGGTTTGTAGACGGGATACTGGTACCTTTAGCTATGATACCAGTAACATTGATAGTAATAGCTGGCACTTACTTCTTATTTACTCAGTTTAGCGTGGCATTAGCTAATAGGATATTGAATAATAAAAACATACTTTATAAGAAGACCAATTTAGTAGCTTATTCTCAAATGATATTTAAGCTGCAGGATACGGCTAAAGTATTATTTTTAGCTTCCATATTAGGAGCAATTACATTTACTGCTACTGAGACTATATTTTCATTTTACACAGAGATACCTAGAGTATCAGGATTAGATAACGCCCATGAGATGGTAATAGTTCAAAGAGGGGAAACCTTAGACGATAATGAAGTAATAGGAAATGTAAAGAAAAAACTTGGGGATAATCATATAAAAGTTAAAGAAGTCTATAGGGTAGAAGGCACAAGTATGGAAATAGCAGTAAATGAAGGGCAAGAACCGGATAAATATTTCATATTATCTAACCATGATTATAATAGATTGGCAGAACCGTTGGGAAAGAAATTAGTCGAGGTTAAAGAAAATCAGGTCATCTATAATTTTCCTTACAATGATTGGAACAATGATGAGGGATCAGAAGACGTTACTGATGAAAATAAAAAGGCTCATTGGAGTGAAATCAACTTAAATATAGGTGAGGAAACTAAGAAATTTAAGTTGGATAAGGAAGTACACGGGCAAGTTATATCCCTACCTCCTGTAGGTTATTCAAAGGTATTAGTGTTAAACGATAAGGATTTTGAAAAGATAATTAAAAACACTAAGGGAAAAGATTTAATTATATATAATGGAATAAAAATAGACAATTGGAAGGATTCCTATGATGTTTCAATGCAAATACAGAAGAGCTTAGGGGATAGATATGATGGGAGTTATTATTCCAATATAATTCCATATAAAGAACTTAGTAAAGTTTATGGTTTAATCTTGTTTATAGGATTCTTTATAGCGTTTTTATTCTTCATAGCATCGGGAAGTATAATATACTTTAAATTATTCAATGAAATAAAACAAGATGGAATAGAGTATGGTATCCTTAGAAAGATAGGGACAACGGAGAAGGAGATAAACAGGATTATAACTAAGCAAATAGGGATAATATTCTTTCTGCCATTTGTAGTAAGTACGCTGCATTCATTATTTGCACTGAAATCTCTTTCAAATCTTCTTAAGAACAACTTATTTACAAATGGTATTGTAGTTATGATGGGATACTTGGTATTTCAAGTGATATACTTTATAATAATAAGGTATATGTATATAAATAGGTTGAAATATAATTAAAAGATAATGGAACTCTTATGAATAAGGGTTCCATTATCTTATTTTTACACTTAATTTTGGATTATAATTATGTGAAAAATGGTGATGAATAAATATATGGGTTTAATGGAAGATATTAAGTAAAAACATGAGTAAAGCATACTTAAATTAAGAATATAACTAGGAATAGCTATATACAAGGAAATATAAGACTTGATTCTATGTTTTCAATTAAGTAACATATACATTGTACACATTAGCACTCAGCGATGATGAGTGCTAATAAAATAAGATAAAAATTTTATTAAAATATAA
>DHBY01000037.1 GCA_002398845.1 Firmicutes bacterium UBA4916 | reverse complement strand
ATATTCATTAAAATATCTAGCTCAGTATTTTAGATATACTTCTAATACCTTAGAGGTTTTTATTGAAAATATTTTAGAAACACAAACTGTAGTTAGAAAATTCATCGAAAGTGTGTCAATGGATTTAAATTTACCAATTTATAGGGACTATGAACTTTTTGAAAATTTATCATTACATTTAGATAGAATATTTGGAAGGAAAAAAATGAAGTCAATTCTCTATCCAGAGGTTGCAGAAGTTGTGAAGAATAATTTGCATGTTAAGGTAGTAGTGGATAAAAATATTTCAATATTAGAGAAGCATTTTGATATTAAAATGACAGAGGGAGATATAGCTTATATTGTCATATATATTTGCGCTAGTATAGAAAAGCTAAAACAACAAAAATTTGATGTCAATATTGTAATTGTTTGTAATAGTGGGTTCGGAACTAGTCAATTATTAAAATATAAACTTGAAGAATGCTTTGCATTTAATATTAAAAAAATTTTACCAGCTCATAATTTAGAAAAAAATCAGGATTTATTAAAAGGGATTGATTTAATTATTTCAACAGTATATTTAGATATTAATTTTCCCTATGTAAGAATAAATTCCTTATTGACTGAAAGAGATATTATTAACATAAATACGGTGTTATTACAGTTGGAAACAGCAGATATGAATCTAGATAGTGAGAATCAACATAATCAAAAAATGCTATTAAATAAAATCAAATTAATATGTCAACCTTATAATAATTTGTATGAATCTTTAGTTCCAGTTATTGATGATTACTTAAATAAAGAAAACGATTTTATTTATTTAAATTCATTATTAACTGAAGATTTTATCAAAGTGGATGTAGAAGCTTATGACTGGGAAGATTCTATTAGAAAGGCGGCAAAAATTTTATTAGACAAGTCTTATATTACTGAAAATTATATAAAGGCCATGATTGATAATTACAATGAAAATGGCCCATATTTTGTAATAGCACCAAATTTCGCTATGCCTCATGCCTCAATAGAGGCCGGGACAAAAGAACTGGGAATGAGTCTAATACGTTTAAAAGAACCTGTTAATTTTGGGGTGAAAGAATTAGATCCTATTAAATATATATGTGTAATTAGTGCTATTGATAATAATATGCATTTGAAAGCAATGTTTAATTTAATAAATCTATTAAAAATAAAAGAATTTAGAAATGCATTAGACAGAGCCAATAGTTCAAGAGAAATTGCAAATTTAATAGAAAACTTTGAGAAAAACATAATCTAAAATTATTTGGCACTGTGTATTAATTTTGAAAGGTAAGGTGAAAAAATGAAGCAATATATATTAAAAGAGGAAAATGTTTTTATTAAAAAAAGTTTCAAAAATAAAGAAGAGGCTTTAAGTTTTTTCTCTGATGATTTAACAAATAGAGGAAAAGTATCTAATGATTTTAAAAAGGCCTTATTAAAAAGGGAAGAAGAATTCCCAACAGGTTTGCAAATTGGCCATATTAACGTAGCTGTTCCTCATGCAGACCATATTTATGTAAAAGAATCTGAAATATTATTATGCACTTTAGAAAATCCTGTGTCATTTCAAAGGATGGACAACCCTGAGGAGGAGGTAAAGGTTTCTATTATTATTTTAATGGCAATAAATAATCCAGATGCGCATATTAAGGGTTTACAAAAAATATTTAGTCTAATACAAGACCAATCAATACTTAAGAGAGTATTCGCAGAGGAGGACAAAGTTAAAATAAGCGAAATTTTTAATTGATTTTTAAAATTTAAGGAGGAATATAATATGGTAAAAAAAATGAATGCGGCAGTAATGTATGGGCCAAATGATATAAGATATGAGGAAGTAGACAGACCTATTTGTCCTGAGGGAGGTTTTGTTTTAAAAGTAAAGGCTATAGGCCTATGTGGATCTGATATACGAAATCTAACAACAGATTCTAGAAAGGGTAATTATCCTTATATTTATGGTCATGAGGTAGTGGGGGAAGTTTGTGAAGTTTATCCCGAAGTTGAAAACTATAAAGTTGGCCAAATGATATATGTGTATCCAGAGGCTCATTGTTTAAAATGTGAAAACTGTAGAAGTGGGCATAACGAACAATGTACTGAGGTAGAGCATTATACTGATAGACCTGGAGGATTTGCTGATTATATTGCCTATACAAAAAAACGTGTTGATAGGGGTGCTACTTATGTATTACCAGATGGAGTGGACCCAATTTTAGCTACATTAGCAGAGCCTATGTCATCGACATATGCCTGTGTTGAAAATATAAATGTAACGCTAGGAGATACTGTTGCCATAATTGGAGCAGGGCCAATTGGAATCTTTTTATCAATATTAAGTAAAATGCGTGGAGCAGAAAAAGTAATTTTAATTGATATAAACCAAGCTAGACTAGATATGGCTTCTAAATTTGATATTGATTATTTAATTAATTCAAGTGAAAAAGACCCGGTAGAAGAAGTGCTAAAACTAACAAATAGTATAGGTGCTAATAAGGTTATTTCCGCCAATCCTTCAACCATAGCACAGCAACAATCCATTTTAATGGCTAAAAAAAGCGGAATAGTTGTATTCTTTGGAGGAGTGCCAAAAGGCGCACTAACAGAAATAGATACAAATATAATTCATTACAATGGGCTATGGATTTATGGACATTATGGAGCCAATAGCATTCAGGTACAAAAAGCCTTTGAACTAGCAATTTCAAAAAGATTTCCTGCTAGGGAAATAATTACCCATGTACTACCTTTAAGGGATATTAATGAAGCTATTGAATTGACAAAGAAAGGTGAGGCCCTAAAGGTAGTACTTTTACCTAGTGAAGATTAAATTAATATTAAAATTAGAATAGGGGAGGTGAAAACATGAAGGAAGTAAAAGTGTTAATTGCATGTGGAAGTGGAATAGCAACATCAACCGTAGCACAGGAAAAGGTTAAAGAAATTTTGAAGGAGGAAAAAATACATGCAAAAATTACTAAGGGAACAGTAGGGCAAGTCCAATATCTTCAAGATGATGTAGATTTAATATTATTAACAACAAAATATAACAAGCCTTTAAATAAGCCAGTTATCTCAGTATTCGGGTTAATATCTGGGATTAATGAAGAACAGATTAAAAAGGAAATAATTAAAACATGTAGGGAAATTATAGAAAACAAATAAAAGGAGGGAAAAATTATGTTGGAAATAATACAAGGCATAATGGGTTTAGGAGCTGCAGTAATGCTTCCCATCGTAATGACTATACTGGGCATAATATTTCATATGAAACTTGGTAAAGCAATTAAAGCTGGCATAATGGTTGGTATAGGTTTTCAAGGATTGCAATTGATTATAGGCTTATTAATGGGAACAGTTGAGCCTGCCATATCATATTATCAAGCATTAGATACTTCGGGTTTTACTACTGTTGACGTAGGATGGGCAGCAATGGGTGCTTCTTCTTGGTCAGTTCCTTTTGCAGCACCTGCTATATTATTAATTGTTTTAATAAATATTATCTTGGTAGTAACTAAAAGAACAAAAGTAATGAATGTAGACATATGGAATTATATTCACTATTTAATTCCAGGAACCTTAGCCTATGCTCTAACTAATAGTGTAGCAGTTGGGCTAATTGTTACAGTAGGGTTATCAGTAATAACTTTATTTCTAGCAGAGAGAATTGCGCCACGATGGATAGAATACTATGGATTAGATGGAACTACATGTACGACTTTTTCCTTTATTTCATTCACTTATCCTTTTGGTGTATTGGTTAATAAAATAATTGATAGAATTCCTGGGTTAAAAAATATTGATGTATCATTAGAAAGCGTAAATGAAAAATTTGGTTTTTTGGGAGATACATCAATAATTGGATTAATTGTTGGGTTTATACTAGGAATTATCACAAAACAAAGTTGGCAAACTGTATTAACTATGGGAATAGGAGTATCTGCAGTTTTGGTATTATTACCTAAAATGGTTTCCGTAATGATGGAAGGTTTAACTGCGGTTGGTACAGGTGCACAAAATTTTATGAAGAAAAAAGTAGGGGAAGATTCAGAATTATATATTGGAATGGATATTGCCTTAGGCCTAGGCGATCCTACAGCAATAACTACTACAGTTATTTTAATTCCATTGGCAATACTATTTGCTTTTATTATCCCTAATATGTCCTATTTCCCAGTAGGATTATTAACCGTTATTGTGTATATGGTACCCCTTCTAGCTATGGCTAGTGATGGGAATCTATTAAGAACATTGATAAGTGGTGCCTTGTTTCTGTTTATTGTTGAAATATGTGCCAATGTGTTTGCACCAGAAGCCACAGCAATGATGCATGCTACCGGGGTTGCAGTAGAAGGAACTGTTACTGATGGTTTCTTTGGATTTAATTTGGCTAATATTATTATTAGTTTAATTCATTCCATAATAGGATAATAAATTAATTATAGCATTATGTGTTCCAGTTAAATAATAATGTTTGGAAACTTTAGAAGATTATTTTAGACAAACTATGTTAGGAGTGAGAAAATGTTATATGAATCAGAACGCAGAGATATGTGTACAATTGTTAAGTCAATGTATGATAGATGGTTGACAAATGCAGCTGGTGGTAATCTTTCCTGCAAGGTGAATGAAAACCATTATATTATGACTGGTTCAGGGCTATCTGCAGAGCGATTATGGAATATTGGACCAGAGGATATTCTTGTGGTAGATGAGGATTTAAATGTAATCGAAGGTAATGGGAAGGCAACAAGGGAAATTAATATGCACATGGAAATGTATAGAAATGATAATAAGGTAAAGGCGATTATTCATGCCCACCCTAAAGATTTAATGGTTTATTCTTGTATGGGTATAGATATGCCTATTGTATCTGAAGCATTGGAGTTTTTAGGGGAATCTATACCATGTTTACCATACAGAATGGCCACAACAAAAGAATTAGCAGAATTAGTAGGAAAATGGACTGCCGAATTTAGCAGAGAATTTGCTAAAAAAGAGTTCGAAATGGAAGACATCTATGCCTATGGTGCTCTATTGCGTAGACATGGAATAATAATAGGCTCAGAAGATCTCTTTTCAGCAAATCAAATGCTTGAAAGACTTGAAACAAACGCCTATGTTCATATTCATGCAGCTTCATTAGAAAATAGAGGATATAAATACAATAGATAAAATAACCGAGAAGACAAGGGGACGTTTCACTTGTCTTCTTGATGCCCAGCAGTACGGACATATTAGCTTATTGAACTAACCCTCTTACAAGCATTTTTACTTGTAAGGGGGTTAGTTATTTTTCTAATTTGGCTATTTTAATTGCAGCATCTATGCCATATTTTATAATGTTCTCAAATATTTCTTTAGGTACGGGTTCTCCTATATTTATTAAACCTTCTAATATTAGTCTTTGTATTATTTGCTCCTCAATTTCATAGTATGCATTATTTGTTTTATCTGAAGATCTTTCACTATTTGAACAAATATGTGGATTATTTGTTCTCTCTAGTAGATAATCGGTAGACACATCGAATATATTAGCTATTTCCTTCAAAATGTTTTTATCAGGAAACCTTTCATCGGTTTCGTATCTTCCAACAGTTGCTCTAGAAACATTTAATTTTTTAGATAAATCTTCTTGAGTCATATTATTTTGTAATCTTAAGTTTCTCAATCTATTTCCAAAAGACATATTATCCACCCTTATTTCCATTTTATTAAAAGGTTATTATTTAAATTTTAGATTTTTATACTAGTAATTAAAACATAACATTTTTTACTAATTTGTAGAAGGAAATGCACCAAAATGACGAAAAGGTTTCAAAAAGCCTTGACACGCACCATAATGGTGCTATAATATTAAGTAGAACCAACTTGGTGCATTTTAGAACTTTTATACAATTCAAATTCAAACTAAACAGGAGGTGGTCCACTTAATTAATTTAAAGCTTAAACAATCTAAATAAAAAATGGAGGTGGAAAATGAGATGCCCCTTGCTATTTTATCCTACAAAGTAGGTAAATATGCAGAAGGAGCAAATACAAAAGGAATTACTCGACTTAATATTTTGCCAGCTGCTATACTTTCATTTATATATCCAGGGCTTGTAACTTTTATTGTAGTTTATTATGGGGCAGGGGGCAGTAAATATAGTATTGAGATGGTCCATAAGCAGTAGTAGGTTTGGGCATATGTATGGCGGCGGCTATGGTATTTAGACCAAAAGAAGAAAGAGAGGTAGGTGGTGTCGAATAGGGCTTAACAGAAATTAGATAAAAGAGTTATCTCTGGAATTTGAGTGAGATAGGTACAATTAATATTAAATTGTTTGTATCTAAAAGACATATTAAAGTGCTAAATTATCATATATAATAAAAAATTTATGGAGGGATTATATGAATGTAATAAAAACCTTATCAGATATTGTAAGAGTCAATACGACTAACCCGCCAGGCAATGAGAAACAAATAACCCAATATATTATTGACAAATATAATGGATATGAAAATATAGTAGAAATAGATAATGGAGATGGTAGAACCTCTTTAATTGTAGATATACCAGGTACATCAGATGAAACCATTGCCTTTGTAGGGCATATTGATACTGTACCAGTTTCAGATCCAGATGTATGGAAGTATCCACCTTTCGATGCACATATTGAAGGGAATTTAATCTATGGCAGAGGTACTAGCGATATGAAAAGTGGTGTCGCTTGTATGATTACATTAGGCGAATATTTTATTTCAAATAATATAAAGCCTAGTAAAAACATAAGATTAATTTTCACAGCTGATGAGGAAGCTAGCGGAATAGGGATTACTTCTGTATTAGAAACTAGATATCTAGATGATGTAGATTTTATAATTGTGCCAGAAAACACGAGCAGCAATGTTGTATTAAAGGAAAAGGGTGCATTATGGCTAAGTCTTGAATTATTCGGCAAATCTGCCCATGGTGCAAGGCCAGATTTAGGTATAAATTCAGTTGAAATAATGTATGAATTGGTTAATGATTTAAAATCCTATGTAGAAGGTTATTGTAATGATGATTTATTGGGGGATAGTACAGTTTCATTAAATTGTATATCTGGGGGAGAGAAAGTTAATATAATAGCTGATTATTGTAAAGCAGAAATAGATATTAGAGCTAATCCAGATTTAAATAATGATGAAATTATTGAATATCTGGAGAGGCAAATTACTAAGTATGAAAATAGATATAAAGGATTAAAGGTCAAATACAATGTATTAACCGATAGGCCTTCATTAGAAATGGATTCTAATAATAAATATGTAAAAGAATTTGTAAGAGCCTTAGAAAGTTTAAATATGGAGTATGAATATGCAGGTGTCACCTATTTTACGGATCTTTCTTTAACAGTTCTTAAGGTAGAAAAACCTTTTATAATATTTGGGCCAGGCTTTATAGATAAGGGACATCAGGTTGATGAATGTGCATCTATTGATGCTATAGAAAAGGCCAGTGAATTGTTTATTAAGTATTTAAAATAATAATAGTGAAGGGGGATAATATATGGAAAATAACTATTTAGAGATAGCTAATACTTTTCCGTTTTGGATTATTGCCTTGATTATGCTCAGTGTTGTAGTTTTTCAATCAATAATATTTATGAAGAAGGCATTTAAAACAGGTAAGAAAATAGGGATAACTGATGAACAATTTAAGACTACTATTAGGGCATCTACGATAACTTCTATCGGACCTTCTTTTGCAGTTTTAATAGGTTTAGTAGCTTTAATTTCATTAATAGGCTCACCTATGGCGTTTATGCGTTTGGGTGTAATTGGAGCAGTAATGTTTGAAACCCTATGTGTAGATGCTGGGGCTGAGGCTGTTGGAGTAGCAGCAAATACACTAGGTTTTGATCTATACGCTTTTTCTAATGTAATGTGGGTAATGTGTGTAGGTTCTATAGGATGGCTATTAATAGCCGGATTATTTACCCCAAAGCTAGAGACTTTTAGGGTTAAATTAGTAAGAGGCAGAGATTACTTATTACCAGTTCTTTCTACAGCTGCTGTATTAGGGGCATTTGGTTATCAAGTATCCAGATTTGTAGTTGAGCTAGGGCCTGGGACTGTTGCAGTTTTAGTTAGTGCATTAACTATAGTATTAGTTAATTTATTATCAGAAAAAACCAATGCCAAGTTTCTTAAAGAATGGGCATTAGGTATTGCCATGGTGACTGGAATGTTTGGTGCAGTATTATTTAGTTAGGGGGGTAATGATATGAATAACGATGAAATATATGAAAAGGAATTTCTAAAACCAATTATTTACTGGGGTAGTAGGACATGCTTACTTGCTGTACTAATATCTTTTGCGCCTGCATTATATATATATTTTGCCTATGGTGTAATACCTAAGGCAAGTGAAATACTGCAGGCCTTTATATTAGTAGCTCCCTATGCGGTGGTCCTACAAATAGTCGAACCACCATCATATTTCCCAATACTAGGAGTGCCGGGAACATATATGTCCTTTTTAGCAGGGAATATCTCCAATGTTAGGGTACCATGCTCTGCAATTGCACAAAATGCAGCAGGAGTAGTAGAGGGGAGTAAGGAAGGCTCTATAATTTCCACAATTGCGATTGGAATTTCGGTAATTGTAAATCTTATAATATTAGGGATTGGAGTCTTTGTAGGAGCACAATTATTAGCAGCATTTCCACCAGTTGTAAATGAAGCATTAAAATATATCTTGCCCTCAGTATTTGGTGGGGTATTTGGCTCATTTGCAATGAGAGATATTAAATTAGCTATAATTTCTTTAATTGTCTGTGTAATATTAGTGGCAACTAATATAATTCCAACAACTTTAATTGCGCCTATAGGGGTAGTAGTAACAATTTATGTTGGCATAAAATTGACTAATAAAAAAATGGAGGCTTAATTCCTAAGGAGGTATTAAAAGGATACAATATTATAGAAAAACCAGAAGACAAGGGGACGTCAGAAGACAAGAAGACAGATGAAACGTCCCCTTGTCTTCTTCATTTGACAGTAATAGAAATGGGTGTTAACATAGTTAAATAAATATAATTATATTAACTTAACTATTTGGAGGTTGCTATGCTTTTACAGGATACATTAAATCAACTTTTTTATTCTATGACGATAAACGAGCTTCAATTAATGAACACAAAATTTCAGAGTTTGAATATCACATATAATAGTCTTTTGTATTTAGATATTATCTCATATACTGATAAATGCACAATTACTTTTTTAGCAAAATCACTTCATATTTCAAAATCAGCAGTAACAATAAAAATAAATGAAATGGTAAAACAGGGATTGATTATAAAAGAACAAAGTGAAGATGATAAACGAGTATTTTATTTAAAATTAAATGATAATATAGCCACCATATACCAAAAATATGATAAAGCGTTATACAAAGCAATCGAAATCATGGACAAGACCTACTCTAAACAGGAATTGGAAACATTTTGCCGGATTATGTCCGATATAGAAAAAACATATACAAAGGAAATTCAGAATGAAAAATAAATTAGCACAGAATTTTACTACTGCATCTTTATTAAAATTTACCGCTCCAACTACTATTATGCTTGTATTTGTGTCCATGTATCAAATGGTTGATGGCGTATTTGTATCTAATGTAGTAGGTGAGAATGCTTTATCTGCAATAAATATTGTATATCCCGTGCCAAGCATTATGATTGCTATTGCTATTATGTTGGCAACAGGAGGAAGTGCTGTTGTTGCTAAAAATATGGGTGAAGGAAAAACAGAAGAAGCAAAAGAAAATTTTTCAATGATAATATGTACGGCATTTTTTATTGGTATATTATGTTCTATTATTGGAATTATTTTTATAGAACCAATAATTCGAGGCTTAGGTGCTACAGATATTTTGTTTCAATATTGTTATGATTATCTATATATTATAATTTTGTTTAGCCCGATAGTTATGTTGCAAATGATTTTTCAAACTTTTCTTGTTACCGCAGGAAAGCCACATTTTGGATTAACTTTAACCATTATTGGTGGCTTTTTAAATATATTTCTTGATTATTTATTTATTGTTAAATTGCAAATGGGAGTAAGGGGTGCAGCAATTGGAACTGTAATGGGGTATGCTATTCCTGCAATAATAGGTGCTATATATTTTCTGGTAAATCGAAAAGGAACGCTTTATTTAGTAAAACCTAAATTAAGACTGCGAACACTTGCACAGATTTGTTTAAATGGATCTTCTGAAATGGTTACAAATTTAGCTGTTGCTATAACTACTTTATTGTTTAATAAGATTATGCTTAAATATATGGGAGAAAACGGTGTTGCAGCCATTACCATTGTTTTATATGCCCAGTTTCTGCTTACTTCAATATTTATGGGATTTTCTAGTGGAGTTGCCCCTATTTTTAGTTATAATTATGGAAACGAAAATTATATTCAAATCAAAAAACTATTTAAGATGAGTATAAGATTAATTGGGATTTTTTCGATTTTGATGTTTGTTATGGCTATGGTATTTGCAAAACCTATTATTTCAGTTTTTGTAGATAGAGGTAGTGCTATATTTGATATTACCTATCGTGGATTTCTTCTATTTTCTATTAGCTATTTATTTACAGGGATTAATATTTTTGCGTCAAGTATGTTTACGGCATTTTCAAATGGAAGAATTTCAGCTATTATTTCATTTTTGCGGACCTTTGTATTTTTGGTATTGAGTTTAATTATATTACCTATTATAATTGGTTCTGATGGAATTTGGTTATCTGTTCCATTGGCAGAACTTTTATCCTTTGGAGTTTCAATTATGTATATAATAAGTAATCGCCATGAATATCAATATTTATGATACTGTCAGGCTTGGTACTAAAATTATTGTGTAATCATATTGGGTTTAGTGTATAATATAAAACATAAATAAACATCCAAGCTTGGCACTAACGGCACTAAGGTACTAACTTATTAGGATAGAAGACGAAAAAAGTAGGTGATATATTGAATCAGTTTGAAGAAATATGGCCAAAAATAAGGGAAGAAATAATACTTTTAAGACGAGATATTCATGAATGGCCAGAAATAGCCTTTGAAGAGCATAAAACACAGGAAAGAATAATTGAATTATTAAAAAAGCATGGAGTAGATAATTATGAAATAGTTGCTAAAACAGGAGTGTTGGCAACTATAGATGGCAAATCTCCAGGGACTCAAGTTGCTATACGAGCAGATATAGATGCTTTAATGGTAGAAGAGGATACTAGCCTATCCTTTAAGTCTAAAAGAAATGGCTATATGCACGCTTGTGGCCATGACGGACATACTGCTATTGCTATGGGAGTCCTACTTGCACTATTAGAAAGCAAAGAAGAATTTGGTGGGAAGGTTAAATTTATTTTTCAACCCGCTGAGGAGAGATTAGGAGGAGCTAGGCATTTTGTAGAAGGCGGATATATAGATGATGTTTCACATATTTTAGCTTTACATCTATGGCCTGGCCTACCCCAAGGAAGTATAGGAATTAAAGATGGGCCATTTATGGCTTCTAACGATTATTTTGAAATAGAGATAAAAGGTAAATCAACTCATGGGGCTAGACCTAATGAAGGTATAGATTCTATATATATAGGAGTCAAGATAGTGGAGGAGCTTAAGGCCCTAGTTTCCAGAGAAGTGGATCCTGTTAAGCCTGCTGTAATTAGTATAGGTAGCTTTAATGGCGGTAACTCTTACAATATAATGCCTGAAACTGTAAGTATACAAGGCACTGTTCGAAGTCTTGACAAAGAAGTGAGGGAGTTTTTAGGAGATAGGATACCAGAAATTTGTAAAGACTTAGGCAAAATTTATGGGGCTAATGTAGAAGTTAATTATATATACCAATATCCTGTGACTATTAATCATAAGGAAACCAATGATATAATACTTGGAGAAACTCAAGAAATACTGGGAAGTGACAAAGTTATTAGATTAGAAGAACCCCTTATGATTTCCGAAGATTTTTCATTTTTTACGGAAAAGATTCCAGGGGCCATGTTTTTATTAGGTACTTATAATGAAGAAAAGGACTGTATTTATCCACTTCATCATAGCAAGTTTAAATTTGATGAAGAAATAACTATAAAAAATGGGGTCAATATAATCTATAACTCCATAATAAATATGCTAAATTATTGATGATGGAAGATAAAAAAGGAGTCAATCCTTAAGGATTGATTCCTTTTTTTTATCCATTTTTATTTTGTCCTAAATCAACATAAATGCCACTTTAAGGCTAATATTCAGCTAATTGTTTTTGGAAATATATAAGATTCTAGTTAATATATTATAGAAAACTAGGATAATAAATATAAAAATGCTAAAAATTGTATTAAATAACCATAGCCAAGCTCCAAATAATTGACAAATTTTTCAAAAATTAAGTTGTATTATTAATACAATAATTGATTTTTATCTTTATATTTAAATGCTAGGATTTTAAGTCTTATTACAAGCAAATAGAAAGGAGGCTAGATTCTTGAAGAAAAGAGATATATTATATAAAGCTATTGGACTTGCTTTAGCAGGAATTGTGGTGGCTTTAGCATTTACAGTTACAAATACTTATTCTTGGTTTAATACTGGTGGAGATGGCTATGGAGAAGTAACCGCTGCTTCTAGGGAAGATATTTTAGCTGATATGAGAATAGATTATAGGGGAGATATGCCTGTATTAAATCTTAAGAAAGCTAAGGGCATAGATTATTCACCAGTAATATTTTTTTCTGTAGAAGGAGAGGCCAAGGATTATTTACTTCATATGGATTCGGTAAAACTTAAAAATGAGGCAGAGATACCTATAATACCTAATGTTAATCTACCCCAAGCTTTAACTTTGATAGTAGGTTCGAAAAATGAGATTGTAGGCAATATAAGGGTTAAGCATTTAAATGAGTTTATAGATGAATCTGTGGAAGTCAGGCTGTCTCGAGATTATTTATTGAAAAGGTATTTTTTAAATAAAGGTGTGAAAAGTTATGAGAATACCTATCTTTCCCAAGGAGAAAAGGATAGTTTAGTTGATTTAGTTAAAGATACCCTCATTTATACTGGAGAGTATTTAGAATGGGAAACTTTAGAATGGGAAGAAGACGGATACTGGATAGAAAAAGCACATATTTCTAAGGAACAAGAACAGTTAATAGATATAATAGCTCCTAATCTATTGAAATATAATGAAAGGCTATATGAATTATTAAATATTATAATAGAAGATTTAGAGGCTGAAATAGAGAAAAACGATATTTTATCTAAGGAAAACGAAGAATTAATAGCAATAATAGAAAAGCTACAGGGCGAAAAGGAAGAATTAATAGGAAAAACAGAAAAATTAGAAGGAGAAAAAGAAGAACTAATAAGTAAAACAGAAAGGCTAGAAGGAGAAAAAGAAGAGTTAATAGGTAAAACGGAAAGATTACAAAGAGAAAAAGAGGGGCTAATAGGAGAATTGGAAAGCCTATTAGAGGAAAATGAAAAGTTAATAGGAAGAACAGAAAGATTACAAGGGGAAAATGAAGGTCTAATAGGAGATATAGAAAGATTAGAAGATGAAAATAGAGAGCTAACAGAAAGAATAGGGAGTTTATTAAAGAAAAATGAGGAGCTAAATAGTCAAATTTTATATCTAGAAAGCGAGATTGAAAGATTAACTACAGAAATTATAGAAAACCCAAAAGTTTCAGCACCAGATGTACCAAAAGAGAATGAACCAAAGTTAGAAGAGCTAAAACCAGTAGAGGAACCAAATACATTAACAGAATAAATGGCTATGGCAAGTTTTAAGGAGGAACTGATATGAGGAAAATCTTCAATTGGATAGGTAATATAATTTTAGTATTGTTACTGATACTAGTTATTTTGACTCTTGTAAGTAAGTTTGGTAAGTCAAATTCTATATTGGGGTTTACTCCATTAAAGGTACTGTCTGGATCTATGGAGCCTGCCATAAAAACAGGCGATTTAATAGTTGTAAAGGCTATTCCTGATTCAAATATTGAAGAAGGAGACATAATCACATTCAAAACCAATCCTGATACTTTTGTGACCCACAGGGTGGTGGAAGTGTTTGACCAAGATGGGAATATTTTTTTTAAGACCAAAGGTGATGCCAATAATGTTGAGGATAAGGAATTGGTAAACGAACAGGATGTATTAGGGAAATATGTATTCCGTTTACCTGTATTTGGATACATTTCTGATTTTATATCCACTCCCAAAGGTTTTATGTTTCTATTTTTATTGCCTATATTAATCCTATTGGGAAAGGAAATCACTAATTTTAGTAGAGCTTAAATATCCCAAGGTTATTTCATAAGGGGGTGAATGTATTTTAAACCGTGGGATAATTGAGGTTATAAATTAAAAGGGGGAAGAGATATATGAGTAACAAGAAAAAACTAAGTTTATTTTTAATTTTAGCATTAGTATTGTCATTATCATTGGGGACTTTTGCATATTATAGCAAGACATTTACCAGCGATAACAATAAGGTGAGGGCAGCCAAATTTGAGGTGGATTCCAATGGTACATTAAATGGGGATGCAGAGTTTGATTTGACAGGCGATCCAATTTATCCAGGGATAAAGGATGAGATATATGAGTTTGAAATAGACAAAAAGAACACAGAAGTACCTGTAAAATATACTATAACCATAACTCCTTATGATGAATTATTTGCTCCTGTATCACAAGGGAATAGCCCAGTTGAGGTTAAATTACTTAGAAAGGTTGGGGATAAGTGGGAAAGACTAGCAGGGCTAGAAAATGTGGAGATAGTTCCAGAGAATACGGTGGAGAAATTTAGAATCGATATGGAATGGGAACATTCAGATTATGATATAGAATATCAAGGAAAACCTGGCAAGGTAAAGATTAATGTAATAGCAACTCAAACTGATGGAAAAGTGAATCCAAATCCAGACCCAGAAGATCCAGAAGATCCAGAAAACCCAGAAAATCCAGACGAACCTCAGTTAGTTGAAGCTATATTTCTCGAGAATAACTTTATAAAGAATTTTGGATATGTAAAGTTACAAGTTAAAAACTTAGAAGGCGCAGCAAAATATAGAATACAGTATTTTTTAAATGATAAGGAAAAAGGACGAGTTCCATATTGGACAGAGATTATAACACCTAATGAGTATGATAAACATCTAATCTATTATTTACCGGGGGATGCACTAACTATAGAATATTATGCAGAAGATGGGACTACTTTACTTCATACATTTGAAAAAGTTGTATTAACAAGACAGTAATTTATAAGACCCTTTAAGGCTTTCCTTAAAGGGTCTTCAATTAAACAAAATAAAGATAGGGGGTGGACATTAACTATCTAATTTTATATGCTCTCATAATCAAAAAATAAATTTCAAAGGGGGACGTTTATTTTGAAGAAGTTTTATAATATTTTATCCGTTATGCTAATATTGGCTCTTCTGCTGCCAGGGTTTGTTTTTGCAAACAATCAAGACAGTTTAGAAGATGCAAATAAAGAGTTATATAAAAAAGTAATGGAAAAATTTGAACCCAAATTAAATAAAGAAAAAGAACCAGTAAAGGATAATCTAGAGGAATTTTTTAAAGATGAAGATGAAGTTAGAATTATCGTTGAATTAAAATCTGAGCCTTCCATAGTTTATGCTACAAATAAAGATAAAAGCTATGAGATGCTATCAAACTCTACTATAAACGATATTGAAAGAAAAATTGATAATGAACAACAAAAGGTTAAAGCTAATATTCGAGCCCAAAATATAAACATGGAATTTATCCATAGTTTCAATACAGCATTTAATGGATTTAGTGGAAAAGTCAAATTTCAAGATATAGCTCTTATAGAAAAATTGCCTTCAGTAAAGAAAGTATATATAGCTAATGAGTATGAAAGACCAGATATAAAACCAGATATGGATACATCCAATGACATGATTGGCTCAAGACCAACATGGGACATAGGATATAAAGGAGAAGGTACTGTAATAGCTATCATAGATACAGGTATAGACCCAAGTCATAAAGACATGGTACTTAGTCAAGAAACTGAGCCAAAACTTACAAGGGAAACAGTAGAAGGAAAAGACCTTCTTGGCAAATATTTTACAGAAAAGGTCCCTTACGGATATAACTACTATGATTTAAATAATGAAATATTGGATTTAGGTCCAGCTGCCTCTATGCATGGAATGCACGTAGCTGGTACTGCAGGAGCAAATGGAGATGTTGAAAACGGTGGAATTAAAGGGGTAGCACCTGA
>DHBY01000036.1 GCA_002398845.1 Firmicutes bacterium UBA4916 | reverse complement strand
TACTTATATACTAACATCATATTACATAAAGGAAAAGGTAAGTAAATTAAATAAATTGGTTTCAAAAATATTAAAAAATGCTAAGGCTACAACTAAGTTTAAATATTCATTTATACTAAATGATTCGGGAAAGTTTTTTGTATTTTTTATTGCCATGGTTTTTGTTTCTATACTAATAATGTTTACTCTTATGACTAATGGGTTATTTGATAGGCTGATAACGGATTATTATAATAATGTAGATTATAAATATGAAGCCTATATTGATATAACTAAACCACTTCCAAGCCTAAAAAATGGAGAAGAAAAGTTTCTAGAATACCCAAATGGGAAATATAAAGACGATACCATAACATTAAAAGGTATTAAATATAATAATAAGCTCTATAAACTTTACAATGATAAAAATAAAGATATTACAATGAAGCTAAAAGAAGGTGCTATAATAAACAAAAGCTTCAATATAAAGTATGGCAAAAAAATTGGAGATAATATAAAAGTAAAAATAGATGATAAAGAATATGATCTAACTATTGTAGGTATATGCGAGGAATACAGTGATTCTAAAATTTATTTGGATTTAAATAAACTAAGTCAAATGATAACAGACAAAAAATCAGATAAGCTCTTTAGCGGAGTTTATTCTAAAAATAATTTAGATGAAGATAAGTATTTATCTGTAATAGATAAAGCAGATATTTTAGAACAATCACAGCTTATGCAAAATTTTATGAGGTATTCCATATATATATTAATAATAGCTGCTATGCTTATAGCTATAATAGTATTATATGTACTTACTACTTTAATAGTTGAGGAAAAATATTATGATATATCTTTGCTTAAAGTGATGGGATATAACGATAAAGAAGTTAATTCTATGATACTAAATAATTATTTTGTATATTCTATACTATCATTTTTAATAAGTGTTCCTATAGCTGTAGCATTAGTAAATGCCATTGTCAAATATCTAATAAAGTATTTTAATATGGTTATACCTTTAAAGTTTGAAATATGGCAAGTTTTTGCAGGAATTGCAATCATAACAGTTATTTTCTTCATAGGAACATTAAATGCTAAGAAAAAAGTTTATCAAATACCACTTCAAGAAATATTAAAACAATATAGGGAGTAGCGCAGCTAATGACTATCTTTTTTCATTAAATAAATAAGACGTTAGGGACTGGTGACTGTCCCTAACGTTTGAAAACTACCCTATTTTCTTCTCTTAAAAACAGCTACTATTTCTCTTGTTGCCCCTTGTCCCATATTTGTTGAAATACAAGATATTAATTCCCAGCCTTGTTCTCCAAATTCATTGAGTTTAGCATCAAAATCATCAATATCCAATATCCCACCTGAGAAACCTTTTGTTTTAATTTTAAAGCTAGTATATTCCCATTTTTCCATCTGAATTCCTCCTCTTTATTAGTGTACAGCAAACATTAGGGACAAATCCCTAATGTTGGGTTTAAATCTATAAAATATATTGTTCCCAGTTTCTATTAGCTTCAGCCATATACATATTATAAGGTATAATAGGCTTATTTAACCCCATTTTAACCCTTTCTATTATATTCATTATCTACTTTTCTATTCTTTTAATATGAGAGAGGTATAAAACTCCAGCTATTGAAAGCAATGCAAATATGACAGTAAAAATATGTAAAGATGGTTCATTTGTTATATAAAGAGCTGTTGGTCCATCCGCACCACCTATAATCGCTACTGAATTTGAACTACCTATTTGTTTTTGCAATTTGAAGAATGGGTATATAAGCATTATAAAGTTATGGCATATACTGATAAGAGTCATTATAATAAATATAATAGTAAATAAAGTAACCATTTTCCTTTTTTTCAATTACATTCACCTTAATTATTTTTTTGCCACTGAAAACAGCATGACTAATTTCTATTGTTAATCCTTCTATCTATAATTCTACATTTTTCATTCAGGTCCTTCTCTTACAATTAATTATTTTCCATTATCAAATTATATTTAAAAAATACATTATGTTTACCACACTTCTTTCCCAATAGGGTTTCTCCAATCCATATCTCCAATAATCTTTCAAATTGCCTTTTAAGGCTCTCCCATGAATCTTAGGATTATCTATTCCTACCAAATTCTTTTCTATCCATGCAAAATTATATTTCTTTGATTCACGTCTATTTTTAATAATTGTTTTATTGCTTTTTTTGTATATAAAACTTGGTATTCCATATTTATATATCGAGTATTTTTTTGACTTCTTCATGGGTAAAGGTTTCAGTATCCCCATTTTCAAGATTTTTTTCATATTCCTTTATAGCCTGCATATCAAGCTCATCTTCCATTTTTTCCTCAAGGGTTTTTTTGAATAAAGTTGATAATGGGACTCCATGTAATTTCGCATATTCATTATATTCTAAAATATTTAACTTATTAGATAAAAGCCCAACACTACATTGTCGTATCCATAGTTTCCTTATTTTCAACAATTACTTCAATTGCATACTCTAATGCTTTAACAATAGTTTCTACTGACATAGATGCAGTGCCCTCTGGTTTATCCACCACCTGCTTTGTTGAAAAAGGAACATGAATAAAACCTGCACGAATATTAGTATATCTTTTATGGATCATATATAATACATTATACATAATACTATTACATACATAGGTACCTGCAGTATAGGAAATATTAGCTGGTATACCATGATCCCTTATATTTTTTACCATTGACTTCACTGGAATAGTTGCAAAATATGCAGTTTCCCCATCTTGCTGTAATTTTTCGTCTATAGGTTGTTCACCTTCATTGTCTGGAATCCTCGCTTCTACAAAATTAATAGCAACCTTTTCTACTGTAATACTAGAACGTCCCCCTGCTTGCCCTATGTTGAGCACAACATCTGGATTATATTTTTTTATAGCTTCTTCTACAACTAGAGCAGATTTTGAAAATACTGTGGGAATCTCAATTTTAATAATATCACTACTAGATATTTTATCTGGGAGAAGTTGGACAGCTTCATAAGCAGGGTTTACCTCTTCCCCTCCAAAAGGGTCAAAACCCGTTACTAAGATTTTCACAAAATACGCCTCCTTAAAAAGTATAGTTTCCAACATGTCAAAATACTTGCAGTTCTGGTACTATATTCCTTCCAAAATAATGTTACCCAACAAAGAAGCAATTACACCAAAGGCAGGGCCAAATGGGAAATGGGCGTTTTATTGTGTTTTAGTTAAAAATATAAGGATTGTTATTTTATTTGAATAATAAACTTTATTTTTAATTTTAAACCATGGCATCTATTATAAAATTTATGACACAACTATATATTCAATTAATTTCTCTATTTCAGCAATATCAGCATTGATTCTCAATGCATTATAGAATAAATAGTATGCTTCCCTATTATTTTCATAAAGCCATCGTAAAGATTTTTTGGGACCCAAATACCACATACCTTTAATGTCAAAATAAATCTTCAATGAATCTGTAAGTAGCCAATGGTACCTGAAATTTCCCTCGATATCCCCCTTTTTTGCTCTTTGTAACATTTTTTTAAGCCAACTTTTAAGAAAATCTTTTTCTTGCAATGTTAATTGCTTGGGGCCAATTATAAACTGCTCATTTATTTCATTAAGAAAAATAGTACATAAATCTCTTTCATCAAAAATTATTTTACCATCTTTAACATGAAGAAATTGAGTGTACTCTTCCATCATTTCCGTTTTATAAATCCAAGCATCTAATCTCCTATTATCAAATACTGTCGTATCATTTTCCTTTTTGGGGTTATCGCAAAAACATACTAAATCTATATCACTTTCTTCTGTATAATCCCCACTAGCAAAAGAACCATATAATATTATTGAATGACAATTATATTCTTTTTTCAAATATTCCTTAACAGCATCTATTAATTTTTCTTCCATAACCATTTCCTCCTAAAATTATATATTGGAGATTATTTTAGAGTGCTGCCTCCCATCACCTTTGAAGCGTTATATAATTTTATTATAAAATTCCTTCCATACATTTGATAAATATTCTTCTTTAGGGGCAAATAAATACAGTCCTCTATCATCATATAGATGAAATATACATCCTTATCCATATCTATAATAAATATGGATGAAGTTAAATCTAATTCTCCACCGATGTCTGATATAATTATTTCTTTAAATAATTTTTCTATATCTACTTTTCCTAAAGGAGTTTTTGAAATATAAAAAGACTAGCTATAGTGTGGTAGCTAATCTTTTTGTACTGTAAATATTTCAATTACCCTGTTTATAACTTCTTCCATCTTTTCATCGTTCAAATTTCCAATTTTATAAAGTATTATATTTTTGTCCGCAGTAAATATTTTATTAGGCCTTACATTACTTTCCCTGTTTAGACTGCCATTTTCAATATCAGCAGTTTCTATACTAATCGAATAAGAATCAAATATATTTTGGCTTGTTATTTGAGATAATATTAAATCATCTCCTTCTAAATTTGTCAAAACTAAGGCAGGCCTTTTTTTAGAATTAGATAGATCCGAAAACGGGAATGGAACTACAACCACATCCCCCCTTACAAATGTTTCCATGCTTCGTCCTCCTCAGGTTTTAACCAATCCTTAGATAAGCTCTTTTCACTTGCTAATGTTATACTTTGTATTCTTAATGGATTTTCTTTTGCCTCCCTAAATTCTATATAATCAATATAATTAGCCACTTCTTCTAAAAGGTCAAGGGGTAGTTTCTCTATCTTTTTCGCTAATATTTCTCTATTAATCAATTATAAAGCCTCCCTCTATAGATAATTCAATTTTCTAGTATATTTATATTATATCCCACTAAAAGATAGATTTCAAAACATAATTTCATATATTATTTTCCTACTTTTCTAAGGTTAGGGGACACACCTCTGCAAGGTGGTCTATCTTCCTAGGTAATGTCCCCTTACCTTTGCACCATTTTTCCCCCGTGTCGTGATAATTCACGAATCTTAAATCGGAGGTGCGTTCTTCACAAATATGTCGAAGCAACCACAATAGTTATGATAACACGTAATTACGACACAAAATTTTACAATATGGATTCCAATCATTCTCCAGTTTCCATGCTACTTTTACTTAATACAATAAACCCATAAGATACTTACCAGCTTACAATCTTATCCATATCCCTACTTTTCCTAAGACTCTTCTTTAGAAAACTTAGAATCTAAAATTTTTTTAATCTCAGCCACCGATAAGCCTAATGACCTAAATGCACTTACTTGTTTTAATCTTTCAATCTCAGATTCACTAAATTCCCAATAACCACTTTCATCAAACTTAGGATCAATAATCTCCTTTTGTTGGTAGTAGTCAATAGCCTTTTTTGTCAATCCAGTAACATTACATACTTCATTTATCTTCACAGTAAACACCTCCCACATTAACTATAATCTATACCCTTAGGGGCTAGTCAAGGTAGAATTTATATAAAATTTGCTACTATTTATTAGGATAGAAATTCAAGCTCATTGATTTAACTACACTTCATGCTTATGTCATTATTATAGCATGTTCCCCATAGGCAGAATCGGGTGGAAAATGGGCGTTTTATTGTGTTTTAGTTAAAGATAGAAGGATTGCTATTTTATTTAAATAATAAATTCCATTTACTTAGTAGCTCGGGTTTTAATAAGCTTTATTTTTAATTTTAAGCCATGGCATCTATTATTAAAAGTGTGTCTTAGTACGGAACGGCATAAAGTTTTCCTTACACTTATGTTTAAACATTGGTTTAAGGCAAGAGACATATTTATAAAGATAAGCCTCGACTTATGAAAGATTCCTAGAAGTATCCGGCTAAGGGAAAAAATCGTTTGGTTGCGTTTTTTAGCGATAGCGATTTTCGCAACCATTTTTTCCCGTGTCGTGATACTTCAGGAATCTTGAATCGGAGATGGCGTTCTTTATAAATATGTCGGGATCTGCCACAAAACTGCGACACATAATTTAACAACTATGCAACTAATACTTTTCCCTTTTTACTAGCTTTTTGTTCTATTTTAGTTGGTATATCTTATTAAAAAAGCCCTTTCAAAAAAGAGCTTTTTAATACTTGCTATTTTAACTTTTCTACAATAAAATCCGTATCTAAGAAAAATGATTGCCTTTTATCCTTGTCTTCTATGTCTTCAAATCCTAATTGATAAACTATTGGATTAGTATTAGATTTTACAGTTAATAATTTATGTTTTGAATCATAAGAACAAATATATCTAGTATAAGTAGTGTAATTATATTTTTTGTTTCTAACAAATCCATTTGGCATAGCCATTGCAGCTAATATACTATAAGAATATGAAAGTGCTTCTTTATAATTATTGGGTTTAATATTCATTTTAATTAGATAAAAGGCTTTAATAAACCTAGAAATAGGATCATAACCCCCTGGCAAATCTTTAGCAGAGTTAAAATCTTTAAGATTATCTAAATCTAAAAATTGTTCCAGTCTTCTAATATGAGATTTAAAACCTGGTGAATTTGTCATCACATCATATGGATTTTCATAATATATTAATTCTCCTTTTCTAGGTTCAATGACGATACATCTCCTAGTAGAATCGGCAAACATAAAATGAAAATCTGGTGATATTACATTTTCTCCCCTATAATCTTTAGTGGATATATAAATATTTGGCAAGTCTTGAATTAATTCCTCTACGGATTTATAATTTGCAAGTGCATATGTAAAATAATTCAAACTAGAAATATTAATTTTTTCCGTCTTCACTTTATTATCATAAAGATTGAATCCCGAAAAAACATTGGTAATTCCCATTAATCCATATTCATTTATACCGTCTTTCAGTTGATCTCGGTTTTCAAAACATATCCCTAATGTCTTATATTTTGAATACAATGACTTATTCATTAAATCATTGCAAAAATTATAACTTTTTGGCAAATAGATTGCATTATAATCCAAAGGAACTTCATAATCCATTGTTCTTCCCATGACACAGCCATCTTCATAATTTATTTTTATACCTGTACACATACTATCCCTCTCATTGTTACAATATATATTTTTGAAAATTATCTTTGACAAGATCTATCACCTAAGTTATTTCTTCTTCAGTAAATTTTGTGAGATGCAGAAAAAACTGTCCCTGGTCGGTGTTTGTCAAGTAAGTTGTC
>DHBY01000090.1 GCA_002398845.1 Firmicutes bacterium UBA4916 | reverse complement strand
AAAAATGGAAATGTAATAAACCATGAAATTGTGGAAGGAGTTATAAGAAGCAAGGAAAGACTCGTATATGATGATGTATCTAATTTATTAGAGAATGAGGATTTAGAGGCAGCTCGAAAATTAAAGAACGTTTCCGATGACTTAAAAGCCATGGAAAAGTTGTGTAAAATATTATATGAAAAAAGAGAAAAGAGAGGCAGCATAGATTTTGATTTTCCAGAAGCTAAAATAATATTAGATGACGATGGCATACCAGTAGATATAGATAAAGAAGATAGAAGAATAGCAAATAGGATGATTGAAGAATTTATGCTAGTTTGTAATGAAACCATAGCAGAGCATATGTATTGGGCAGAGATGCCATTTTTATATAGGGTCCATGAAGAACCAGATATAGAAAAAATAAATGATTTCAATAAATTTATCCATAACTTTGGTTATGTAATCAAGGGAACACAGGAGGTTCACCCAAAGGAATTACAACGATTAACAAAAGAAGTAAAAGGGAAGAAGGAAGAGACCTTAATAAATATGCTGCTTTTAAGATCTCTTAAAAAAGCTAGATACAGTAGTGAAGAAAATATACATTTTGGGTTAGCTGCTAAATATTATTGCCATTTCACAGCTCCTATTAGACGATATCCAGATTTACAAATTCATAGAATTATTAAGATGTATATTAATGGAAAATTAGATTATGATGAACAAGGAAGATTGGAGAGTATACTGCCAGAAGTTGCAGACCATACATCTACAACAGAAAGGACAGCTGAAGAAGCAGAAAGAGAAGTAGAAGATTTAAAAATAGCAGAATATATGTCCAAAAAAATTGGCAATGTATACGAAGGAATGATATCCTCCTTAACCCATTTTGGTATGTTTGTACAATTGGACAATACAGTAGAAGGATTGGTTCACTTTAGCAATATGATAGATGATTATTATGAATTTGATGAAGAAAAATACTATATTATAGGTGAGCATACCAATAAAATATATAGATTAGGAGACACTGTAAAAATTACAGTAGTAGGTGCCGACTTAATCAAAAGAACAGTTGATTTTATGCTAGCACCTTAATCAATGCACAATTCACAATTGTAGGGGCGACCTTTGGTCGCCCGGAAAAGAAATATTGACAGTCTTGGGAAAGGTTGATAAACTCATAAGTAGATTTGAAAATAAGAGTGGTGATTTATGTGAAAAAAGAAAATGTAAAGATAGTTGCTACAAATAGAAAAGCAAGACATGAATATTTTATTGAAGAAACTATAGAAGCTGGTTTAGTGTTAAAAGGAACAGAAGTAAAATCGGTTAGGCAAGGAAAGATTAATGTAAAGGAAAGCTATGCAGTTGTGGAAAATGGAGAGGTCTATGTATACAATATGCATATAAGCCCCTATGAACAAGGCAATATCTATAATGTAGACCCTATTAGGAAAAGAAAACTTTTGCTCCATAAAAGAGAGATTAGAAAACTTGATTCTTTTATTATGCAAAAAGGATATACATTAATACCATTAACTGTATATATTAAAGATGGATTGGTAAAAGTAGAATTAGCAGCAGCTAAAGGTAAAAAATTGTATGATAAAAGAGAAAGCATTGCAAAAAAGGATGCTGAAAGAAGGATACAACAACATGCTTCCGAAAAATATATGTAATGAAAGAACCATACTCAACTTTTACAGCTAATTGACATAATATTATAATTCTGTTATAATAATATAGCCAAAACTTAATATATGGGGGCGAAAATGGTTTCGACGGGGATGTAGAATCAGGAGTAGCGAGTCGTTGTCGCCAAGCAACGCTAAAAGTGGCAAACTAAATTAAACGCAAACGATAATTACGCATTAGCTGCTTAGTAAAGTAGCTCGTCCTACTTAAGAATCCCACGACTTGAGATAGGGCGCCAACTTAGTGGGGAACCGAGCCTTATAAAGCTTTGAGTAAGGAACGGAACTTATGAAGCTACTGAAGCTTGAATCCTGTCAGTAGGGGTCAAGTGGAGGGAATGTCAAATTACTGACTGCACTCGGAGAAATTCCTGTGGAAATGTTTTCGGACGTGGGTTCGATTCAAGAGGAGTCGCCCTATAGAGCAATCTATAGGTGAAAATCTGGCTTTATCGGTGAAGGCTAAGGAAATCTATGCTAATACCGAGGGGTATGTGGAGAAATCCAACAGCCCTGTATCGACTCATAGGCTGCTAAGTTCAATAGGAATATGCAGCACTAGGATGGAAGGTAAAAACAATAAGATACTTCCATAATACGCCAGGGGGGTCAAAGACCTCAAGATATAGTCAGTGCCTTTAGGAAACTATAGGATATCATGTCCCACCGCCTCCACCATATGAAAACTTAAATTTTGATACAATAGAAACCTCTTGGGAACAAGGAGTTTTGTTGTTTTTAAGATAAAACAAACCTTAAATAAATATGAAATATATTAAAGCTATTATGAACATTCTACTTTCATAGGGTACAATAATATCAAAGATTAGATTTAGAAAGGGAATGGCGATGTGTATTATAATACCAATATAACCCTTTCACAGGAAATAGTACTTTCACTAAGAGAAAGTAGTGAAAATATTGTTAAGGACATGAAAATGACAGTTGCAGTAAAATATTATAAAGAAAATAAATTATCTTTAGGGCAATGTGCAGAACTTGCTAAGATGTCAAAAGAAGACTTCATCCAGCTGCTATCATCTTATAAAATATCAATATTTAACTTTGACAATGATGAAGAATTATTAGGGGATATTAAAAATGCTTAAGATAATAGCTAATTCTACTCCATTAATAGCACTAAATAAAATCGGAAAATTAGATTTACTAAAACAGATATATAGGGAAATAATAATACTCCAACTTACTTGCAGAAGAAGGAGATAATGAGCTTAGTATACTTCAAAGGTGTAACAAGAATTATATAAGAATTATCATAAAAAATCAGAACCCATTGGCTTAAAG
>DHBY01000102.1 GCA_002398845.1 Firmicutes bacterium UBA4916 | reverse complement strand
GAGATAGTTAATATAATGTTAAACCTGTACATGCCATATTGCCAAAAGTTGTACATTCAACATTGCCATTTTTTGTACATTTTAAGTTTGCTAATTACAGCTATACGAATAATTACTTGATTATCAATTTACGTAACGAATTTACAAAAACATTTCAGGGATTCCAAACACCTGAATATCCATAATGTTTATTTCACCCCTAAAGTATGGCATTTTAGTTTGTTTTCTCAATCTTCTTCCTATGTATGCTTTTTAAGGCACTTGGTTTTAACAAATATACTTTATTCACAAGTTCTACTTTTTCTCTGAAGCTAAGTATTACTTCATCTGGATTATCACATATCCATTTATAAAATTCAATTGGATTGTTTTTATAAGGTATACTTGCATTTACTGGAGTGTCGTACCCATCAAAGGTTATTAATAAATTTAGGCCAAGTGATTTCTTGAAATAATCATAATGATGATTTCTCAATCTTGACATAAGCACCTTATAAGAGTTTTTATCCATTTGAATATTCAGTTTCTTTCTCTCTATGTCAAATGCTACAGGTTCAGTTGTTATCCACTTAGATACTTTTTTTGTTCGAACTCCTTTGTCATCTTCAATAGTTAATAATTTATCTGAAGGATAAAAAGAGTTGGGCTTCCCTTTAAATATATGAACACTGCTTATCTTAGATTTATATTGTTGTTTTATTTCAACAGGTTTTATTTTTTCCCTTTTTTTTTTAAATGCTCGATAATATTCAAGTTATTTTTATCTCCAACAGGGTATTCATTTATAAGAGTATCTATATCAGCACCTAAAAAATAATCTTCGATAAAATTCCACCTATCTTCGTTTGAGAAATTATTCAAGAAGAAATGATCAAATATTCTATTGCTAATATAGTGCCTTTCTAAAGTTTTTGTAAGAAGCGTGTTATTATAATTTTGATCATGAGAATCTCTCTTTATTCTATCAGGATCATTTAAACGAATAAATACCATAGGATTCTCTCCTCCTTTTACTTCAAAAACACCTAATTCTAAAATTTCCAGAAAATATCCCAAACGTACATAGTTCTCAGTATTAGTCCCTGTATTAGTTGCAAATCTCTCTACCATCAACTTGTCTGTCCCACTAAAAAGATTGTTTAATAGTCTAAGTAATGAAGAAAAATTATGAAGATATTTATTATTGAATATTCTGTAAGTATAAACATCTTTGTATTTTTTCCTTGCTAAAAACGCACCACTCTCGATATGACCGGGTCCCAGTACTCTGCCAGAATATGTCGATAATATAAATTTGGAGAGTTTCTCTGATTTTTTATCATCATTTAATGAATAGTTGAGTTTTTCATGAAATTCCTCTTGAGTAAAGAATGAGCCATCTGATTCTACAAAAACTGATTCAATAATACTAAGTAAACTCTTTAAATCATTGTAGATTTTATTTACCATAAAGAATATTTCGAATGACATTTTTAATTGAGGAACTAATTCAATGCCTTCACTACTTAAAAGTTTTCCTTGATAATATTCATATTTAATGGATGGAAAACTTATATCTTTAAAAAATTTGTACCATAATTTATCTAAATCAAGTTCTATATATTTATATCCTTTTAAGTAATAAGGAATAACACTATAGCATTCATGATATTTTATATTTAAAATTGAATAGTGTGTGTCTGAAATCCTTGCAAACACCTTCACAAACAGTTTTTTAGGACGTGCTACCAAGACGTTGAAACGGTACTTTGCTAAATAATCTTTTTCTATCATCATTAACGATGTTAGAACTTTTTGATCTAAATCTATTGAGTTCTCAAATATGTGACCAAAATCATCAACAGACAAAAGCAGATTTCGTCTTTCTTCATTTTTTACATAAACTCTATATATTTTTTTTAAGACTTCACGTATTTGATATTGTTTAATGGAAGACATCCCATGTAAAACTTTCGTGAATCTCTGATCCTGAGTTGCATAATTTAAAGAAGCATAACCTTTAACTTCAGGATCTCTTGCAGCCCTACCTACTTCTTGAACATAATCAGGAAGAAGACCTGATGGTGCATGATGATATATCAATTCAATATCTGAAATGTCTACACCCATTCCGAATGCTTTAGTGGAAACCATTATCATTTTCTCACCACTCTTAAATTTTCTGTATGAGAGTTCTTTCTGATCGGCAGGTAAACTTCCATAATATCCAACAGCAATATCGAGATCTTCACTATTTAATTTTTGAATAATTTCTCTTATGTGCTTTGTGTAAGGTGTATAAACTAAAGTTTTTATGTTTAATGAGTTGATTTCTTTTATAAAGTTTACTGTCTGTATTAGTTTACTTTTCTCATAGCTTTTCTCAAATTTATCATGATTGTTGACAAGGAAAGTTATATCTTCTCTTTTAACTTGTCCAATAAAAATATGAGGGTTATCCATATTTAGACTATCAATACTATCAAAGACCATGTCGTTTAAGCCTCCGTAAATAGCTGTGGCAGTTACTGCGACTAAAGGGAAATTCATTTCATTGTATTTCCTTATTTTGTTTATATGATTGCCTAAGAACCAATAATCCACTCTAAAATCTCTACCCCAAGTTGTAATAAGATGTGCCTCATCTATGACAATTAAACCTATATTTCGCTCACCAATAAAATGCTTTATATTATATGACAATAATAACTCAGGGGATAAGTAGAGTACATCAATATTGCCATTTTGGCAATTTTCAATAATTGTGTCCCTATCAATAAGGTTTAATTCGCTGTTCAAATATGCTACTTTATGAAAATCTCGATCATTGATAATTGCATCTACCTGATCCTTCATTAAAGCAATAAGAGGTGATACCACAATAGTAATATCTTTATTTTGTGATATATGAAAAGCCGGTAATTGAAACAAAAGTGATTTTCCGGAACCTGTGGGTGCAGTTAAGAAAAGATCTTTGGCTTTTTCACCCTTTTTCGTCTTTTCATATTCTTCTATAATTTTTTCAACAATAAGAGCTTGTGAAATCTCTGTAATTTGATTTCCCTCATCAGGATCTGTATATACACTTAATGTTCTAAAATTTGCTTTCTCACCCCAATATTGCCTTAAAAGTTCTTTTGTCTTATCTTTTGGTTCGTACTCTTCTCTTACAACCTCTTTATATTCGTAATACAGGCTTCCATTAAACTGATTTAAAATATAGTTTAACGATGTAATTATGTCATTTAAGTAATCAGGAATAATTTGCTTTGGATATCTCGTTATTGTTGCAACACTATTAAGGTTGTTGTTTTGTATGCAACTGTTGATAAAATAGTCCAATGCATAAGGGCCAGAGTGAATATCAATATTATAAAAATTATCAGATTCAGTATCTATCAGTTCTTTCTTTTCAGCAAAAACATTAATTGTTTTAAAATCTTCTGCCGGCGTTTTTACAGAATAAAAATAAGATCCATTTATTTGTAATTGCTCTGCTTGATATAAGGGAATTCCTGCTGGTCTTCTTTCTATACTTTCATTTTCACTTTCTTCAATAAAATCTTCTTTTCTAATAGGAAATAACTGCCTAATATTATCTTTCAGAATTACTATTCGATCTTTAAAAAATGAACTGTTTAAATGAAATGTCAAATAGGAAAACTGGGCATATGAAATTATATGAAAATGTTTATCGGAATTTAAAGATAAAAATACTCTTGTAAACCAATCATTATTAAAGAGATTTTCATTCCCATCTAAAGTAAATGTTTCTTTATCTGTTAAATAGTCTTCATGTTTTTGTGGTTTATATAATTCTGTTTGACCAAGAATTACAAAAACAGGTTTATCGATATTAGATTTTTCATAGTCAATTATTTTATTGATATTTTTTGTGTAAAGATCTGAAAAAGTCATGACGCATTGATTTATTGAAGTTTAATTACTTTAGGTATAATCGCAAATATACTATATTTTGTTGATTTTTATATACTTTAGCATATTTTTTATATAAGGAGGAAGTTTATGACAGTAATAATAAGATTTAATTGAGACAAACTTTTTCCTATTTTTACTTTATGTCTTAGCAAAGTTAATAACTACTGTTTCTACAAATTAAAACAAAGTAATAAAAGAACAGAAATTAAATATATATGGATGAATTAATTGATATAACAATATATTTAGGCAGTGAAGAGAACCCAATAATTGCAAAAATTGGGATAACTAAGGAGGCTGAAAGCTATGCATTAGAAATGATGAAGAAAGAACAAAAACCTATCTCTACAGGTCGTTGGAGTGAACTAATTCTTGAGGCTTAAAACAAGTTTCCTGTTAAATAAGTTCTATTAAAAACACTGTAAGCACCCTAGCAACTACCCCTTGATTTTCTCCTAATTGCTTTTGGCAATTAGGCCCTCAGATAATTATTAGAGTTTCTTTAGACTAT
>DHBY01000099.1 GCA_002398845.1 Firmicutes bacterium UBA4916 | reverse complement strand
GGTTCTTTTTGCAGTCCAATATTTGACAATTATAATAATCGTAGAAGTATATGATTTGAGAAAATAAGGTGGCCAATGACTAATTTTGACCTGCAAAAAGCCATTCCTTTTGCAGGTTAAGGGCATTGACAGTTCTAAAATAGAACGAAAGACCATAGAAGTACCAATAGAAATTCAAGGGACCAATAAAGATACTTATGACTATTATTTAGAAGGATTATTCCTAGAAGAAATAGCTAGCAAAAGGAATCTAACAGTAGAAACTATTTTGAGGCGCTTAGAAAAATGTCATAATAATGGTCAAATAGTAGATTGGTCTAGATTTGTGGATTCAAATAAAGAAAAGAAAATATTATCTATAATATATGAAATAGGGGCAGAAAGATTAAAGCTAATCAAAGAGGCGTTATCAGATGATATATCCTATGAAGATATAAGGATGGTTATTATAAAAAATAGATAAAGGTTAAATGGTGGTACTAATGAAAAATACAATAATAATACTATGTATTTTATTGAATATTATATTACCTCAGCCCTCCTTTGCTGATTCTGAGATCTATAGGGTCGCTGGGGACAGGCAATTTCCTCCTTATGAATATGTTGATTCTGATGGAGTTTACAAGGGTTTTAATATTGATATACTTAAGGCAATAAGTTTTGTAACAGGAATGGAGTTTGAATTTTTGCCTATGAGGTGGGAAGATGTCTATAATTCTATCGACAGGGGACAGGCTGATATAATTCAAGGGATGAAGGAATCAGAAGAAAGAAAAAATAAATTTCTATTTTCAGATTCTGTTCTGATGAATTCTCAGTCAATATTTGTATTAGATAATAATATGGATATAAAAAATAGAAGGGATCTAGACAATAAAGTAGTTGCTTTACTTAAAGAGGATATTATATATAAAGAGATAAGTGAAATTAATAATGTAAAAATAATTCAATATGATTCGTTAGAAGAAGCTTTGCAGGATTTATTGAATGGTAAAGTTGATGCTCTTATTGGAAATACTTTAACTGTCAATTATCTATGTAAGGAAAAGAATTCAATTGAACGTATTAAGATAGTAGATGATGCTCTAAATGAACAAAGATATTCCATAGCTGTAGATAAAAAAAACAAAGTGCTTTTAGAAAAGATTAATGAGGGACTTTATGAAATTCAGAAAAATGGAATGTATGATTCATTATATAGAAAATGGTTTGGCATACCTATAAAGAATACAAAGGCACAGTATGAAAGATTATGGAAGATTACCATTGGAATTTGTGGTGGGTTAATGATTTTAGTTATTGTAAAACAGAGTATTAACAATAAATTGAAGAGGATAATAGAAGTAAAAACAGAGGAACATAAGGTGCTTGTAAATGAGCTTAGGCGTTATGATAAATTGCAATTTATGGATAAAATCATATCATCAATCGCCCATGAAATACGAAATCCAATGACTTCAATAAAGATATATACCAGTCAGATTAAAGATAAAATAGATAATAAAGAATTTTTAATAGCTGCATCTGAGGATATTCCAGCAGAAATAGATAGGATAGATGAGCTTATTAAAGAATTTATGGAATACACATCTCCAAGAAAACCTATTATAGAAAATCTTAATCTATATGAAGAATTAATAAATTCAATCAAATTTGTTAAACTTCAAATAAAAAATATAAAATTAAATATTGATATTGATAAAAATTATTATATAAAATTTGATGTCTCTCAATTTAAGCAATTGGTATTAAATATTCTACTTAATAGCAAGGATGCCATAAGGGAAGTTGAATCTCCCACTATTGAAATATCAGCAATAGAAACTGATAGGAAAATTATTCTATGTTTTAAAGACAATGGTTATGGGATGAATGAAGACGATATACAACATATTTTTGATCCA
This sequence comes from Firmicutes bacterium UBA4916, assembly GCA_002398845.1. Taxonomy (GTDB): domain Bacteria; phylum Bacillota; class Clostridia; order Tissierellales; family Tepidimicrobiaceae; genus Mt11. Next base: position 4,649 of record DHBY01000099.1, on the reverse strand, counting down.
TTTTATACAACTAAGGGATTTGGTAATGGGGTTGGAATGTTTGTTGCCAAGCAGATCGTAGATGAAAATGGTGGAAGCATTACTGCTGAAAGTGATGGAGAACAAATGGGTATGTGTATCAGTTTAAAAATAAAGAAGGGTGATCTAAATGAAGAACAAATTGTTAATAATTGATGATGAAACTAAAATATTAAGATCTCTTAGATTTCTTTTAGAGGATAATTTTGAAATATATACAAGTGAAAATTTATCTGAAGCCCTAGATATATTTAAAAAAGAGGGAATATATTTAGTTCTTCTTGATCTAAGATTGAAAGAAGGTAGTGGCTTTGATCTAATGAAGAAATTTCTTGAACTTAGGCCTAATGCTATTATAATTATAATGACTGCTTATTCTACCATAGAAAACTCCATAAAAGCTATTAAATCAGGTGCATATTATTTTATAACAAAGCCAATTGACAATGATCAACTTATATTGTTATTAAACACAGCTGATGAAAAGTTAAAAATGGTTCAGAAAATTGATAGCCTGAAGGGATATGTAAAAAGGGACATAATTGGTGAAACACCACATATAAAGAAAGTTCTCGAAATTATAGATAGGGTGAAAGATACCAATGCTACAATTTTAATCACAGGAGAAAGTGGTACTGGAAAAGACCTTATAGCTCAGAGGATTCACACGTCTAGCAATCGTGCTGATAAGCCCTTTGTAGCCATAAATTGTGCTGCTATGCCAGGAGATCTTCTAGAAAGTGAACTTTTTGGTTATAAGAAAGGTGCATTTACAGGAGCATATAAAGATGAGATTGGTATCATAAGAAGAGCAGATAAGGGAACACTTCTACTTGACGAAATAGGAGAGATGGATTTACGATTGCAGTCAAAACTTTTAAGATTTCTACAAGATAAAGAAGTTAGGCGTGTTGGTAGTGCAACAACCCATAAGGTGGATGTTAGGATTATTTGTATTACTAATAAGAATCTAAAAAAAGAAGTAAAGGTTGGAAACTTTAGGGAAGATCTTTACTATAGAATTAATGTAATTAATATAGTGGCTCCTCCTTTAAGGGAACGTATAGAGGATTTAAAATACTTAGTGCCTTATTTCATTGATAAGTATAATATTTCCTTTAATAAAGATATCAAGGGAATTACTGATGAAGCTTATGAAATACTTAGCAACTATAGCTTTAAGGGAAATATAAGGGAGTTGGAAAATATTATTCAAAGGGCTGTTTTATTAAGTACTTCAGATTATATTGAAGCAGATTCACTATATATAAGCCCACAGAAGATAATGAATAATTTTGATGACTCCACTAAAAATTACATAAAGATCTATGAAGGCGAAAATATGAAGGAAATAGAAAAAAAGGTTATAGAATTTGCTCTTAAGAAAAATAATCAAAATAGAAAGTGGACAGCTAATAGTCTTGGGATTGGAGAAAGAACATTGAGATATAAAATTAAAGAATATGGTCTGTAAAATACCCTGCAATATTTGCATCCCTGCAAATATTGCAGGTTTGTTTATGTATAGGGTTCATGATTATTTTCACTATTGACTGTGAAGAACTAGTAATATACACATTGTTTACTTTTTATAAAAGTTGGCATGAGTTATGCGACATAAGATGTGTAGTATTTATAGAATAATTATGAATTTAATGGAGGGATATTATGAGTTTTGAGATTGTTGATGGAATTACCACAATTAATGTAGGTGCAGCTGTTACTTTGGCTTTTGCTGCTATCTTATTACATTTAGGGTATTTTACAAAAGATAAAATAAAAATACTCGATAAATATTGTATTCCTGCTCCGGTTATTGGTGGATTTATATTCATGTTTATCACTTGGGCAGGGTACTCAACAAATGCATTTACTTTTAATTTTGAAAACATTTTCCAAGATACTTTTATGTTGGCTTTCTTTACAACAGTAGGACTTGGTGCGAGCTTTGCATTACTTAAGAAAGGTGGGAAACTACTAATCATATATTGGGCCGTAGCTGGTGTGATTTCAATAATACAAAATATATTAGGAATAGCAATTTCTAAGGTAATAGGCCTAGAAGCGCCCTATGCATTGCTTGCAAGTGCTATCTCCATGATTGGTGGCCATGGTGCTGCACTTTCCTATGGCGGTGATTTTGTTAAAATGGGATATGAAGCTGGGGAATTAGTAGGTGCTGCAGCTGCTACCTTTGGTCTTATATCTGCAGTACTTGTAGGAGGTCCATTGGGCAGAAGGCTTATTGAAAAGCACAATCTAAGGCCAGATGCAGATGAGGATTTTGATACATCTGTTACAGAGATCAATGTAGGAACAGGAGAAAAACTAAGTTCCCTTGATATAATGAAGAATGTATCTGCAATTATCATATGTATGGCTCTAGGAACTATAGTATCGGGATGGATAGGTAAGGTAATCAATATGGGATTTCCTACTTATGTCGGGGCTATGTTTGTAGCAGTGATACTTAGAAATTTAAATGAAAAATTTAACTTCTATAAATTTGACTTTGCATTAGTTGATGAAATTGGCAATGTCATGCTAAATCTTTATCTATCATTAGCCCTTATGACTTTGAGACTATGGGAATTATCTGGACTAATAGGTGGAGTTCTGTTGGTAGTTTTAGCTCAAGTAGTGGTAATGGTAGTATTAGCTTACTTTGTAGTTTTCAGAATATTGGGAAGCAACTATGATGCTGCAGTTATGTGTGCAGGTTTATGTGGCCATGGATTAGGGGCTACTCCTTCTGCAATAGTTAATATGACAGCTATTAATGAAAAGTATGGAATGAGTAGAAAAGCTATGATGATAGTTCCAATAGTTGGAGCGTTTTTGGTAGATATTATTTATCAACCACAGACAATATGGTTTATAAAAACTTTTGTTAAAGTTTTAAAATAAAAAATGAAATGGGGAGGAAATTATGAGAAAATTAATGGAATGTGTACCAAACTTTAGTGAAGGTAGAGACAAAGAATTAGTAGAACAAATTATTGATGAAGCTAGAAAAGTTAAGGGGATCACAATTTTAGACTATTCATCTGATAAAGACCACAATAGAACGGTTCTTACTATGATAGGGTCTCCCAAACAGGTAAAAGAAGCTGCTATAAATTCTGCAAGAAAAGCTGCTGAACTTATAGATATGTCAAAACATGAAGGAGCTCATCCTAGAATGGGAGCAACAGATGTTATACCATTTACACCTGTATCTAATGTGACAATAGATGAATGTGTTGAAGTTGCAAAAGAAGTAGGGGCTGAAATAGGAAGCTGGGGAATTCCAGTATATCTATATGAAGATGCAGCAACAACACCTGAGAGACAAAATCTTGCAAAAGTAAGAAAAGGCCAATATGAGGGTTTCTTTGAAAAAATTAAAGAAGAAGAGTGGAAACCAGATTTTGGACCTCAAGAGATGAATACAAAGAGTGGATGTACAGCAGTGGGGGCAAGGGTTCCACTAGTAGCATTTAATATAAATCTGGACACACCAGATGTAGAAATTGCAAATAAAATTGCAAAGAAGATAAGGCATATAGGTGGTGGTTTAAGATATGTAAAGGCTATAGGCTTGAAACTAGAGGAAAGAAATCAAACCCAAGTTTCAATGAATCTTGTAAACTACGAAAAAACAGCAGTTTATCAGGCTTTTGAAATGGTGAAAATGGAAGCAAAGAGATATGGGGTAGGCGTAGTAGGGAGTGAAGTTATCGGAACTGTTCCCATGAAATCTCTAATTGATGCTGCAGAATATTATCTACAAGTAGAAAACTTTAATATGGATCAAATATTAGAAAAAAGATTATTAGATGAACAATAAAAAATGAAAGAGTTAAAAATTGAATAAAGTGGTAGGATTATTTCAAAGCTTTAAACTAAGTTAAAAAGGTAAGGTGCCAATATGAAAGAAAAGATTGTTAAGAAAGAGGATTTCATAACTACAAAATGGGCTGGTGGAGAAACAGACCAGTTGGCAATATACCCGGAAGATGCAATTTTTTCTAAGAAAGACTTTCTGTGGAGGATTTCATCAGCTACTTTTACATCTACTGAATCAAAATTCTCAGACTTTAGTGGTTATCAAAGATATATTCTTCCTTTAGAAGGAAAGCTAAGGGTATATCACGAGGGATTATATAATAGGGAATTAGATAAATATGAAGTAGAGTATTTTGATGGCTCTTGGAGCACATCTTCAGAAAATACTATGGACTGTAGAGATTACAATTTTATTGTAAAGAATGGAAATCTTGCAAAGATGCAGATCTTAAAAGAAGGAGATGAATATCTTCTTAAGGGTTCAAAGATTGTAACTATATTTTCTATGGATGATTTTGTATTAAACCTAAAAGGTCAAAAAGAGAACAGAGACATTGATGGATTTTCACTGTTTATTTTAGAAATAGATGATGAAGAAAAAATTAGCATCACAAGGGCTAATTCACCAGTGATAATCACTGAGTTTGTAATTAAGAGCAAATAAACCTTAATAAATCAAATAATATCGAGTAGTAAATAGAAACCTTATAATAGATAGAAATAGCTATTATAAGGTTTTTTCTTCTGAACTTGTGGTATTTTTTCTGCATCAGGTGCACTAGGGACGGTTCGAGACCACTGAA
>DHBY01000086.1 GCA_002398845.1 Firmicutes bacterium UBA4916 | reverse complement strand
CTTTAGGCTTTCATAGGGCAGATTAATATAACTGCCATCAGTAATTATTTGTACAAGGAGTTCTCCCTTCCGAATTTGTAATTTTTCATTGAAAATATCACTAATTGATACTATCCTATTTCCCTTAGGCCCAGCCAGTACCAATTGACTATCGCAAAGGAGAAATGGAAGGACTGCTTCCCTATAGGGTATTGCCCCGCAAATGTTTCCCCCTATGGTAATCTTATTTCTTGATGTATGGTCTGCTATGCCTCGGACCACTTGGGTGAGAAGTGGGAATACATTAGACTCACATATTTGAGTTAATGTTATACAAGAACCAATAATAAGCTGTTGATTTTGGTATTTAAGCTCCACACATTCGGTAATACCTTTAAGATCAATTACCGCATCAAATACTATTTGATTTATCCTAGCCCCGGTTATTATCTCCGTGCCACCAGCATAATACATGGCTTTCTTTCCTTGGGAAGTCAATGTTTGATATAGTAATATTGCCTCCTCAATAGATACAGGTTTATAGTAACTAAAATCAAAGGATATCATAAGTTTCCCTCATTTCTTGTTTTCCAAATATATTCAGGTAGTAGTGGAAGATTATTTAAGTCTACCCCAGCTGCCAAGGATAAGCTATTTCCCAACGCAGCAGGCACCCCTAAAATCCCGTGTTCTCCAAAGCCTCTCCCACCATAGGGTCCATCTATTTGTGGGGTTTCAATAAACTCTGTTATATAATCAGGTTCTTCTCCAAACCTCATAACCTTATATCCCCGAAGCCTAGGATTTTGTATTATCCCATTATCATTATAAATAAAATACTCTCTGCTTCCTAAACCTATCCCCATATTTACTCCTCCTGTTACTACTCCCTCAGCAGCTTTTGGATTAATTACCTTGCCTACGTCCATAACTGTTGCCACCTTCAAAACTTCATAGGTACAATATCTAGTGTCGAATTCTACTTCTACAGCTTGAGCCCCAACGGTCCAAAAGGGTCCTGGATTTCCCTTCCCCGTTTCTTTATCCATCTTTGACAAATGCCTCATTATAAAAGAACCTCTTCCTATTATCTGTCCTCCTATGCCATTGCCGTTTTCATATTTATAACCATGTACTATTTCTGTAATATCTATATAGATATTAGGATTGTCTTTAATGAACACCCTTCCTTCACCTACCTCTAAATCCGCAGGTGGACATCTAAGTACTATAGCTGCCATGCCTTTTAGCTGCCTTATAGCATCATCTGCTGCCTCTATAACAGCTCTTCCAACCATATAAGTGGTCATACTTGCTACGGTCTTCCAATGAATGGGGTCAAATTGTGTATTAACATCCATATTTACATGTACTTTGTTTATGTCTACCTTCATCTTTTCGGCAAGAATTTGAGCTAAAACGGTCTTGGTCCCTGGTCCTAACTCTACAGACCCAATACTAAGGTTCATGCTGCCATCTGGATTAAATATAACAACTGCAGCTGATATAGCATCTGTAGGGGTTGATGATGTTTTCCAAAAACATCCTATTCCCTTTGCCTTTATCTTATTATTTCCTAAATCTACTATTGGGCCTTCCACCCAGTTAATCAATTCCCCTACTCTTGTAATACATTTAGGTAGGTCTCCAATATTGCTAGTTGTCAAGCCCGTTTGGGTCGGTGTGGTATCTCCTGAAGCTATGGCATTTTTAATTCTTAACTCCAACGGGTCTATATCTAACTTTTTGGCTAACATATCCATGGCCCTTTCTATAGCAAAGGAAATAGATGCATGACCAAATCCTCTAAAAGATGTAGCATAAGGATGGTTTGTATACATGCACAATGAATCACACCAAACATTATCTATTTTATAAGGGCCAGTGCAGTCAGCTGCAATAGATTTGGTAATCCCTACTGCCATATCTGAATAAGCACCACCATCTACTAAATATGTAATTTCTGCAGCCTTTATTATTCCATCTTTTGTACTTCCTAGTTTTACTTTTGCATCTAAACCAATCCTCACTGGAGAGCTAATCATATCTTCTTCCCTAGTATTTACTAATTTTACTGGCCTACCATCTACTGCTTTAGAGGCTAAATATGCGATAAACTCCAGCTGTATAGCTGCTTTACCACCAAAGGCTCCACCTACAACCGGGGTATTTACTACAATCATCCCATCATCTATGCCAAAATATCTACTAAGCATTTTCCTAACCATAAATGGCGACTGGGATGATGTATAAATTATTACTTTACCATCTGGTTTAATTTCTGCTCGAGCATTACGCTGTTCTAATGCCACATGATCAGATTGAGGTAATGAAAAATTAGACTCTATACTTACCTCACTCTCTGCCCATCCCTTTCCTATATCTCCTTTACGAATTTTTACACGACTAGCTATATTGGTATTAAGCTCTGGATAAACTTCTTTTAATCGTCTATATTGTTCTATATTCTCATGAACAAGGGGAGCATCTGATTTGATTGCTTCAGTCGGGGAGTTTACTACGGGTAGAGGTTCATATTCTACTTTTATCATTTCTACTGCCTTTTTAGCTTGATATTCATTATTAGCCACTACTACAGCTACTGGCTCGCCGTGATATCTAACCTTATCCTTAGCAATTATAGGTCTATCTTCAAGAAGTACTCCTACATACCCAGGATAGCAATCCCCTGTTAACACTGCCTGAACTCCTGCTACTTCCCATACTCCTGAAGTATCTATGGACTTTATATTAGCATGAGCATATGGACTTGTTAACATTCTAGCGTGTAAATACCCTTCTGATACATAATCTACAGTATATTTAGCAATACCCCTAACTTTATCAGCATAATCCTTTCTTTCAATGCTTTGTCCGACTACCTTCAACAAATTTTCCCTCCTTTAAACCATAATTTATAATATCTTAACTTTATGTTCCCACTTTTTTCATCTCTATATACATTAAAAAAATAAAGTGGATTTCCCTCTAATTATTACCAATATCCTTTATTATTATAAAAACAATGTTTTTGGGTAATCGAAAATTTTAATCACTTATACTTATTTTTTCAATATGATATAATTATATAGTTCCTAATAATGTACATAATCATTGGTTGGAGGGATTGTAATAATGGATATAATAAAAAAGAAATGTAAAGTTTGTCCTATAGGATGTGAGCTTACAATAATTAAAAATCAATCTGTTCCTTCTGGATACACAGTTAGTGGAAATAGTTGTAATAGAGGAAGAGATTTTGGCATAAAAGAAATAACAGAGCCTTCAAGAGTTTTAACTGGCAGGGTGCTACTTAAAGGCGGACATATGAGCAGACTCCCTGTTAAAACTACAGGGGTTGTTCCAAAGGATAAAATAGAAGAATGTTTGAAAATTTTTAACTCTACAGAAGTCTTTGCCCCTATTAAAAAAGGCGATATAGTAATAGAGAATATCTTAGAATTAGGGGTAGATGTAGTAGCCGCAAGAAAAGCATAGAATTAAAGGACTGGAAGGAGGTGCATTAGCTTGAATACAGATTTTACGTTCTCCACGGAAAAGGAATATGTAAAAAGCTCTCATGAAAGATGTAGGGCCATGGGAATTAATATTGATATGGTTTATAGTAGGAAAATAATTAGTGGGGAAGAATTGCAGAAAAAATTGGAAGAGAACACAGAACTAATCGTTACAGCATCACCTTTTATGGATCAACTATATAGCTTCGTCAAGGGTTCAGGATTTTTTGCCATACTTACGGATGGAGAAGGCTGCATATTAAATGTAATAGGCGATGAAGATATACTAGATACAGCTTATAGATTTAAAATGATACCAGGTGCCTATATGGATGAGACAAGCATAGGAACAAATGCAATGGGCACCTCTATTGCAGAGGGGATACCACTTCAAATTTCAGGGAAAGAGCACTATATAGGTGCATACCATCGTTGGACTTGCTCTGGTGCTCCCATTAGAAATACTAAAAACGAAATAATTGGATCCCTTGACCTAACTGGTTACAGTGAAAATGTACATCTTCATACCCTTGGGATGGTCGTTGCAGCTGCCTATGCCATAGAGAAAATGCTTGAAATAAAGGAATATGCCCAAGAACTTTTTGTTACAAAAAAACATATGACAACCATATTTAATTCTCTAGAGGGGGGAATTATCACTACTGACCTTTCAGGAAACATCAAAGCTATAAACAAGCTTGCAATAGACATGCTTGGCTATGGAGAAATTGAACTTAAAAAAATGAAGATATGGGATTTGTATGAAGAATGGCAGGAAGCTTTGTTAAAACTTCATTCTAGCGAAGCATGGTACAATGAAGATGTTTATATAAATACAATAAAAGGCAGAGTTCAGTATAATTTAAGTGCCTATCCAATATACAATAAGGATGAAACTATTGTGGAAGTAGTATTTATCTTTAGCGAGGTAAAAAGAATGAGAAAACTTGCAGGAAGAATGATTGGAGGACAAGCTGTATATACCTTTGATAAGATCATTGGAAAAAATGAAAGGTTTGTAAAGACTCTTGAATATGCTATAAAAATAGCCGATAGCAAATCTACAATTCTAATAACAGGAGAAAGCGGCACTGGAAAAGAAGTTTTTGCACAATCCATACACAATTTCAGCAGCCGTAAGGATGAACCCTTTATTACATTAAACTGTGGTGCTATTCCAAGGGAACTTATGGAAGCAGAACTATTTGGCTATGAAGAAGGAGCGTTAGGCGGAGGTAAAAAAGGTGGATATGCGGGAAAATTCGAACTTGCCGATGGAGGAACCATATTCTTAAAAGAGGTAGATAAACTCTCTCAAGATATCCAATTAAAACTTTTAAAAGTTATAGAAGAGGGAGTTATCTCTAGAATCGGAAGTTCAAGAAAAATTTCTATTGATGTAAGAATTATTGCTGCCACCAATAGTGATTTAAGTTGTGAAGTTGAAAACGGAGATTTTAGGAAGGACCTTTTCTATAGATTAAATGTACTGCCCCTATTTTTACCACCGCTACGGAAAAGAAAAGATGATATTAAAATTTTTGCAGATCATTTCATGAAAACTATAGCAAAGCGTCTTAATAAAAAAGTTGTAAATATTCCTACGGATTATATGAAATATCTTGAAAGCTATGATTGGCCAGGAAATATAAGAGAACTTGAGAATGTTATTGAACTAATAATCAATACAGAGAGTTTTCCTAAAAACCTTGGATCTAGAAAGTATCAATATAATGAAATAAGTTGTAATAATGATATGGATTCCTATAATCTTGAAACTATTGAGAAAAACTGCATTATTAGAGCCCTTAAAGATTTTGATGGCAATATAAGCCTAACAGCTCGGGCCCTTGGAATAGGTAGAAGTACTTTGTATAGGAAGTTAAAAAAATACGGTATTAACTATTAATATTGGCTAGATTTATAAAAATTTATAATGAAAGATATTACAATGGTAAGTGGGAGAGTTTCAAAAGGAAATAGTCATATAATGCTATTTCCTTTTTTAAACCAATTTTCTCTTAAGCATGCCAGTACTTATTTGAATGTCCTCAATTTCTCCGCAGTAATTTATATTAAGCTTTCCTTCTTTCAATAATCCCCATATTATCGATGAATAAAATGCCTTTTCAATATCAACTAAACTTACGGGGTTTTTAGGGTCTATAGATTTTACCCATATTTGAAGGATGTTTCCTTCCTCCAAATGAGCCCTATAGTCGAGAAGGTTTTCTATGGTAAACATAGCCTCGTCTAAAGCTCCAATATTTATATTCACATCTCCAAGCTTAATTCCTTCTGATATCCTACCCCTTACATAATCCATTCTAGGAAGAACATTACTACATTTACAACGCTCCTTCATAAAACTTCCAAGATCTCCAGTTCGATATCTTATGAGGGGCATTCCCTTTCTCGTTAGAGTTGTAAATACAATCTCTCCCTCATCTCCCCAAGGAAGAGTTTCCTGAGAAACTGGGTCGATGATTTCAAAATAAAGATCTGCCTCTCTCATGTGGTAACCACAAAGATATTTACACTCTACTCCTCCTCCAAATCCCATCTCCGTCATACCGTAGTGGGTAAAGGCAGAACAGGAAAAAGCTTTTTCTATAACTTTTTTGATAGAATAAGGTACATAATCTGCACTTAGGAGTACACTTTTTAACTTAATCCCTTTATATTTTTCATAAGCCATTTTGTACCTTGCCAACTGATAGACTTGGACAGGTATTCCAACGATGCAATCAATACTCTCATTTTTTAATCCTTCCAATACCTTTAACCCATCATCAACTGGACCTAAGGCGATTCCCTCGCAACCTAATCTTTCAAGACCCCTCTTAAGCAAATCTCCTATGCTCCCATAATAATTGCCAGGCATAAGTATAAGAACCCTATCTCCCTTAGAAATCAAGTATTTCATACCATTTTGAAAGAAATCCACAGTCCTTTCTAGGTCTTCTTCTGTGAAAAAGACCCTTTTACTTGTTCCCGTAGTACCCGAAGTCTTCAATGTAACAATTCTAGAAATCATATGCTGAGGCACACAAACAAAATCCAACGGTTTATTGGACAGTTCTTGAGAATAGGTAAAAGGGACTATTTGAGAAAAATCATTGTAATCCTTTATTTCATAGGAGTTTACATTTTTTAATCTTTCCCTATAAAAAGAACTGTTTTTCTTTACATAATCGATAGTCTCTCTTATTTTATTTAACTGATAATCTCTTAAGCTTTTAAATGTGAGATTAATGCTTTTATTTCCTTGATTAATACAATCTTCTATCCATCTTTCATAGGATGTCTTTTCCATAGTATTCACTCCACAATTCTTCAAGATTTATTTAAAATGCCTCATCTCCCTATAAAGATTTTTACCATGTTGACTTGTTAAATTGTATGCACAAAAAGGTATTAAATTGCCTTTTTTAGATACTACATGTATACAGCAATCCATAAGCCTTTCAATGTCCAGATTCCATGCGTCTTGAAAGGCCATTGCTGATATAGAAAAGTAATTGTTCTTAATTATATGAAGCAACTGGGTAAAGGAGCTATATTTTCCTTCCTTTAGCTTATCTTGACCTAAGGACCAGTTTCTCTCTACAAAAGCTTTTGTCTTCCTAGAACCTTCCTCACCTTTTTCAATATTGCATATACATTCATTATGATCTCCACCTAAATGAATGAGTTTCCCCTCCATTCCAACATAATTGGCATGAAAAGAACAGAGAGCATTTTCACATCCTGGAGGTTTAAAATCAGTTACCTTTATTATGCCTTCACTTTGTTTGGATAACTTATCCATTAACTCTGGAAGTGTTATCCTATCTCTATCCTTTGGTATAGTGGGTATCCTTCCAAAATAGCTTACAGGTTGAAAATGAACGCCTCTTACAGTTGGAATATGATCTAGACCAAACTTTACAATATCATATAGACTAGAATCATTTACTCCTGGGACCACAGTACATACTAAAATAGTTCCTATCCCTATTTTTTCAAGATTTTCTATGGCAGCAAGTTTATCCTTTAAAATTTTTTGTCCCCTCAAGGTAGAATATATAGAATCATCCAATCCATCAAATTGAAGAAATACCGAATTAAGCCCTGCACTTTTAAGCTTTTTTACAAAATCTAAATCCTTAAGTTTCAATCCATTAGTATTAAGTTGAATAAATTCAAATCCCATATTATGACCTAATTTTATGATTTCACCTAAATCTTCCCTTAAAGTAGGTTCTCCTCCAGATAACTGTATATTACAAGTTCCACTTGATTCTAATATTCGCTGGTAGTAGTATTTTATAGTGCCTATATCTGGATCATTATTTCCTCCTGCATTAGCGAAGCAGAATTTGCAATTTAAATTGCATCTATCAGTAATCTCAATTAGAGCTGTGCAAGTATGCTGTCTATGATCATAGCAAAGGCCACAATCATAAGGGCAGCCCTTAGATACTTCTGTAAAAGGGTTCAGTGGATAAGCAGCAGTCTTGGGCCTTTCCCATTCTTCATAATGGGGTTCACCTCTCCACAAAATAGTTCTAAATTCACCATGTTCACTGCATTTTTTTACTAAATATATATTTTCATCATTTCTTACCTTATATGCCTCTATGGTTTTCAGGCAAATGGGGCATACGGATTTAGTAACCCCTATTCTTTCCTCCATCATTCTTCCTCTCCAATGTACCCGTATTTTTCAAGGATTTCCATAATCTTTTTATAGGATTTAGTCATTAGGTTTCCACATTTAATAGGATATACCATATTAGTTCTTATATCTTCAAGATTATCTACACCTACGATTTTATCACAATCAAGGTTCTCATTCTCTTCTTCAAACCATTCAATATATTCCATAATCATCTTGTTCAAATTATAATCCCTTGCTTCCTCTGGAGTCCCCTTTCCGGCATAAATTCCCATAAGGCATGCTCCTCCAGTAACGATTCCGCAGGTCTTGCCACTTCCTCCCGTCCCTATACAAAGGCCTGCCATGGCCCTTACGAGATCATAGTTTTCAATTTTTTTATCTTCAAGGTCCATAAGAATAAGAATTTGACTACAACAATAACCTTGAGAAGCTAATTTATACATAGTAAATGCATCTTGTCCCATCATTCACCCTCCTTTTCCCCAATTAATAAAAAATACCCCGGTTTACACAAGGTCAATTTATCCTTAAAATCTTCACAGTTTCCGCAGGTAGTAACTTTCCAAAATTCTGCCATGGAGCCATATTCAAATATTATCTCTACCATCAGTTTCTTTAAAAGGGAAGTCCAATCTTCAAGTACCGAAATTTCAAACCCTTTATCATCTATTTTATTTAAAAGGGTCCCCAAGTCGAATAGATTTCTTAGGCAAGATTTAACTTCTGTTTTTTTTAGTTCATCTATATATTCTGGATTTCTTGCATATACATCCGCAGCAATAAAAAATCCTCCCGGTTTTAAAACCCTATATATTTCCCTAATAGCCCTTTCATAGCTATCCATAAGGGACAAGGTGCACTCGGTAAATACAGCATCAAAAGAGCTATCTTCGTAAGGCAAAATCTCCCCTTTCCCTATGTCCAATGGCAATCCATATTTATCCTTACCTAATTTAATTAACTTTTCAGATGGGTCTATTCCAAAAGCTTCTATTTGGAAATCATCCCTTAGAAATTTCACCGTAGCCCCCATGCCACATCCCACATCGAGGACTCTTTGATTTTTCTCTAGTCCACAGGCTAAAATAGCCCTTTCAGTTAATAAAAAGCCTCCTGGCCTTAATGTTTCTCCAGTTACACATATTATGCTATCATTTTCATAGACTGCATTGTTTGTCATTTGTCTTCCAACCCTTTTTCTACTTCTAGCATCTGACCTAAGGCAAGATCCTCTGGTACCAAAACGTTTTTGCACACCGGACATCTTAAAAGTTTAACATCGAAATTACCCGAAAGATACATGGCCTTAATAGGTCCTTCTTCAACAGGACAAGAGCATTTGGCACAAATCCATCCACTTTTATTGATTTTCTTTTTTTTATCCATTCTTATTCCCCCTGTACATCCATTCTATGGCTATATGCAGTAATAACTCTAAAAGAATCACCTAGCTTTTCGTATTCCACCCAGTAGGTCACATTGACAATTCTTCTAAAAGCTAAACAATGTCCATTTTCTGGATTGAAAAATCGATTATTGCTTTTTTCTCCCATTCCAATCACTTTTTTGATATCCCCTTCTAATATGAGCCTTTCTTTCATTAGGCTTCTAACTTCTTTATCAATTATAAGCTGAATATCTTCATATTCTTCCTTTAAATCCATATTCTCTCCCCAAAACCTGTGGAGGATATAAATCTTTAGTTTCAATCTGTTATTTCTTCTTTCAGATAATGTAGGTCCTTTTTTGATGCTTAATCCTTCCATATCCTCTCCAAATACCAAGTCTAAAATATGAAGAGTTTTCTTTCCCCTAGATACAAAAAGATCTCTACACATGGCACAATAGGCTAGGTAATCTCCTTCTTCCTCCTGAATTCTCCGGTCTGTAGCAAAATTAGTAAATTCTTTATTGGCAAAATAAGAAAGGCCACCATAACCACAGCATTGGGTTTGTTCCTTTGTGTAGTGTGGCTCTGTTATGTCGTATTCAAGTTTTTTAACTATATCTCTTATTCCATCATAGATATTAGAATAATCCCTAGCTGTACAAGAATCATGGACCACAAGGTTTTTGCCTTCTCCCTTATGAGCTCCTGATGGCAATCCTTTTTCATTAAATATTTCCCATAAAGTTATTATATTTATATCTGGAAGATAGTTTTTCAAAATATAGTAGCATGTAGAACAAGCGAGTATGAAAGTAGGCCTTCCCATAGATTCCCAATCCAAATATATTTTTTTAAGAGAAGTTTCAAATAAATCATCCCTTCCTGCCCATTCACCAGGTGCACCACAGCAATTGAGATAAAGTCCCACGCCACCTTCTAGTTTTTCCATAAGATAAGCATAGGATTTTTCAACGTATTGAGGATAAGACCCAGAAAGCTGACAACCTGGGAAAAACAAAAACTTACTTTTATCCATTCCCGACTGATGTTTTAGAAGGTTAAAATACTCGCTCATATTGAATTCCATATCCTTTAATGCAAAATCATGGGCTGAAGGAGGCATTTTTCCCCTAGATACCATGCTTTTTCTCGTATCCCTAATGATTTCTGCCATGTCTACACCTGTTGGACATACGCTTTTGCATAGTCCACATAGCATACAGGAATTTATAGCCTTGTTGGCATAGTGATCTCCTAAAATAATCCTTTCATTATGATTTATCTTCCTTATATATGCCTTTGGATCCAATTTTTCATATTGAAGATGGGGACATGCCTTATAACATTTGTGACATTCACACAAAAGGCATCTTTTAGCCTCTAATATAGCTTCTTCCTTTGTATACACATCTGAAGATGGTACTATTTTAGGTTCCTCTGATACATCTGAAGTATCCACCTTTAGCTCTGTTTTGTAGGAACCTTCCTCTTTTCTAAGGGCGGTAAGAGATGTTTTTTGTATATATCTATCCATGGAAATAGCAGCTCTCCTCCCCGTTGAAACAGATAGAATGATTGAATCATTTCCTATAGCTATTCTTCCGCCACAAAATACACCGTCTATTCCCGTTTCAAAGGTTATACCATCTATTTTAAATTCAACTTCCCATTTACCAGTTCCTATATATATAGCTTCATATTTTTCTCTAAGTCCTTTTATATCTTCTTGGGATATTGTTACCCCAGTTTTTATTTCTACACCTAATTTTTTAATGTCTTCAATTTCTTCTTCTAAAACCTTTTCAGTTAAAAGGTCTCCAACAAACCTTCTCAGCCTTCCTCCTAATTCCTTATTCTTTTCAAAAATTGTAACGGTATAACCTTTTTTTCGAAGATCTATAGCGCAGGTTAAACCACTAATACCTCCTCCTATAATGGCAACTTTTTTATTGTTATCAGGTATTGGAAGGCTCCTTTTCTTTACAGTTCCTTCATACTGAGCTACGGCCTTTTCAAGATCTCCTATGGATATATCTCCACCCTTATCTTTTCTAACACAAACATTCTGACAAGGATGATCACAAACCTGTGATATTACCTTGGCCATGGGCATTCTCTTTTGAAGGATATTGTAGGCTTCTTGAAAATCTTCTTTTTGGATTTGTTCCATAAAGCCTTTTACGTCCACATGAATAGGACACATAGCTACACATGAAGGTAAATTGTCATTTATGCAAAGTTCTTGTTTGGCAAGTAGTTTATCAAGATCCATCCCATATTTCTCCTTTAATATTTAATATATTTTTAAAAGAAACCTAAAATGAATAAATAGGTATTCACTTTAGGCTTCTTAAAATGTTTATTACTTAATTCCTAGTTCTTCTAATCCAGCTTTTACTTTCTCAGGAAGAGCAGGAAGCTTAGTTATTCTAACTCCACATGCATTATATATTGCATTAATTATTGCAGCATGTGGTGCTGAAAGAGGCATTTCACCTGCTCCAGATGCACCATAAGGTCCAAGTGGTCTTTTAGTTTCTAGGTAATGAAGTTCTATATCGTCTGGAACGTCTTTTATTTGTGGAATTCCACATTTTGTTAAAGTTGTATGTTTCTTTATATCTTCAAATTCTTCACTTAAGGCAAGACCGATACCTTGAGTAAGTCCTCCGTAGATTTGTCCATCAACAACAAGTTTATTGATTATAGTTCCTACATCTGAAATAATATTTAGTTTTTCAACTATTACTTTTCCTGTTGCCAAATCTACCTCAACTTCTACTATTAGAAATCCATACATATAGCATGGGAATGGATTCCCTTGTCCGTTTCTAACATCACTAGCTGTACAAGGTGCAGTCCATTTTCCATCGTATTTTGTAGGAAGTTTTTCTGCAACCATTTCTTCATAAGTTCTATAAGTTCCATCTTCCTTCTTCAAAGCATTTAATAGATTTTCACAGGCAACTCTTGTAGCATTTCCTGTCAATACATTTGAACGGCTTCCACCTGCTGGTCCACTGTTAGGAGTAAAGTTCATATCGTTCATAACAAGTTTTATATTTTCAGGTCTTATTCCAAGAGGTCTTAGTGTTTCATAGGCAATAGTTAAAGTTCCCATATCTGCCCCTTGACCATGGTCTTCCCATGAGTTTCCAACTGTAACTCCATTAGAAGTAATTTCTGCCCAAGCTTCCGAAGAGTCTGCTCCATCAAGTCCAGAACCGTAAAGAAGGATTGCAGTTCCTACTCCATATTTCTTTCCTTGTGCATTAGCATTTTTCTTGGCAACTCTTTCTTGTGCTTCTTTATAGTAAGGTCTCATTTTATCGATCATAGTTGGAAGACATATTACATCAGGTTCACAGCCTGTAGGGGTTGTACTTCCTTCCCTATATACGTTCTTGTATCTAAGTTCTAATGGATCTACACCCATTTTAGCTGCAAGTTCATCAATCAAAACTTCAGATGAAAAAAGAGATTGTGGTGAACCATATCCTCTAAATGCAGAACCCCATGCATGGTTAGTACAGACAGTTCTTCCTTCTCCTCTTATATTTGGTATATCATAACCTGCACCTATATATTGAGACCCTCTCATAGTAAGAAGATCACCTAATTCTGAATAAGGACCATGATCAACGCTCCAATCGCTTTCTAAAGCTAATATCTTGCCTTCCTTGTCAGCACCCATCTTGACATGCATAAAGAAAGGTGATCTCTTTCCTGTATAAGTTATTTGCTGATACATATCAAATTCAAGATATACTGGTTTATTAGTTGCTATTGCAGCAACACCAAGTAATGCTTCAATAGTAGGACTAAATTTATATCCAAAGGTTCCACCAGCAGGATTTTGTACAAGAGCTATTTCTTCAAGAGGAAGGCCAATACCATCTGCAATCATAGCAGTATGAGCATGTAGGGAAACACTCTTTGAATGAATATTTAATATTCCTTCTTCGTTAAAAAATGCAAAACCTACATCCGGTTCTATAGGTAAATGTGGTTGTCTACCAACATAGAAATCGTCTTCAACTACATATTTACATTTTTCAAATATTGGTTCTACTTCTTCCCCTTTTGCTATTGTTGTAGTAAAATAAATATTAGGTGTCCCAGGGTGGATTTCTATAGCATCTTCTGCCATTGCTGCAGGTGCACTCATATAAGCTGGAAGTTCTTCAAGTTCAACTTTTACCTTTTCACAAGCTGCTTCTGCACGGCCAGGGGTGTCTGCCAACACCATTGCTATAGCATCTCCAAACTGGAATACCTTTTTATCACAAAGTATAGGCCTATCAAGTCCATCTCCCTTGTTTGAAGGGAATGCTAATCCGTTTATTCTATTTGTACCTTTTACATCCTTGTATGTTAATACCTTAAATACTCCAGGCATCTTTTCAGCTTCACTAGTATCTATAGAAAGAATATTTGCATGGGAAACCTTTGCCTGAACAAGTTTAATGTGTAGGGTATCATCTGGAAGAGTAAGGCCAAGATCAGCACCAAATTCCCAAGTTCCAGTAACCTTTGCACTAGCTGATGGTCTTATAAGCTCTGAACCTATCATACTTGCTCCTTCAGGTAACTTTCTCCATATTTCTTCTTTTGTGATTTCTCCTCTCATAAGTTTAGCTGCAGTCATTACTGAATCAACTTGAGGTATATAACCTGTACATCTACAAACATTTCTAGTCTTTTGGAACCAATCCCTTACTTCTTTTCTTGTTGGATTTGGGTTTTCATCTAGTAAAACCTTTGCCGAAACTATAAAACCAGGTGTACAAAATCCGCATTGAGCTGCACCATGAACCATCCATGCAAGTTGTAGCGGATGAAGATTATCTTGAGTACCAATTCCTTCAATAGTAATAATTTCTGCTTCATCTGGTACTCTTTTCATTCTAGTAATACATGATTTAACAACTTTCCCATTCATGATTACATTACAAGCACCACATTCACCTTTGCCACAGCCTACTTTTGTACCTGTTAATAAAAGTTGTTTTCTAAGTACATCCGCTAAAGTAGTTTCAGGGTCAGTAATGATTGTCTTCAGAATACCATTGATATTTAGTCTTTTCTTAAACATATTTACTCCCCTTTCTTTGTTTAGTATTTATGTAAAGGTTTCCCTTAACATCAATGCAAGAGGGACGGTTCAGTCCATTATTTTCCACCTTCCCTTGCTTAATGTAACTGATTATAGATGAATTTCATCATATGTTAAATTATCTAGACATCACTTTACAAATACTTGTTTTAGTATATCCCCAGATTATGAGGAATTTAAGAATTGCTTTCTAATTATTCTTTAAAACGGTATGTTCTAATCTGTGACATATGTTTCGATATGAGCCACTTTTTATAAATTATCGTTAGCGTCTTGACTTAATACTATAACTTGTAATTTATATTGTCAAAATTTTAGTAAGCAATTATAGCTTATTTATCTTAATTATCAATCATATACTTTAATTATCTAATCATTCCTTCTTATTAAGCATTTCTTTAAAATATGTATTTTGTATCTTTTTAGCACACTCTTTTTAGTATTCCATCTTCTAACTATAATTATAATAGATATATAAAATAAAACTGTCACAAGAATATTTCTGTCACAGTTTTATTTTTAACCAAATCCTATTTATCCTTAAGCTAATTTGCACCAGAGACGATTCTTTTTGCATTTTTGATACTAAATATAAGAAAAACCGTCCTTCTGTGTTTAAGCAGAAGTTTTAAATTCTTTAGGCGAACTTGGTAATGTTGGATTGCTAGAGATAAAATTATTTTTGACTACAAAACTTAAGTTTTTTGCTTGGTTAAAATATTCCTGTTCATTAAAAGGACTTAATCTATTGTATATAACTCCTGCCATAGGATTGTGAAGTTTGTTATAGTAATAATATATTTCATTAGCTAATTTAAAGGTAGGATATTCTCTTCCTTGAAGTTTAAAATTTGATACATAAGGTTCAAAAAGATGTATATATTCAGGTGGAATATACACTAATTTATCTTTATTGAAATGTTTAGTGCAATTTACACTACCAATATTTTCGGAAGTACTATACCAATGATTTCTGGCTTCTGTACAGATATAGGAGCAATAGGAGTTGGCAAGTATTATATATTTATATTTTTTAGGAAGTTCTTTTAATCTGCATAATGCCCTATTGAATGGAAAATGAAGCACGATTTTATCATACATAGAGTAATCATTTTCAGCAATATCATTGGCACTGAGTATTTTAGTTATAGAAGCTACTACATTATAATTAGAATCTTTACTCTTTATATATAGTGCAAGATTATCATTATTTACTATAAAATCTTTGATTCCTAAATTAAAATAATAATTCAGTTTTTCCTTCCCAATTGGATTACGGTCTTGTAGTAGGATTGCAGGCCTATATCCTCTTGTCTGTATTTCTTCAATATATTTTGCATACTCTTCTCTAGTTTCTGGCACCTTATAAATCCAACCATTTACCTCTACGTTTTCTATATGGCTTCTAGCATTTCCACTATCTTCCTTAAAAGGCGATAGAAATAGAAACTCAATCCAATTTTTATCAATATTGTTGTCTAAAAAATTTAATAGTTCTATATCAAAATTAAAGGGTACCTCGAATTTTTTCATAATAATCACCCTTTCTTATGATTAACGAAAAATTACTATTTTATTTTAAACCTTTAACATAAAATGTCAATGGTATTTGAAGCCAAACGACTTCATTCAAAGAAATGAATTAAAAATGTTGTAAAAAATTTAGATTCTATAAATATTGCTGCATAATAAAAAAAGTTCCAATAAGAAATATTAATCTTACTGGAACTTTTTTTACTCTAGTCCATGAGAACCGTCAGACTATGTGGCTATTTCCTATTTTCTATTACCCAAAGTGGACTTTGCTTTCATCATATCTATCAATTGCAACTTTTTCCTCATCCTTAACCCCAACTACTACCATGCCAATAGGAATTATGTTTTCTGGTAATTCTAATGCATCTTTCATATCTTCTGTCAGTTTTTCTACAGAATAAAGCCCACACCAAACTGCCCCTAAACCTAATCCATGAGCTGCTAATAAGATATTTTGTATTGAGGCTGAACAGTCTTCTATAAGAAAGCCCATTTCTGGTTGTTTGTCCTTATTCCCACAAACTATTATTCCACAGCCAGCTTTAGGCAACATCTTTGCGTATTTATGAAATTCTGAAATTTTTTTAATAGTTTCTTTATCCCTTACTACAATATATTCCCTTGGCTGATAGTTATGAGCTGAAGGTGCTTGAAATCCAGCTTTTAATATGGTTTTTAAATCTTCATCTCTTATAGGCTCTCCAGTAAATTTACGTATACTTCTACGCGTAAATATAGTTTCTAATACATCCATATAGTTAATACCCCCTTACTATTTATTTCTTGTATTTTTCTATACAGGATTTGCATATACAAGATTTCCCCTTTTTATCTTCTGGAACTAACTCTAAAATATACTTAGGTATTTCAACTGTTTGACACCAACAATTCTCATCATGTTGGCAATTGTTGTCCTTACCACAGATTGGGCAGGTTTTTTCAGTTTCTTTTAAAGCCAATACTCCCACTCCTTTTTAAGATTTTTATTTCACTGCAGTAATCATCGGATCCATATCTATTGGGGCCTTTAATTCTATAGCCACTTTTACTACTTTTTTAATTAATTCATCAATAGAATCTAAATCCTTTGGTATATTTTCATCTGTAAATTGCTGAAAGAGTTTATATGCTGCAATCCTTCCACTATGGGAAGGTAGGATTTCTTTAAATCCAACATCCTTTAACCAAGACATATAGGTTTTTCCCGAAGGATGTATTGTCTTGCAAGCCTTAACATTAATAATTTTACTTTTTATATTTTCTAAAAATGAAATATTAATATTATCAAAAGAATCTTTACCATCTAATGATATCTTTTTACTTAACTCTTCCTCTGACATTTCAATTGTCAGTCCATATTGAATAACATATTCATCATCAATATTTCTATCAAATAATATTAGCTTACAAAGCCCACTACCTAATCCAGCAATCCAAAAATCATTTTCTTGTCCGCCTTTATAATTATTTAATGCTTCATAATAAATTCTTAATCTTCCTCCTGGTTTTAATACTCGATATAATTCTTCTATAGTTTTCTTAGGATTTGGTGTTTGTTCTACAGATGAGGCAGCCATTACGCCATCAAAGGTATTGTCTTCAAAGGGCAATTTGGTCCCAACTTCATAATTTATAAAACTTGCATTTGTAATCCCCATTCGCTTTGCATTTTCTGTACATACTTCTATCCGTTTTGCAGATGAATCCAATCCTATAACTTCTTTAGCATAAGGAGCAACGATTAGTGAAGGCCAACCATCTCCTGGCCCAAAGTCTAATAGTTTTTTACCTTCTCCACCTGTTGAATAAAGATAATCAAAAAGGTTTCCCCTATCAGCCCAATGCAAACTTTTTGTATAATCAAAAGGCTGATATATTATAGGTAAACCAAAATCCGATTGAGATTCCATTTCGTTATAAATAAACTCTTCGGAAGTACAAAAATCAGGTGATAGTTTTTCTTCTATCCAATTGAATACATTTTTATTTTCCATTAGCATAATTTAATACCCCCATTTTTTTGATTTTATTAAGTTTATTTAAGGTACCTTCTGCCAATGAAATAAGATACTCTTAGCTAAAAAGAGCCTCCTCCAATGGTTAGAATGTTCTTTCATAATATCTTTTTATTATTTTTCCTACATGGCTATATTCTACATATATTAACAGAATCCTTTATTTAAACAAATTAAATATTTAATGCACTGGGGACAGCCCCCGGTACATCAACTTCCTGTTGATTTATAATGTTTAACCCCAAACTTCCAAACCCAAAGGCTAACTAAGAAAAATATTATCCCAGCAATAGGAGATATCCATTGAAACCATATTGGGGATTTTAATGGATCTGGTTTTTCTAGTATTGCCATAGCTGGAAAATAGTTTATACATGCAAGAGGGATTATGAATATAAATATCTTCCTAAACCAAGATTTATATATAGACAACGGATATTGGGCTGTTTCTACACCTCCATAGGTAAATGAATTGATTATCTCCAAACTCTCTACAGTCCAAAAAGACAGTGTAGCTTGAAGTATAATAAGACCCGAAAATAATAAGTTTCCGCTAATAATTGAAAATATTAGAAGCATTATCTTCCCAAAATTCCACTTTACATTCAATTTATAAGCGGCCCAAAGTAAAACTATAAAACCTTGAAGAAACCTTCCCACTCTCATTATTTGAAAATCGTGGCCTAATACTTGTAAAACCGTATTTCTAGGTCTTGTGAGAATTCTATCGAAGTCTCCATTTCTGACTAGCCTAGGAAAGGTGTCAAAACCTCTAGTCCAAGCTTCTGTTATTGCAAAAGCAATATGTACCATTCCATAAAATAGTGCTGCCTCCTCAAAGGTAAATCCTTTTAAATTTCCAAACTGCTGAAAAAGTACCCATAATCCTAAAAAATCTATAAATGTTATTAAAAAGTGCCCTATACTCATCATTATAAAAGAAGCTCTATACTGTAATTGGCTTTGAATACACAAAGATAAATATCTAAAATAAAGTTTAAATCCACTCATATTTATCCCCCCTGCACTATAATATCTTTTAATTTTCTATTTAATAGCCATTGTCCAAATACATATAATATAATTGCCCAAGCGATTTGGAAACTAAAATACTTATAAATTTCATTAATAGGGATATCCCCGATATAAAATTTTATTGGTATATCAATTAAACCGCTAAAAGGTAATAATTCTAAAATCTTTTTTAACCAATCTGGAAAAAGTGGAAGAGGAACTATCATTCCTGATGAAAAAGTCACAATAGCTGATAATAATCTAGTAATTCCATCGCCAGATATAGACCATAGGGTACAAATATTGATAATATTAGTTATGGTACAAGAAATCATCAGAGCGCCGAAGATGGTAATTACCCATCCCATAAATGCGCTAACAGTAGGTGGAAACATCATTCCGTAATCCTTGGGCAATAAAAATAAAGCTATTATAAACATAGGTATGGCTCGAAGAATAGTAGGGGCAGTCCTTAAAGCAAAGGCTCTACAAAACCATTGATCATATAGATTAATGGGTCTTAATAATTCATAACTAATATCCCCAGTTCGAATCAAATTTTGTATCTCACTATCTCCATTCCAAGGCACCATACTAAACAGAGCCTGGCCTATCCATATATATGTTATGGCTTGGCTATAAGTTAAGGGTGCTTTATTAGTAGTTGTACTATAAAAAGCATAAAAAACCATTACCCGAACCATTCCAAAAAAGAATTGAGTACATACTCCTGCAATGGCAGCCATTCTATATTGAAGGAGTAAAATAAATCTGATTTTAATTATAGACAGATAAGCTCTCATATTTTTAACTCCTCATATAAATTAGCTATAGTTTCTTCTATAGGAGGATTTTCAATGAATACATCTTTTATTTCATAAGTATTGGATATAGTGGCAATTAATTTTGCAGGTGAAATTATTTCAGGGTCAAAATTAATAAAGGCTCTATTGCCTTCCCATTTCACTAAATATGCCCCCTTTATAGAAAGATTAAATCCATTGTTTTCTAATTCAATAATCAATCTTCGTTCTTTTGATACTCTTTTTCTCAATTCGTCAAGGGAACTATCTGATAAAATTTGGCCCTTTCCAATGACAATAACTCTACTGCATAGAGTTTCAATATCGTCCATATCATGGGTGGTAAGTATAACTGTAGTCTTTTTTTCTTGATTTAATTCTTTAATAAATTCACGGACAGCTAATTTTGATACTGCATCAAGACCAATTGTAGGTTCATCTAAGAATAGTATAGCTGGAGAATGAAGTAATGATGCTGCTAATTCGCATCTCATTTTTTGTCCAAGGCTTAATTGTCTAACGGGAGTGTTTATGAAATCACTTAAATCTAGCCGTTCTACAAGTTCATTTTTAGTTTTTTCATATTCACTATATGGCACTTTGTATATATCCCTTAAAAGTTCAAAAGAATCTATAACAGGCAAGTCCCACCATAATTGAGTCCTCTGACCAAATACTACCCCTATGTTTCTTACATGCTCTACCCTTTCTTTCCAAGGGACTTTCCCTAATACTTGGCAACTTCCTGAATCTGGAGTAAGAATTCCACTTAGTATTTTAACTGTAGTAGACTTTCCAGCTCCGTTTGGCCCTATATAGCCTACCAGTTCTCCTTCCTCAATTTCAAAGGATACCTTGTCCAAAGCATTTATAGTTTCGTATTCCCTATGAAAAAGATTTTTGAAAGCATTACCTATACCAGGATTTCTTTTGGAGATTTTAAAGGATTTACTTAGATCCTCCGCCACAATATGCATTATAAACCCTCCTTTCAAGTTCTATTTTTGGACGTATACAGAATATTAACAAAGTTAAATAGACTTGTCAATAAGAAATGCAAAAATGCAAAAGGGACGGTTCGAGACCACTGAAA
>DHBY01000002.1:2982-3934 GCA_002398845.1 Firmicutes bacterium UBA4916 | reverse complement strand
AAAGAGAGCGTATTGTACTAGAGGGGGATGTGCCAAGCCCAATTGATCCTCCACCAGGATGTGTATTTTATGGTAGATGCAGAGAAAGAAAAGATATTTGTAAAGAGGCTAAACCTAATTTCGAAGAGAAAAAGCCAGGTCATTATGTGGCTTGCCATTTAGTAAAGTAGAGTATAACTGCTCTTTCCCAGGAAAGAATATAAATATAATAAACTGGGAAAGGGCTTTTTATATTTATAAAGGTTACAAACTATTCCACAATTGGATTTTAATATTAACTTGATTTAATGGATTAAAAAATAAAGCACTTGACATAAGGGCTAATTTTTGCTAAGTTAGAAAGAAAAATATTAAACTTATATTACATATAATATACTTAACTTTTTAGGAAGTATTTCCTATAATTGTGGTATACTAATAAATAATAAATAAAAGGA
Organism: Firmicutes bacterium UBA4916; assembly: GCA_002398845.1. Classification (GTDB taxonomy): domain Bacteria; phylum Bacillota; class Clostridia; order Tissierellales; family Tepidimicrobiaceae; genus Mt11. Next base: position 3,497 of record DHBY01000002.1, on the reverse strand, counting down.
GGAATTGAAGTGGAATTTGTTGGGGAAGGATTAACATTTGATGATGTGTTGTTATTACCTGGTAAATCTGATGTTTTACCAAAGGAAGTTAAAATAAACTCTTATTTAACAAGAAATATAAAATTAAACATTCCATTGATGAGTGCTGGTATGGATACGGTAACTGAATCTAAAATGGCCATAGCAATGGCTAGAGAAGGTGGAATAGGAATAATCCATAAAAATATGACCATTAAACAACAGGCATTAGAAGTGGATAAAGTTAAAAGGTCTGAACATGGTATAATTACAGATCCATTTTATCTTACAAGATGCCATAATGTCTCTGATGCATTGGAATTAATGGAAAGATACCATATATCAGGAGTACCAATTGTAGAAGATGACGGTAGATTAGTTGGAATTATTACCAATAGGGATATTAGGTTTGAAACGGATACCACTAAAAAAATTGATGATGTAATGACTAAGGAAAATCTAGTTACTGCAAAAACGGATATTACTATGGATGAAGC
>DHBY01000002.1:0-2731 GCA_002398845.1 Firmicutes bacterium UBA4916 | reverse complement strand
ATAAAGGATATAGAAAAATCTATCCAATATCCAAATTCTGCAAAGGACGATACAGGTAGATTATTAGCAGGAGCAGCAGTAGGTGTTACTCATGACATGATGGAGAGAATAGAGGCATTGGTTAAGGCAAAAGTAGATGTAATTGTAGTAGATACGGCTCATGGTCATTCTAAGGGTGTAATTGAAGCTGTTAAAAAAATAAAAGTTGAGTACCCAAATTTACAAGTAATAGCTGGAAATGTAGCAACAGCTGAAGCTACTGTGGATTTAATCAAAGCTGGCGTCGATGCAGTTAAAGTTGGGATAGGACCAGGCTCCATATGTACTACAAGAGTGGTTACTGGTATTGGTGTACCTCAAATTACCGCTATCATAAATTGTGCTAAAGCTGCAAAGGAATATGATATACCAGTAATTGCTGATGGAGGAGTCAAATACTCTGGAGATATTACCAAAGCAATAGCAGCTGGAGCAAATGTAGTTATGATAGGTTCATTATTTGCAGGCACCAACGAAAGCCCAGGAGAAGAAGAGCTATATGAAGGTAGAAGATTTAAAGTATATAGAGGAATGGGCTCTATGGGAGCTATGCAAGCTGGTAGTAGGGATAGATATTTCCAAGAGGATACTAAAAAATTGGTTCCTGAAGGTGTAGAAGGAAGAGTTCCATATAGGGGACCATTGGGAGATGTGGCTTATCAACTTCTCGGCGGTTTAAGATCTGGAATGGGATATGTTGGAGCAAAAGATATCGTAGAATTACAAGAAAAAGCAAGATTTATCAAAATATCCAGCGCCTCTTTAGTAGAAAACCATCCTCACGATATCAACATTACAAAAGAAGCTCCAAATTATAGCAGAAGATAATAAAGGAGGTTTAAATTTGATTTTAATTTTAGATTTAGGTGGCAAATTTAGCAGGTTTTTGGGAAGACACATTAGGGAATCTAAGGTTTATTGTGAAATAGTACCTTATAGCTATTCCATAGAAAGAATTAAAGCTAAAAATCCTGAGGGAATAATAATCTCTGGTGGAGAACCAAATGATGTTGTATCTATAGAGAAGATGAGTAAAGAAGTCTTTAAATTAGGTGCACCTGTTCTAGCTATAGGATATGGTGCTGATATCATGGCAGAAATTCATGGAGGAAAGTCAACAGAACCTAAGAAACATGACTATGATTTTGAAACCATAAATGTAGATAAAAATAGCCTCTTATTCAACGGATTAGAAGAAAAAATGCCCCTTTGGATAAATAAAGAATATGTATTTAAGACTATCCCAGAAGATTTTAAGGGAATTGCTAAATTTGGAGAAAATATCGCTGCAATAGCAAACGAAGAAGAAAAAGTCTATGGTGTAAAATTCCATCCTGAAATAGAAACTTCGGATTATGGTAAAAAGATAATCGATAATTTCCTATTTAAAATCTGCAATTGCGAAAAGAAATGGAATATGAAAGAATTTATTGAAGAAAGTATAAAGGAAATTAAAAAAGAAGTAGGAGATAAAAAAGCTTTATGCGCACTATCTGGTGGAGTGGATTCATCAGTAGCAGCTGTATTGGTTCACAAAGCCATTGGAGATAACTTAGTATGTGTATTTGTAGACCATGGACTTCTTAGAAAAAATGAGAAGGAACAAGTAGAAAAGGTATTTAGGGACGAATTCCATATAAATCTTATTAGCGTAGATGCTGAAGATAGATTTTTAGGCAAGCTAAAAGGCGTTACAGATCCAGAACAAAAAAGAAAAGTTATTGGAGAAGAATTCATAAGGGTATTTGAAGAAGAACAAAGTAAATTAACGGACATAGATTTCCTAGTACAAGGGACCATTTATCCAGATGTAATAGAAAGTGGAATAGACGGAAAAGTTGCGGTAAAAAGCCATCACAATGTAGGTGGACTTCCTGAGGATGTTAATTTTAAATTGTTAGAACCCTTGAGACAATTATTTAAAGATGAGGTAAGAGAAGTCGGTAGATTACTTGGGATTAGTTCAGACATAGTAGATAGGCAGCCTTTCCCAGGACCAGGACTAGGAGTTAGATGCCTTGGCGAGTTAACAAAAGAAAAACTAGACATACTTAGAGAGGCAGATTATATATATAGAGATGAAATCAAAAAAGCAGGGCTAGATAAAGAAATCTGGCAATACTTTGCCATATTGCCCAATATAAGAAGCGTAGGAGTAACCCATGGAGAAAGAACCTATAAGCATACCATAGCATTAAGAGCCATAACCACAAAAGATGCAATGGTAGCTAAGTGGTACCCAATACCATTAGATGTATTAGAAAAAATATCTACTAGAATTACTAGTGAAGTGCCAGAAGTAAATAGAATAGTATATGATATAACAGATAAACCTCCTGCTACAATAGAATGGGAGTAGTACCCAGTGAAACGAACGGTAGTGAAGGTGAACTGTAGGTACTACCCCTGTCAGGGTTGGCGAGGCTTGTAGCGACTTTAGAAGCTACAAGCCCGCAACCTACGGCGGGAGTGATGAACAAAACCCCTATGAGGCTGTAAAATACAGACCTTTTAGGGGTTGCTTTCTTCTTGTGATACTATTTTGAATGCAAGGGAGATAGTTCTTTTTATTTTTTGCACGTCAAAAATGATTACTGACCATCCTTTATTTCCTTAAATCATATACTTTCGCAACTATTATAATTGTAAATTATTGGACTGCAAAAAGAACTGTCCGAGACCACTGAAAAAG
>DHBY01000083.1:17751-17946 GCA_002398845.1 Firmicutes bacterium UBA4916 | reverse complement strand
TACATCAACTCCAGCTGTCTCCAAATCTGGACAATCAGGAGTTAAAGCTGGCACTACTAGATACACATTGTTTGGGACTGAGTCTATTTCATCAGCCATAGCCTTCATACCAACAGGCCCCAAAGCATTTCCTATTTCATGAGGGTCTGCCACTAATGTAGTAGTGCCTGATGGAATGGATAATCTAGAAAATTC
>DHBY01000083.1:0-17494 GCA_002398845.1 Firmicutes bacterium UBA4916 | reverse complement strand
TCTAACGTCTATAACTAAAGTATCCGGTCCTATTAAGTCCTTACAATCCCCTACTAATAATATATATTTATCTTTAATGGCAATATCAGCTTTATAAATTTCTTTTGTAATAACGTTTACAACTTCTCCATTATATAGGACCATATCAGCAAAATCCTTATCCCCCATAAGTACATCTATTAAATTCCTATACTCCATTGCCATCTTTATATATTTAGTGTCCAATTCTTACTACCTCCTCTCTTGTCAATTGTCAATTGTTATTCATGTACATCAATTTCATCGATTATTCCTACTATAGATATATCAATGGGAGAATCCATTTTTTTGGCTGCTATTCTGGCGGCGGTTCCTTTTGTGTATATAATCAACTCTCCTATACCTGCCCCTACTGTATCTACAGCAATTAATGGTTCTCCTATAGGTTTTAATTTAACATTAAGAGGCTGGGTAATCATTAATTTTGAGCCCACTAAATTTTCATCTTTTCTCGTTGCTACTACTGTTCCAATAATTCTACCTATATACATTTTCCCTGCCTCCCTATCTTTCTAACTCTATTTTAATTCCTAATTCCCTAGCTCTATCTTTTGCCAAGGGTGTTATAATGGTCCCCTTTGGTAGAACCATAGATTTATTATTTAGAGAAAGTCCCATCATATCTCTTTCTGTTATTACTTTGCTAAAATTAGCCTCTCCACTGGTATCATTATTGGAAATAGAAGATTTTGATTTATTGACTATTTTTTCTATATAATTGCCTTCTTCTATTTCTACAGCTCCCATCTTTTTTAAGCCATTAATATGATTTTCTATAATTCCTTCTATCTCCTTGTTCTTACATGGTTCACCAAGATAATTTTTAACAGAGGTAAAATCTAGATATACTTCTTTCCCCATATATAAATAGGTCCATATAATATTAGGTACAAAGCTATCTATCATACCTAAAGATACTTTTGAAAGGGTATTCATAGTAATATTTGGTCCTATTACATAAGAATAGACTTTAAGGATATTTTCAATATTAAATATATCCTCTTCCCTATATATTTCAAAAGGATCTAAGGCATTTATTATATTATCTGTATCTAAAATTCTTTCTGCCATAAAGGAAAAGGCTAGGGAAACTTGAATATTGTTTTCCTCTAGTCTTTTTAACTCCTGAACCCTTTTATCCAGATCCATATTTGAGCCAGTAAAGACTATTAATACCTTTTCTTGACAATCTAAAAAATTTCCTCCGCTGATTTTTTTAGTTATATCTGCTAAAACATTTAAGGTTATTTTGTTTTTAACCATTTAAAACACTCCAATTGGATTTATTCATATTGCTTTAATATAACTCTTTCAACCTCTGAATGTGGTCTTGGTATTACATGAACAGAATGAAGTTCTCCAACGGTTCTTGCAGCTTCTGCTCCAGCGTCTACTGCTGCCTTTACTGCTCCTACATCTCCTCTAACCATTACAGTTACAAGTCCAAATCCTATCTTTTCATAGCCTACTAACGTTACATTAGCTGCTTTTACCATAGCATCTGCAGCCTCAATGGAACCTACCAATCCTTTTGTTTCAACTAATCCTAGCGCTTGACTCATTATTTATTCCTCCTTGTCAGATTTCTTCTTATTTTTCTTTGTTTCTTCTTTTACTTCCTTATTCTCTTTACTCTCCTCTTTTTCCTTTAAATCCTTGGAAAACTCTTCAATTAATTTATCCACCTCATCATGGGGTCTTGGAATTACACGACTAGCAGCAATGACTCCTACCTTATTGCCTGCTTCAACTCCTGCATCCACAGCGGCTTTTACTGCTGCAACTTCACCAGCTAGCTGAATATTTACTCCAACTGCTTTTTCTACTCCTATTATCTTTTCTACTCCTATTAAGGTTACATCAGCAGCTTTACTAGCTGCATCTAAAGCAGCAACAGCAGTAGTAAACCCTACAGCTTCAATAAGTCCCAATGCCTTATTCATTACATGACCTCCTTTTACCGGCTACCTTTAATCCTTTCTACTGCTTCATCTAAAGTTAACATAGTAGCTGTATGTTTTTCTTCCTTGATTTTTGTTTCTCCATTTATTACGTCAATAATTAAATTCTGTTCCTTATTAGTTAAATTGTTAACCTTTTTTTCTGAACTAATGCTACCAGCAATTGCATCTAGTTTTTCAAGATTCAATTGTTTACCTTTATTTTTTAAGCTAGTATTGCTATTAGGGTTAGTTTTTTTAACCACATTGTTCATAACTACCCTAGCTAATGGATTAACCATAAAATTTCACCACCATAATACTAAAATATTTTATCCACTTCATCATGAGGTCTTGGAATAACATTAGCTGAAACTACTTCTGCCACTTGGGCTCCCCGATACTTTCCGCTTTCCACAGCTGCCGTAACTGCCCCTACATCGCCTGCAACAGTGACTGACACTAGCCCAGAACCTACTATTTGAAAATCCATTATTCTTACATTTGCAGCTTTTACCATGGAATCTGCTGCTTCAATGGCTGCAGCAAGGGATCTTGTTTCAACCATACCTATAGCTTCGTTCATCTTACCTCACCTCTATTTATTTAATATTTGGAAAATATCTGTTAATATCTATATCCTCAAATCCAGGAATTATAGCCCTTTCAAAATTAGCCCCTCTTTCACCTAAAGGTTTTGTAGCATCTATGCCTACTTTGTCTGTTACTCCCCTTAAACCATGGGATGGTTCCAATGATGAACCTAAAGCTCCAGGTATAATGACTAAATCCTGACTTGCCTGTGCCCTTGTAGTAATGGCCCATTCTATATCTTCTAAATCAAATATATTTACATCCTTATCTACTATAACTACCTGCTTTAAATCCTTATTAGAGCCTAAAGCTGCTATAATTGCTGATTTGCCTTCTCCTTCTTTTCCCTTGTTTATGGATGCAAAAGCATTGAATCTATAACCTCCGCCTTCCGTAACATTTACATCCACTACATCCACTTGATTTTTTAAATAGTTATATAATTCCACTTCTCTGATAAGCCCATTAGATAAATGTTCCTCTCTACAAGGAAATGCAGCTTGAAATATTGGATTATTCCTATGCATAATAGTATTTATCTCTATTATTGGGTGAGGTGCTTGTGCTCCATAATAACCCATTAACTCACCAAAAGGTCCTTCTAGTTCCCTTTTTCCTGGTACCATTCTACCTTCAAGGACTATTTCTGAATAGGCAGGTACTAAAAGGTCTACAGATTCACAAGGTACTAATTCTAAAGGTTCTCCTCTTAAAGCACTATCCACTTCATATTTATCCACTCCATAAGTAGCCGAGCTAATTTGGCTAGCCATTAAAAATGGTGCATCATACCCTAATATTATAGCTACTTCTAAAGGTTTTCTCATACTTTCTAATTCTAAAAAATCATTGGTAAGTTTGGGTGATGATATGAGAGCTGATAATTCATTTCTCCCATTTACTTGAAATCTTCTTATAGATGTGAAGTACTTCCCTGTTTCTGGATCCTTTATTACCAATGCACCTGCTGTAATAAACTTGGAAGAATCCTTCCCTTGAAACTTAGGAACAGGGAGAATTCTTGATAAATCAATATTGTTTCTAATTATATTTTCTTTTATAGGTCCCTTTGCTACTACCTTATAAGGTTCAGGATTTGCAATGGCATCCATAAATTTAAATAATCTATTTTCATTATTCATATTAAGTAAGCTATAAATGATTTCTCTATCACCATAAAGGCCTCCAGCAACCTTTACTGAACTTCCTTTAATCCTATTAAATAAAATAGGTTTTTTGTTTCTAAAATATTTAAGAACTGCCCCTAGTTCGTACTCTGGATTTACTTCCCTATCACATAAAAGAAGTTCTCCCATTCTATCCATTTCCTCTAGGGTGTGTCTTAGCATTTGAGTTTCCAACATTTCCCCTCCTTTCCTATAAGCCTTTCCATCTATTGACTAGATTGTTTTCTACTCCCATCATATCAAGTATTCTTCCCGTCATATCTAAAACTATGTCCTCTAAAGTCTCTGGGTGATTATAAAATCCAGGACTAGGTGGAAATATAGTAACCCCAATTCTAGACAATTTTAGCATATTTTCTAAATGTATAGGGCTTAATGGAGTTTCTCTAGGTACTAATATTAACTTTCTTCCTTCTTTAATGGTTACATCACATGCTCTTGCCAAAAGGCTGTCAGAAAATCCATTGGCAACCGATGATAATGTTTTCATTGAGCAAGGGAGAACCACCATACTGTCCACTTTGAAAGAACCACTAGCTATAGGAGCTGCAAAGTTTTTATTATCATGAAAATAAGTAGCTAGACCTTTTAATTCCTCTAAATTCATGCCGCATTCGTGCTTGGTTACATATTCTCCCATAGCAGTTACTACCAAGTGAGTTTCAATATTTAGTTCTTTTAATGCTTTTAGAAGGGAAATAGCATATATAGATCCGCTCCCCCCCGATATTCCAACTACTACTCTCATATAAAAACCCCTCTCTTCCAATTCACAGTTCACAATTCACTAGATAAACAAACTAAGCGATGTACGCAAAATTGAAAAACACAATTTTGGTCCCCTGCTTAAGTTCACAATTATCGGGGTCATTCTTTCGGGTCATTATCTGGGCGACCAAAGGTCGCCCCTACAAAGGTTTTAATGGTTTTAATTGTGCATTGTGCATTGTCATAGTGCATTGTCAATTGTCTTTATTTAACTTTATTTTCTTTGTCTCCTCCGCCTTCCCATGGGTCTAGACCTTTTTCCCAGGCGTCTTTATATTCATCAATAGTCATTATTTTTGCAAATATACTTAAATCCTTAAGTCCATATTCCTGCATTTCTTCTGTCTTGGAATCACATCCATCACTTAAAGCAATTACTCTATAAGCCCTAGCTAATGCATCTGTAGCTGTACTTCTTACACATACATTAGTCCATACGCCTGTTACTACTACTGTATCTATGTTTTCTTCTCTTAAATATAAATCTAAATCTGTATATGCAAAGCCACTATGTCTTCTCTTTTGAACTATATATTCGCCACTTTCTGGATATAGTTCTTTTATAAAATCTGCACCCCAAGTTCCTTTAACAGCATGAACTGGTCTAACTCTAAAGTCTGCATCATTTTTTCTATGGGATTCTTGAACATATACTAATTGAATATCGTCCCCTTTTCTTTCTCTAACCCATTTTATTAATCCTTGAAGATTCTTAGTTATTTTTGCAGATCCTGGACAATAAAGTGAACCTTTCTCATTGGCAAAATCGTTTAACATATCTATAATAAGTATGGCATGTTTTGACATATAATTCCACTCCTTTTTAAAATTTAGTTTATTTTATCAGTTTATTTTATCTATTGGGGCGTAAGTAAAACCTTACGTCCCAATTAATATTTAATTAATACTTTATAGTTCTAGGTAATACTTGGATACTTTGTCTCTTTACAAATCTTCCGAATCCTGGTTGTACTTTAATACCTTTAATTCCTCTTATATGTTTATCTATTACTTCTGGATGGTGAACTCTATAGCTGTTTTCATATTCTTTACTGTGTAGATGTGGGTATTTCTTGAATATTTCTGCATATTTTTCTTCAATTCCTTCTGGATAGTTGTGAACAATTTCTTGTAAATCTTTGTCAGTCATTTTTCCTAAAGTACTTTCGTCTACATCTTCAAATACTAAATGTCCACGAACTACAGTCTTAACTACCTTGCCTTTTAATTCCATACCTTCTAGAGGATTGTATCCACACATGGAAGCTTGTTTCTTAGGATCTATAACCCATCTCTTATCAAGATCTATTATAGTAAAGTCAGCATCTGAACCTATATTCATAGCACCTTTCTTTGGATATAAGCCATAATGTTTTGCAGCATTAGTTGATAGTACTTCTACTAATCTACTTAAGGAAATTCTACCTTTATTATATCCTTCACTTACTAATACAGGAACCATAGTTTCAACACCAGGTATTCCTGGGAATGATGTCCATATATTCATACCTTTTTTAAGTTTTTCAGCTTCTAATTCATAAGGAGCATGGTCTGTAGCTATAAAGTCTACACTGCCATCTGCTAAACCTTCCCAAAGCATTTTATTGTCTTTTTCTTCTCTTAAAGGAGGTGCAATCTTAGCTAATGGACCATATTTACCCATAGATTCTTTATAGTTTAAAGTTAAATAATGAGGACAAGTCTCACAAGTTACAGTTAAACCTTTTTCTTTTGCTTCTTTTACTAATTGAGCTCCAACTCCGGTACTCATATGAACTATGTGTAATCTTACTCCTGTATCTTCTGCAAAACTAATACCTAATTGAATAGCAACTTTTTCTGCTAATTCTAATCTTGCTTCTGCCCAAGCTGGTCCATCTAAACGTCCTTCTTTTTGGAACTTCTTAACATAAAAATCACACATAGCAAAGTTTTCAGCATGGATTCCAATAGGAAGCCCTGTTTTAGCTACAGCTTTAAAAGCTTCATACATTTCTGGATCTGTAACTCTTGGGTATGTTGGAACTGATGGTGTCATATAAGCCTTAAAAGCAACAGCACCAAAATCAGCTTGTTCCTGAACATTGTCTAGCCATCCTTCTCTTACATCTTCTCCTGTAACTCCACCCCACATAGCATAGTCAACTAAGGATTGAGGTCTTACTAAATCTAATTTTAATTTTAATTGTTCAACACTTCTTGCTGATGGAACAGAACAACAAGGCATATCTATAACTGTAGTTACTCCTCCACTTGCTGCTGCTGCTGAACCTGTTAAAAAGTTTTCTCTATGTGGAAAACCTTGATACATAAAGTGAGTATGAGAATCTATACACCCAGGTAGTGTTAAATGACCGCCAGCATCTATGACTTCCTTTGCATCTACTCCATCTACATTATCTAAAAAGCCAGAAATCTTTTCATCCTTTACTAGGATATTTGTTAAAACCATATCATCACCTTGTGGAATTCTGGCATTTTTGATTATAACATCATACATTTTACAAACCCCCTTGTTTTAATATCAACTTCATTTTTTCTATATTAACATAATATTATTTAACAATCCTTGTTAAATTTCTATAAAAATATTACATTAAACTTAAAAAACTATTGAAGATTTTGTTAAAATCTAATAACTTTAAATAAAATAAAACCTTTCCCTTTATTTATCTGTATAATAATATAACCCCTCCTTCCTTTAAATTTGTATATTTTATCTATAGCCTTCCTCTTTATTATGGATATAATAAAAATTAATATAATGTTTATGTGAAATAAAAATTTATAAGGAGGTTATAATTTTGGCCTTAAAACTCATTGATTTATCTCAAGAAATCTTTCAAGGTATGTCCGTATTCCCTATGCATCAAAAAACCTTCATTATGACCAATATGACCCATGAAGAAAATATGGAGTTAACAGGAAGCCATACTTTAGGTTTTTCTGCTAGAAATCTTCTATTAAGTGAACATTGTGGAACTCATAGTGATGGAGTATCGGAATTTAAACCAGGAGGCCCTACTGTTGATAAAATGCCTTTAGAACATTTTTGGGGTTCTGCTATATGTATTGATGTAAGTCATGTAAGATATCCAGATTATATTGAACCAAAAGATTTAGAAGAAGCTGTAAAAAAATCAGGACAAGAAATTAAAAAGGGAGATATAGTTCTATTATATACAGGACATCACGATAGGACTTATGGTACGGATAAGTTTCAAACAGACTATACAGGCTTAAGCTATGAAGGAGCTAAATGGTTAGCCAAGCAAGGGGTCATGAATATCGGAATAGACGCACCAGCCATAGATTTAACTCCAGATGATCTTAACTTCTCTGGTCATTTAGTTTGCGGAGAATACAATATAACCAATACGGAAAATTTATGTAACTTAGATAAGGTACTTAATAAAAGATTTTTGTATATTGGATTACCTTTAAAAATAAGAGATGGTTCCGGTTCTCCTATAAGAGCAGTTGCACTAGTTGAAGAGTAGAATCAATGCACAATTCACGATGCACAATGCACAATTAAAAACAAAAAATAAGGGCGACCTTTGGTCGCCCGATAATGGCCCGAAAGAATGGCCCCAATAATTGTGAATTGTGCATTGTCTAAGATTGTCAATTGCTTAACAGTTTTTTAATTTTTAATGCAATTTCCAAGTTCAGTCTATCATTTGAATTGTCTAAATTCATGCCAGTTATATCGTTTATTCTATTGATCCTATATAAAATAGTATTGTAGTGAGTATATAAATGTTCGGACATACGGGTTAGGTTTCCATTGAATTTAAAATAAGCTTCTAAGGTTTTAACAAATTCTGTAGACTTTTTATTATCATAATCTACTAAAGGTTTTAAAGTTGTATTGTAGAAATCCTCTAACTCCTCTGTTAAAAAATCTTGACATAGTATTTTAAATATACCTAATTCATTGAAAGTAATGATTTCCTTATCCATAATTACCTTCCCTGTCCTTATGGTTTTAACTGCATCGGAAAAACTTTTATTTACATTATCAAGGCCTCTGTAAACTCTACCTACCCCTATTTTTGTATCCATATCTTTGAATCTTTCTTTTAAAGCTTTAATTACCCTTTCGTTAAATTCCGAAAGTCTATTTTCTATAGGATTTATTTCCTCAAAACCTAATAGTATTTGAATACCATTTAATTTAGTAGCCACTATACCGTCTAAGCTCAAATAGCCCATAATATCTTCTACCATAGTAACTATCGTATTAATATGATCTTGCAGATATTCAAAAAAGTGCTCATCATCTTTATCATCTTCAATTTTTAATTTAAAACTCATTACTTCAATAACATAATAATCCTGTGATTTTAAATTGAAAAAACGGGCTCTTTCTAAAGCTTTTCTTTTTCTCTTAGGATCCCTAGATATTAAATCCTCAAAGAAATCCGATCTATATTTTATTTCTACTTCCTTAACGGAAAGCTCCTGTAATATGGCTAAAGCTATGGTAGTTGCAGCTGATTCAATTATAGATAAATCAAAACCTCCTAAAGGCGTATTTGTAGACCAAGTAAATATATGACCATATACATTATCCTTTAATACAATAGGCATAATCATCCTGTTAATAAATTTACCATCCATTAAAACTTTATCTTCATCTAATTTTTTTAACCTACTTCTACCATTGTTTGGGTCATAAAATTCCTTTACATCCTTTAATATCTCTTTTCTTAAATCTTTATCTATATTCCCTAATTGTTCAAAAGTCTGATTAGAAAAGTTCAAGTTTATTACCGCTGGATTTTTTATGTTTTCATAAACTACTTGGGTTACTTCTTCAATACCTTTTCCCTCTAACATAACAGCCATCAATTGTTCATGAACCTTTTCTATCCTTTCCAATAGAGATACTTGCTTATTAAATATTTCCTTAAAAGTGGACATCATAATATCCGATAAAGGTATAGAATAATGAATATCAATTAAAGGAAAATTCAATTCATTAGCTAAATTTAAAACCTCTTCTGGCATGGAATCTAAATAAGGCATGACCTTTATTCCAATACCAGCAAGTTTTTTATCTGCACATACCCTTATTAAATTTTTTTGGGCTTTCATATTGTCCTTTTCGAAAAAATAAGCAGTAGTTAATAAAAATTCTCCTTCATGGACCCAGTCCAATATGTCTGGATCTGCCATAATATTGACTCTTGATATAGTATTTCTAACACCTTTAAAGCCAGCAATTAATTTACAGTTTTCCATTACCTCTAAATCTAGCATATCCTCTACACTAATTCCATTTTGTCTAGGCATACTACATCTACCCCTATCTTTTTATACCCTTTATTAAAATTATAGCATAGCAAAAATATTCTGTCTACTTAGGCTCTTCAACCTTTCTGCCATGAACATATCTTTCTAGAATATTTCTGTCATCTCCAATATAAATAAACTTTTGAATCCTCTCTTCCAAAGATAATTTATCTATATCTCCTAAGTTTCCATCGTCAATTATTAAAGCATCAAAATCATATCCTTCTTCAAAACTCCCTACTTTACCAAAGAAACTGCCTCCTCCTTTTGTACCTAGGAAAAAAGCTTCCGAGCTAGACAAAGGCTTAAGTTTCTTACCTGTTTCTAACCATTTCATCTTTGAAGCTTGAATAGCCCCTGCCATAATACTAGGTATGCTTAAAATATTACCTCCAGATATGTCTGATCCTAAACCTACCGGGATTCCTTTATCTAAAAATTTTCTTACAGCCATTATGCCACTAGATAAATTAAAATTAGAATAAGGGCAATGGGCTGCAAACACCCCATTTTTCGCCATAAGCTCAATTTCTTCATCTGTATTATATATACAATGGGCCATTATAGTATTAGTTTGGCCAAATAATTTGTACTCGTTATAAACAGAGCCGTAGTTAGGACATTCAGGATGCAATTCCTTAACCCATTCTACTTCCGATGTGTTTTCACTTAAATGGGATTGAACTGGAATACCATAAGTAATAGCTAACTTTCCAAGGCCTTTCATAAGCTTTGGCGTACATGTAGGGACAAACCTTGGAGTGATTATAGGCTTAACTAAATGTGATTTGTCTTTATATTCTAATATAATTTCTTCTGTTCTTACAATGGATTTCTCTGTATCCTCTGTTAGATTGGGGGTTGAATTCCTATCCATATTTACCTTCCCTACATAAGCTCCTAAACCTGCCTCAATAAACATATCCATTAAAAGTTTTGTACTTTCCTTGTGAATACTGCTAAAAACTACAGCTCGAGTAGTACCTACTCTCCACAAATCCTTAATAAGCCTAGAGTAAACCTTTTTTGCATAAACTTTATCTTCATACTTTTCTTCCTCTGGAAAGGTATAGGTTTCAAGCCAAGGAATTAACTCTTTATCAAGGCCTAAGCCCATATTAGGATATTGGGGAGCATGAAGATGTAAATCCACAAAGCCGGGAATTATCATTTTATCAGTAAAATCCTTAATAGGATATGCCTTGTACTCCTCTTTTAATTCCTTATATATACCAACTACCTTTCCTTCCTCTACTACTAAATAGGAGTTTTTATGAACTTGAAATTTATCTTTAGTAGGGGTAAAAACTATATCTCCTTTAAAAACCATTTTACTCACAATTACCACTCCTTTTATCCCTTATAATTAAAACTTTATTTGTAGAAAACCTACAACATAAAAGCTTTACTAACTTATACTCCTATAAATCCATACTCTATATAATTTAATAGATTAAATTATTCTAATATTATTATATATGGTAAAGGAAGCATTAGCATATGTAAAACCTACACAAATTAAAAAACTATCTTTTCTATAATAACCATTAGAAAGATAGTTTTTGTCTAATGTAAATAGCTTAATATATAATTATTTGTTTTTTAGCCATAAGTTTTTAAATCTTTTTAATACTAAATCTCATATACCCTAATTAGTTCTAATATTTTTTCCTTTACCAATTCCCTTATTTCTATTGGCTCTAATATTTCTATTTTCACTTCAAATTGTAAAATCCAAGAAATAAAACCTTCACTAACAATTACATCATCAACTAGTATACAATGTTCTTCTCCATAAGGAGTTATATATACATTGGTTCCAAATTTATCTATAATTGCGTTCATTAAATCATTAGTAAACTTTAGCTTAATTTTTTTCTTCTTTCCTGTAAAAACATTAAAGGTTGAATCTATGTATTCTTTAACATTGAAATCATTTATATCCATCAAACAATCTGCTAATTTTCGTTTTCCATCTACTATACTGACTTCTGATATTCTATCTACCCTATAATGAGAAATATTTGAGTACTTCTCATGGACACCAATTAAGTAATAATTGTCTTCATACCAGGTTAATGCATAGGGACTTACTATATAACCTTTTCCTTCTTTCTTAAATTTTTGCTCTTTATTAACATCATAGGTCAAATATCTAAAGCTTACCTTTTTATTTTCTGTAATAGCCTCACTTATTATATTTATATTATAGTAAATCTTTTCATTTTCACTTTTCTCATTAGGATCTATGCATAGCCTTTCCATTACTTTTTTAGCAAATTTATCACTAGATAGACTTAATAGTTTCATTATTAATTCATTGGTCTTAGAAAAAGATAGAGCTTTAGAGGCTATAACAGAATCTATCAATATTTGCAGCTCTTCTTCTTCAAAGTCTCTACTTCTCATATAATAGCCAATATTATTTTCCTCATAAAGACTAATATCATAGCCATAGTCTACTAAAGTTTTTATATCTCTAATAACAGAGCGCCTCTCAGCTGTTAACCCCATTTTCTCTAACTCAAGTACAATATCATTTGATGTTAAAATATTATCCTCATCTGTATGTCTATTTAAAATATCCAATATATAAAGAAGCTTCAATTTACTATTTGCCATATTGGCCATTTTAATCACCTCATCTACTATTTTAGTCTGTGGAAAATAGGATTTCAATATAATAAAAAAACAACTTATCACTTTATTATAGTGATAAGTTGTTTAAAATTTTGGTAGCCTCAAGGAGAATCGAACTCCTGATTTCGCCGTGAGAGGGCGACGTCTTAACCGCTTGACCATGAGGCCATAAAAGTTATATTGTTGGCTCCGGGACCAGGATTCGAACCTAGGCTATATGATCCAGAGTCATAGGTGCTACCAGCTACACCATCCCGGAACTTCAAAGACAATTTTTATTATACTCCTATTTTAGATAAATTTCAACTATTTTTATTTATAAATTCAATTGCCTTGTTTATTCTTTCAATACAAACTTCTTTTCCTAATATAGATATTATGTCAAAAAGCCCTGGCCCAACGGTTCTTCCAGATATAGCTAGTCTAGTAGGATGAATTATATCTCCACCTTTTATCCCTAGTTCATCTATTAAATCTCTATAGGCTTTTTCCACAGTTTCCACATCAAAGGAAGAAGCTTTGGCTAATGTTTCTTTGCCTTTTTCTAATAGTTCTACTACACCTTCCTTTTTAAACCTTTTATCTACTCCTTTTGGATCGTACTCTTCTATTTCTTTGAAGAAGTATTCGCCAGCATCAGCTATTTCTGGAAGTAATTTAACCTTTTCTCTTATTACATCTACAACCCTTTTAATATATTCATATTTGCTTTCAACTTCTTCTTCCTTAATTAATCCTTTATCTATAAAAAATGGAATGGCTTCTTTAGTTACATAATCTAAATCCGACTCCCTTAAATAAACTCCATTCATCCATGTAAGCTTATCTATATCGTATATTGCAGCAGTTTTTGATACCTTATCTAATGAAAATTTTTTGGTTGTATCTGCCATTTCAAATACTTCCCTATCTTCTCCTGGTGACCATCCTAAAAGGGTTAAATAATTAACTAAAGTTTCTTTTAAATATCCCTTTTCTTTAAATTCCTCTACAGATGTTGCTCCATGTCTTTTACTTAATTTACTTCTATCTGGTGCAAGTATCATAGACAAGTGAGCAAATTTAGGTATTTCATATCCTAGTGCTTTATATATTAAAACCTGTTTAGGCGTATTTGAAAGATGTTCCTCAGCCCTTATTACATGGCTTATCTTCATAGCATAATCATCTACTACACAAGCAAAGTTGTATGTAGGCATATTATTAGATTTAAGGATAATATAGTCATCAAGTTGACTATTGTCAAAGGATACCTTCCCCCTAATTAAATCCTCTACTTCCGTAGTTCCTTCTCTTGGAATCTTGATTCTAACAACATAAGGTTTCCCTTCTCTTAGGTTTTTTTCAATTTCTTCCTTTGATAGTTTTGAGCATTTGCCTGAATATCTAAAGGGTAACTTTAATCTTTTCTGTTCTTCTCTTTCCTTTTCAATATCCTCTTCAGTACAAAAACAATAGTAAGCCTTTCCTTCTTCTAATAATCTACTAACTTCTTTCCTATAAAGTTCTGTTCTCTCCGATTGATAATATGGACCATAATCTCCGCCTTTTTCTGGGCCCTCGTCCCAATCTATTCCTAACCATTTCATACTTGAAATTATCTGAGATACAGAATCTTCCTTAAACCTTTCCCTATCTGTATCCTCTATTCTAAGGATAAACTTACCGTTATATCTTCTAGCAAAATAATAATTAAACAACGCAGTCCTTGCTCCTCCTATATGCAAATACCCTGTTGGGCTGGGAGCAAACCTAACCCTAATGTCTTTCATAAAAAAACTCCCTTCAAATAAAACTTTGATTTACAAAGTCAATTATACCACTAATTATAGTTAAAAAACTTTTGACAACAAAGAAGGCCTAATAATCATTTAATTTCATAGTCAATTCATTAGTAAAATAGTTGATGTTTTGTTTCCACATTTCATAGGATGTAGCCTTATTCAAAGTTATATTTATATTATCATTGATACAATCTATATTATCGTCATTTATAAATTCTATTTCCCTATTTTCTATAAAAGCTTTTGCCACTAAATCCATAATATATTGGATAATCTCTTCTCTTTCTTCCTTATTAAATTTAGTATTTAAAGTATGATTTTTATTTAAATTAGCCAAAAATCTATTTTTTAAAAAGATGATGAAACCTTCAAAGTCCTCAGCATTATTCCCCGTTTCTAATTCAAATATTATTTTGAAAAATAGATTCCATTTAAAATCCTTGTTTATTATTTCGAGAATTGCCTCACCAATTTTCCTACAAAACTTATCTTCATATTTTACTTCTCTTTCAAATTCAATATACCTATCAAAATGTATTTCATTATCCCCTATTTGATATAATCTTTCCAAGACTTTAATAAATGCATCATCATAATTATCTCCAATTGATGAACCATTTTTCCTAAGTACATAAGAAACTATTACATCACAGGTTTTCCTATAATCTACAACAAAGCCACATTCCTCCCTAGTCCTTTCAGAGTATATTTCATATATTATCTTAGAAAGAAGTCCTTCTAGCTGCTTTTTTCTCTTATCTTTATTGGATTCATCCATATCCCTTAAATGGTTGTAAAGTATCATAAGCTGTCTATCTATCATATTTAGATTTTCATTCATTGAAGACATTATATCCTTAAACAAATCCTCTTTAAGTAAATATCTATAATTCTTATATAGCACTTTATGCTCTGCTTCACTCCAAAACACATTTACAAGGGACTTAATTTGAAGTTCAAAATTCACCGTAATACTTTTAGATATATACTTTCCATCAATTCTATATATACCAAAACCATTCTTCTGCAGTTGAGGCTGGTCTCCATCAAGTTTAAGAAGTATATTTGGTTTACTTTCATTATAGTAATAGTCTCTTCCCTGTTGTAAATCGAATATATCTAATAGTTCATTATATACATTTTCTTCATCTTCAATAAACCTGCACTCAATTCTTAAGCCAATTAAATCCGATAAGTTTTCCACAAGTTTTTCTGGCGATTTGTATTTTAAGTAAAAATCATTTCGCAGGATTTTTTCTTTTAAACTCATAGATGATTTAATCCTAGAGCTAATATTTAAAACATTGTCATGATCCAAAAGCAGTTTCTTAAAATAATCCTCCAACTCTTTGGTACCATTCTCTAGAACACTTCTATAACTTTCAACTAAATTTATTGTGTCATCAATAAAATCAAATATCTCTAAACGCATTAATACTCCCCCTTAGGCATATGATTTCCTAATAACAATTCAAATAATATTATACCATACAATTAGCATAATATTATAAAAGTAAAAATAACCAACCCTAATAGGGGTTGGTTTAAATATATTAGTATATTGATTCTATTTTTTTATATTTAGCAATCTATAAAGCATGGTAATCACTTCTTCCCGAGTCGCATAAGCTTTAGGCCTATTTCCGTCGGTAATTTTATTTTCTTTAGCCCAATTCCAGGCTTCTATTGCCCAATCACTTACACTGTCAGCTACCTTATCATATTGATATAATTTGTTGGATTCGATTATATTCATTAATTTATCGCTATATTTAGGATCTGTTGCATAGCCAGCTTCATATATAAGCTTACAAGCCTCTTTATAGTCTTTGGCTTTCCTTACCTTTTCATATCTTTTGGCTGTGCCTATTAGTTTTAAATAATCTTTAATGCTATCTTCCATAGTATCATAAGCTCTAAACTTTTCTTCTTTAGTGACATACTTTTTCCCATCCCATTCTAATGTTTTTCTAACTACAAATTTCCCATTCCAAGAGCTTCCAGCCTTTATTCCAAATATATTATTTGCTATATGTTTCTCCCCCCAAGCTGATTCCAGTATGGCTTGGGCTATGACTAAACTTGGTAATATACCATATTCCCTATACCCTTCTTTTGAAGCTTCATAAACCCTTTCAATGAACTCTTGTTTGTTCATATTATCACTCTCCTCTATTCATTATATAGATTAGAGAGAAATATTTTACTATGGCGATTTGGTAATATCTTGGTTTACAACCAATAACAAAAAATATATAATAGAAATAATACAATTTCACAGCGAAAGGAGCTTAATATGAGGAAATTCGGAATTATTTTTTTAGTAATGATTATTCTATTGGGACAAGCATCTATGATAGTCTACGCTACTGAGGAAGATCATAATAACTTAACTGAAAAATATGATTTACTCAAAGAAGAAAATATAAGGCTTAGAGAAGAAATATTAAAACTTCACAATCAATTAAGTGAAAAACATGCAGAAAAAATACCAGTACTTATGTATCATCACTTATTAATGGAAGAAGATATAGATAATTATAATTGGTCTAAAAATAGCAGCGTTTTATCCGTAGAAGCCTTTAAAAAGCAAATGGATTATCTATATGAAAATGGATTCTACACTGCTACTTTAGATGAACTAAATGCATTTATGGATGGAAAAATCACTTTACCAGAAAAAACTGTAGTCATAACTTTTGATGATGGTTATCTAAGCAATGCACTATATGCTTATCCTATAATGAAAAAATATAATTTTAGAGGAACCATATTTATGCTAGGTTATAGAGTAGACAGTCCGCAAGAACCCTTTGACCCTAGTTCAACTCAATCCTTAAGTATAGGGGAAACCTATAAATATAGAGATGTATTTAATTACGAAAGTCATACATATAATCTTCATGGTTTTAATAAAGATAATAAAGCTTTAATACTATCAAAGAATAAAAAAACAATCTTAGATGATTTAACAAAAAATAAGGAACTATTAAACGCTAAATACTTTGCCTACCCTTATGGAAAATACGATGAAAATACTATTGAATATTTAAAAAGCACGGGATATGAAATAGCATTTACCATAAAAACAGGATATGTTACCAAGAGTTTAAATAAATATGAACTACCTAGATTTAGAATTTCACCTCAAAAAATGCCTTTTAGTCGTTTTATAAGAGTAGTTAATGGCACATATGAGTAAATACAATAGCTGCACCAGGGACGGTTCGAGACCACTGAA